>NZ_CP113524.1:2195000-2515000 GCF_026723765.1 Lacrimispora xylanolytica
TTGATTATGTCATAGACTCTTTTTCCAGTACAAAGATAAAAAAGATGAAACCTGTCATCCGTACCATATTGAGGATGTCGGTCTATCAGCTTTTATACATGGACCGGGTACCGGATTCCGCTGTTTGCAACGAAGCCGTTAAGCTTTCTGTAAAAAGAAAGTTTACCGGCTTAAAAGGCTTTGTAAACGGAGTTCTCCGCAATATTTCAAGAAACAAGGAAACCCTTTCCTGCCCCAATGCTTCCGTACGTTATTCCATGCCTGAGTGGATCGTATCCATGTGGGAGAAGGAATACGGAAGGGAAACTGCAGTTGCAATGATGGAATCGTTTTTAAAGAACAAAAAGACCACGGTTCGTTGCAATTATGCCAATGCTGCCAGAGAAGAGATACTAAAAAGCTTACAGAAACAGGAGGTAATCGTAGCAGAATCCGGACTTTCTGATGCAGTTCTTTATCTGGAGAAATACGATTATTTAGACAGCCTGGAGGCGTTTAAAAAGGGATGGATTCAGGTACAGGATTTAAGCTCCGTTTTTGTAGGGGAAGCAGCGGATCCTAAGAAGGATGATTATGTCATCGATGTTTGCGGAGCCCCGGGTGGCAAAAGCATTCATATCGCAGATAAGCTAAATGGAACTGGACTGGTTGAAGTCCGTGACTTAACTGCTTATAAAGTGGACTTAATACAGCAGAACATCGACAGATGCGGATTTAAAAACATACGCACTAAGGTTCAGGATGCATTAATTCTGGATCAGGAATCCATAGAGAAGGCAGATATTGTGATTGCAGACCTGCCTTGTTCCGGACTTGGAATCATCGGTAGAAAACCGGATATCAAATACCGGTTAAAGCCAGAGGACCTAAAAGAGCTGGCTTCTCTCCAAAGAGAGATTCTCTCCGTTGTCCAGTCCTATGTAAAGCCAGGTGGGAAGCTGGTTTTCAGTACATGTACCGTTAATAAACAGGAGAATGAAGAAAATGCCCTCTGGTTCTTAAAGGAGTTCCCGTTTGATCCTTTGGATCTTACCGGGAAGCTTGGAGACGGGATTTCTTCTGAGACCTTAAAGCAAGGATATATACAGTTATTGCCGGGAATCCATCCTTGTGACGGATTTTTCCTTTCGGCATTTGTAAAAAGGTAAAAAGAATGGAAAAAACAGATATAAAATCTATGGATTTGGAGAAGCTCACTTCATTTGTGGCATCATTAGGAGAAAAACCATTTCGGGCAAAGCAGTTATATGAATGGATGCATAAAAAGCTGGCTTCTGATTACGATGAAATGACCAACCTTCCCAAATCTCTGAAAGAAAAATTGCTGCAGTCAGCAGCATTTACATCCCTTGTGGTCGTAGATGAAAAAATTTCACAAATAGACGGAACAAGAAAATACTTATTCAGCCTTTCCGATGGAAACATCATTGAAAGCGTTCTGATGAAATACAATCATGGAAATTCTGTCTGCATTTCTTCTCAGGTGGGCTGCCGCATGGGCTGCCGTTTTTGTGCGTCCACCCTTGACGGACTGGAACGAAATTTAACCGCCTCAGAAATGCTGGACCAGATCTACCGGATTCAAAAGCTGACAGGGGAGAGAGTTTCTAATGTAGTTGTCATGGGGTCTGGCGAGCCTATGGATAATTATGACAATCTCATTGACTTTATCCGCCTTCTCACGGATGAGAACGGTCTTAACATCAGTCAGCGAAACATTACAGTATCAACGTGTGGCATCGTTCCCGGAATCAAAAAGCTGGCGAATGAGGACCTTCAGATCACACTTGCCCTTTCCCTTCATGCACCCAATGATGAAGTGAGAAAAACGCTGATGCCAATAGCAAAACGATATTCTCTTTCAGAAGTATTGCCTGCGTGCCAGGAGTACTTTGAAAAGACAGGAAGAAGGCTTACCTTTGAATACAGTCTGGTAAGCGGCGTGAATGATAATCTAAAAGAAGCGAAGGCACTTGCTGATCTTTTAAAAGGAATCAATGGCCACGTAAACCTGATTCCAGTCAACCCCATAAAAGAACGGGATTACGTGCAATCAGACCGGAAGGCCATACTGGATTTTAAAAATTATCTTGAAAAAAACGGAATTAATGTTACTATAAGAAGAGAAATGGGACGGGATATCAACGGTGCCTGTGGACAGCTTAGAAAGAGTTTTATCAGTAAGGAATAATGCGGAAGGGAGAACGAAGCGATGAAGGCTTGCGCTATGACCGATATTGGAAGAGTTCGAAATGCCAATCAGGATTATGTCTTTGCTTCAGCCGAATCTGTGGGCAGCCTGCCCAACCTTTTTCTGGTTGCAGACGGCATGGGCGGTCATAAGGCTGGGGATTATGCGTCCAGATATATATCAGAACATCTGGTGGAGCATATAAAACAGGCCGAAGACTCTGAAATTATACCCCTTCTGCGAGAGGGAATCGAAAAAGTCAATCAGATGCTCTACCAGGAGTCGAGAGACAAAGCGGAATTAAACGGCATGGGCACAACACTGGTAGCTGCTGTGATTGAAGATTCCTCCATGTATGTGGCAAATGTAGGGGACAGCAGGCTTTATCTGATCCGGAATCAGTTAAAGCAGATTACAAAAGACCACTCCTACGTAGAAGAGCTTGTTTCCCTGGGACAGATGGAACGGGGAAGCAGGGATTACCGTGAAAAAAAGAACATTATAACGAGAGCGGTTGGTACGGAAGAAAAGCTTGAGATCGATTTTTTTGAGGTCAGCCTTGAGCCGGGAGATTATGTACTTATGTGTTCTGACGGACTCAGCAATATGCTTGAGGACGCTGAGATGGAAGAAATTATCTGTTCAGAGCTGGAACTGGGGGAGAAGGCAGAGAAATTGATAACAGTCGCCAATGATAACGGAGGAAAGGACAATATTGCAGTCGTTCTCATAAATCCGGAAATTGGCAGGGAGGAAAGCTTATGATTCTAAGACCTGGCACATTTTTACAGGACAGATACGAGATACTGGAACAAATCGGTTCCGGCGGTATGTCATATGTGTATAAGGCCCTGTGCCATAAATTAAACCGCCTTGTTGCCATAAAAATATTAAAAGAAGAATTCAGTTCAGACGGTAGCTTTGTCAGTAAATTCAAGATGGAAGCACAGGCGGCAGCCCGCCTTTCTCATCCCAACATTGTGAATATATATGATGTCGTCGATGAGGACAATCTCCATTATATTGTGATGGAACTGATCGAAGGAATCACGTTAAAAAATTATATATCAAAAAAGGGCTGTCTTGATGTAAAAGAAGCCATTGGTGTTGCCGTACAGGTTGCTCAGGGTATAGCTGCGGCTCACGAACAAGGCATCATTCATAGAGATATTAAGCCTCAGAATATCATTATAGCCAGAGATGGCAAGGTAAAGGTTGCGGATTTTGGCATTGCCAGGGCAGCCTCATCTCAGACCCTCAGCGCGACTGCGGTAGGATCGGTTCATTACATATCCCCAGAGCAGGCCAGAGGCGGATACAGTGATGTCAGAAGCGATGTATATTCACTGGGTATTACCATGTATGAGATGGTGGCTGGACGGGTACCATTCCAGGGAGAGAATACGGTTACCGTAGCCCTGGCTCATTTAGAGACCCCAATTACACCTCCAAGCTATTATAACGAAGACATCCCGGTAGGACTTGAAAATATCATTCTCAAATGTACAGAGAAAAAGCCGGAATACCGTTATGGAAGCATGCAGGAGGTAGTGGCTGATCTACGCCATGCTCTGGTGGATCCCAATGGAGATTTTGTTCAGCAAAATCCCCAGATTGATGATTCCCAGACCGTGATCATAGGAAAACCGGAGCTGGAGCAGATTCGTTCCGGCAGAAAGGTTTCTCAGGACGCCCCCTCTGCCCCACATGGAATGCGGGATAAGGATCAGAGAAGGGAACGACGCCCCGAAAGAGGGGAGAATCCCAAACAGACAGCAGCAAGAACCAAAAAAGAGGATTCCGGCGAGGATATAAATCCTAAGATTGAAAAACTTCTTACTGCGGCAGGTATTTTGGTTGCAGTTATTATAGTAATTGTATTGGTGGTTGTATTTGCAAAGGTAGGCGGTCTTTTCCGTTCCGGTTCCTCTAAATCACAGGAATTAACGGCAACGGAATCAACAGAAGAGACTTTAAGCGAGAAGAGTGTTAAGATGCCAAGTGTACTGGGACTGACAACGGAACTTGCAGAGCAAAAGTTAAAAGAAAACGGCGGTCTCTATATGAAGACCAGCGATTACGTATACTCTGATACTGTTGCAGAAGGTGATATTGTTTCCCAGGATCCGTCTTCCGGCACTGTGGTTGACAAATATTCAGCGGTTTATGTGGTCGTGAGTAAAGGCCCGGAACATGTAAAGATAGATTTGACCAACTTAGGGCTTGAAAAAATGGAGGCTGCATCAGCAAAGACTCTGTTAGAAGAGAAGAAGCTGGTGGTTAAGATTGAGCAAAAAAACAGTGAAAGCATCCAGAATGGCTATGTCATAAGCTATAGCCCAACGGAGGCCAAGGAAGGCGATACCGTAACCATCACTGCAAGCAGCGGACCTGCTCTTACAAATCCGGTAACGGTACCAAACCTTGCCGGGCAATCAAAGGAGCTGGCGGCAGAGCTTTTGGCTGATGTAGGACTGACAGAGGGATCGGTGTCAGAGGCGGTCTCAGAGACAGTCCCTAAGGGAATGGTAATCAGCCAGTCAGCAGCGGCTGGCAGTCAGGTAGAGTCAGGCTCAGCGGTTAACCTTGTAATAAGCAGTGGAACGGCACAGCAGGCAAAATACAAATATCTTGCTTCCATTGACAAATCCTATTCTCTCCAAAATATTATCGGACCGGGTTCAGGAAGTACTCAGCTGACTTTAAAGATTCAGCTGAGACAGAATGTTAATGGAAGAGATGAGGTTCGGGATCTTATGGCACCAGTCACCTTAACAGGAGACCAGATGCTTCCGGTTTCATTTAAAAATTTAGAAGGAGCTTATGGTGTGACAAGCGGAACGGTAGAAATTGTGAATGTGGAAACTGGAGAGGTAATCAATTCCTATTCCATCACATTCGTTCCGGTTCCCCAATCGTAAGGAATTGTATATGACAGGAAAAATATTGAAAGGAATCGCAGGATTTTACTACGTACAAGCAGCGGATGGAAAGCTTTATGAATGCAGGGCGAAAGGAATTTTCCGAAATAAGAACGTAAAACCTCTGGTTGGAGATGATGTTGATATTTCTGTTCTGGATGAAACAGAGCTGAAAGGAAATATCGATAAGATTCTCCCTAGGAAAAATGCCCTCATTCGTCCCTCTGTTGCCAATGTGGATCAGGCGCTGGTGCTGTTTTCCGTTACCCAGCCTGAGCCGAATTTAAATCTTCTGGACCGCTTTCTGGTTATGATGGAGGTTCAGGAGGTTCCTGTCAATATCTGCTTTAATAAAATTGATCTTACAGGCGATGAAAGGCAAATGGAGCTGGCCGCTATTTATGAGAAAGCAGGCTATCCGGTGTATTTTACCAGCACCTGTGAGAAACAGGGTATCAGGGAGATTAAAGATCTGGTTCAGGGGAAGACCACAGTGTTAGCAGGTCCTTCTGGCGTGGGAAAATCCACGCTGACCAATCTGTTATATCCTAAGGCAGAGATGGAGACAGGTACCATCAGCGAAAAGATACAAAGAGGAAAGCATACCACCAGACATTCGGAATTATTTGGAATTGGCCGGGATACCTATATGATGGACACCCCTGGCTTTAGTTCCATGTACATCGAAGATATGGAGTGCGGCTGCCTGAAAGATTATTTTCCGGAGTTTGAGGCTTATGAAGAGAATTGTAAGTTTCTTGGCTGTGTCCACATCGGAGAAAAGGTCTGCGGCGTAAAAGATGCCGTATCAGAAGGAAAAATCAGCCAGAATCGCTATGATAATTACAGGCTGTTATATCAGGAACTGAAAGAGAAAAGGAGATACTAACGATGTTAAAACTTGCCCCCTCTATATTAGCTGCGGATTTCAAAAATCTTGGACAGCAGGTAATTGATGTGTCTTTGGCAGGAGCACAGTATATTCATCTGGATGTAATGGATGGGGCATTTGTACCCAGTATATCATTTGGAATGCCAGTAATAAGCAGTTTAAGAAGCTGTACAGACCGGGTTTTTGATGTTCATATGATGGTAGAGGATCCAGGACGCTATATCAGCGATATAAGGGCTGCGGGTGCAGATTTAATCTGTGTCCACGCGGAAGCTTGTACACATCTGGACCGTACGGTCAATCAGATTAAGGAGGCTGGCCTAAAGGTGGGAGTTGCCCTTAATCCGGCTACTCCGTTATCCGTACTTGACTGTATCCTTCCTGAGCTCGATATGGTTCTCATCATGTCAGTTAATCCAGGCTTTGGGGGACAAAAATTCATTCCTTATACTCTTACTAAGATCCGGAATTTAAGAAACCTCTGTAAGGAACGGGGACTTGATACAGATATACAGGTGGACGGTGGCGTTACCTGTGATAATGTGAGGGAACTGATAGATGCTGGTGCTAATGTTTTTGTTGCAGGCTCAGCCGTTTTTAAGGGAGATGCCGCAGCAAACACCAGAGACTTTTTGAAAATATTCGAGGAATATGAAGGGTGAAAGAAGAAATTACAGGATTGATCGTTACTGGAGGCCCGATTGACCATGGCTTTGCCCGGGAATTTATTAAGGGCAGAACCTTTGATAAAATCATTGCTGTAGACAGGGGCTTAAATGCTGTTTTACATCTGGAGCTGATACCAGATGCCATTGTAGGAGATTTTGATTCCGCAGATGAACAGGTCTTAAATGAATTTAAAAGCAGGTCCCTTCCTGCTGACTGGGAGATTCACAAGCCGGAAAAAGATGAAACGGATACAGAGCTGGCAATCCATACAGCACTCCGCCTTGGCTGTACCAGGCTTATTCTCCTTGGGGCAACTGGCGGCCGCTTAGATCACTTCCTGGGGAACCTTCATTTGCTTTATTTCGCTTTAGAAAAAGGGATAGATGCAGCTATCGTAGACGAAAAGAACTGGATCACTGTCACGAAGCATGGCCGCACGTTTGAAGGGGATAAGATTTATGGAAAATATATTTCTTTTCTGCCCTTGAGTGAAAAGGTCACAGGCATTACCCTAACCGGTTTTAAGTATCCCCTCTACAAAAAAGACATTACCATCGGAACCAGCCTCTGTATCAGCAACGAACTGACGGGACCTGTTGGAAGGATGGAATTTGATTCCGGGATACTGGTGTGTGTGGAATCTCATGACTAAGGAATCTATTATGGTATACATGGGGCTGATATTCCATGGCCTGCCTGACATACAGACTTTATAAACGCGTCTTGACCAGTCTCATTACACTCTTAGATTCTGGTTCAAGGCGTTTTTTTGTATTCTGTAAAACTTACTTACATTTAAATTGGAATCATAAAACGTTGCAGTCTGTCTAGTACGATAAATCGTAAAAATTACAGAAAAAGAACATGAGTGGTATGGTTTAAAATATCAAAACTGGATATTTATATCACTCCACTTGCATGCTAAGATAGGGAGCAACAGAAGCAGCAAGGGAGGAATTGAAATGAACAGAGCCAATACCAGAATACATAAGGTAGCGCTTACCGGTCTGTTTGCAGCCATGTCTTACGTTGTATTTACATTTCTGCAATTTAAAATCACGCTTCCGGGAGGGGATGCCACGTCTATTCATCTTGGAAATGCAGTATGTGTATTAGGTGCTCTTATCCTTGGCGGTCTTTACGGAGGCCTTGGCGGGGCTATTGGAATGACCATAGGAGATCTTTTTGATCCTGTCTACGTTATCTACGCACCAAAAACATTTATATTAAAATTATGCATCGGACTCATTACCGGCTTTCTGGCACATAAAGTTGGTAAGATTGGTGAGACTTCTGATAGAAAACATATCTTCATGTGGACAGTCATCGCGGCCGTGGGAGGTCTGTTATTCAATGTTATTTTTGACCCTTTGGTTGGTTATTACTATAAACTCCTCATTCTTGGAAAGCCTGCCGCAGAGGTGTCTCTGGTCTATAATATAGCCGCAACCTCCATTAACGCAATGACTTCGACCATTGTATCCGTAGCAGTTTATATGCCGCTTCGCACTGCCCTGGCAAAATCAGGGTTATTATCAAAACTCAAATAGGAGCTATTTATGACACCAGAAAAACATCAGAAAAAGATTGCTGTGATAAACGATTTATCCGGATACGGCCGCTGTTCTCTGACGGTGGTCATTCCCATACTTTCCGCTTTAAAGATACAGTGCTGTCCGGTACCAACCTCCATTTTATCCAATCACACCGGGTTTCCGACTTATTTTTTTGATGACTATACAGAAAAGATGCCCATGTACATCGAGGAATGGAAGAAACTTCACTTGACCTTTGACGGAATATACAGCGGATTTCTTGGCTCAGAAGCCCAGATTCAGATCGTCATTGATATGATAAAGGAATTTGGAACAAAGGAAGGCAGAGTAATTATTGACCCTATTATGGGGGATCACGGAAAAGCGTACCAGACCTATACCCCCCAGATGTGCAGCCGGATGAAAGAGCTTGTGGGATACGGCAATATCGTTACTCCCAATCTGACAGAGGCATGTATCCTCACTGGAAGAGAATATCAAAAAGAAGGCTTTCGCCGAAACGAGCTGATTCAGATGGCGGAAGAAATCAGAGAATTAGGACCTGATGCCGTTGTGATTACGGGTGTAAAGGAAGGCAGCTTCGTGACGAATGTGGTTCTGGAAGCGGATGGAACCCACCATTTTATAAGAACCCGGCATGTGGGAAATGAAAGGCCTGGAACGGGAGATGTTTTCTCCAGTATTATAGCCGCCTATGCTGTTCATGGAGCTTCATTAAGAGATGGCGTCAGAAAAGCGGCAGATTTTGTGAAAGAATGTATTTTGAAGTCAGACGAATTAAATGTTCCGGTTGAAAACGGAGTTTGTTTCGAAGAACTCCTTTCTTTGCTCATTCGACACAGATAATGAGATGAAATAAGGGGATTTTTAGGAAAAGGGGCTTTTCTTTGCCCTTTTTTTGTAGTATAATCAACGGCAGATTATTATGTGGATCTGTTTCCGCAAAGAATATTGAAAAGAAACCAGGAGGAATACCATGTTAGATTTAAAGTTTGTAAGAGAAAATCCTGAAATTGTAAAGGAAAATATGAAAAAGAAGTTTCAGGACAGCAAGCTGCCATTAGTGGATGAGGTCATCGAACTGGATGAGCAAAACCGGTCAGCGAAGCAGGAAGGGGATGCTTTAAGAGCAGAACGAAACAAACTTTCCAAACAGATTGGTGCCTTAATGGGACAGGGCAAGAAAGAGGAAGCAGAAGAGCTTAAGAAAAAAGTAACGGATGCTTCGGAGCATCTGGCATCTCTGGAAGAAAAGGAACGTGATTTTGAGGAAAAAATCAAAAAAATCATGATGACCATTCCTAACATCATCGATCCAAGTGTACCAATTGGAAAGGATGACAGTGAGAACGTAGAAGTTCAGCGTTACGGCGAGCCAGTCGTTCCTGAATTTGAAATTCCTTACCATACTGACATTATGGAACGCTTTGACGGCATTGACCTTGACAGTGCAAGAAAAGTAGCAGGAAACGGTTTTTATTATTTAATGGGTGACATTGCAAGACTTCATTCCTCTGTTATTTCTTATGCAAGAGACTTTATGATTAACCGTGGATTTACCTACTGTGTTCCTCCTTTCATGATCCGCAGTGAGGTAGTAACTGGTGTTATGAGCTTTGCTGAGATGGATGCCATGATGTACAAGATTGAAGGCGAAGACTTATATCTCATTGGTACCAGCGAGCATTCTATGATTGGTAAATTTATTGATACCATTCTCCCGGAGGCAAAGCTTCCTCAGACACTTACCAGCTATTCTCCCTGCTTCCGTAAAGAAAAAGGAGCTCACGGTCTGGAAGAAAGAGGCGTATACCGAATCCACCAGTTCGAAAAGCAGGAGATGATCGTAGTCTGCAAGCCGGAAGAAAGCATGGATTGGTATGAGAAATTGTGGCAGAATACCGTTGACTTATTCCGTACCCTTGATATTCCGGTAAGAACCTTAGAGTGCTGCTCTGGCGATCTTGCCGATTTAAAGGTAAAATCTGTGGATGTGGAAGCCTGGTCCCCAAGACAGAAGAAATACTTTGAGGTAGGAAGCTGCTCTAACTTAGGAGATGCTCAGGCAAGAAGACTGAAAATCAGAGTCTCTGCTGAAGATGGAAACAAGTATTTTGCTCATACCTTAAACAATACAGTTGCAGCTCCTCCAAGAATGCTGATCGCATTTTTAGAGAACAATTTACAGGCTGATGGAAGTGTAAGAATTCCGGAAGCGTTACAGCCATATATGGGCGGTAACAAAGTGATTATGCCAAAATAATAGCCAAGTTACAGGGTTGTTGCAGAATGCTGATGAGAAAAATCAGAGCTTCATTTTGCAGCAGCCCTTATTAAAAAAGGAGGATCAATCATATGATTAAATTCAACCATTTTAACTTCAATGTATTAGATTTGGAAAAAAGCTTAAAATTTTACAAAGAGGCACTGGATCTTACCCCGGTGAGGGAAAAAACCGCAGGAGATGGTTCCTTTAAGCTTGTATTTCTGGGAGATGGTAAAAGTGATTTCACCCTGGAGCTTACTTATCTGACAGAACGGAAGGAACCTTACAATTTAGGAGAATGTGAATTCCATCTTGCCTTTCATGTGGATGAATACGAGGAGCTCTATAAAAAGCATAAGGAAATGGGAATCATTTGCTTTGAAAATCCCGGCATGGGAATCTATTTTATCAGTGATCCTGATGGTTACTGGATTGAGATCGTTCCTGCCAGATAAGGAGATTGTCTGTGTATATTGATGTAAACGAAGTCACACTGTATTATGAGGTTTCAGGAAGGGGGCCAGCCATTGTACTGGTTCATGGCAATGCTCAGGATCATCGTATCTTTCGGGAAACAGCCAATAAGCTAAGTCAGGATTATACCGTCTATCTTTTAGATTCAAGGTGCCATGGAAAAAGCAGCCGGGTGGAAACACTTGGTTATGAGGAGATGGCAGCGGATGTGGCGGAGTTTGCCAGGAAGCTGAATCTTAAAAATCCATATTTTTGCGGCTACAGTGACGGAGGAATTGTGGGGCTTTTACTTGGAATCCGGTATCCCGGCCTTTTTAAAAAGCTGATCCTATGCGGAGCCAATTCAGATCCCCGGGGAATGAAACGCTTGTGGCTTAAGCTGTTTGCATTGACAGAAAAGCTGACCTTTGATCACAGGAGGCGCATGATTCAGACAGAGCCCCGGATCACAGCAAAAGAGCTTGGGAAAATTTCCGTACCAACTATGATTCTTGCCGGGCAATGGGATATGATAAAAGAATCCCATACCCGGTATCTTGCGAAAAAGATCCGTCACAGTTTTTTGAGGATACTTCCCAGGGAAGGCCATGGAAGCTATATCGTCCACAGTGAGAAGCTTTACTATATTATAAAGAAATTTTTGGCATCTCCTCTTCGGCAGTAAATTATCGTTGTGCCTGATGACAGGGTGTAAAGAAAAAACACTTGACACTTGCCGAAAATTATTGTATGATATCACAGGTGATGATATGGAAAAGATTGCAAGACAGGGACTTCTGTATGATTTCTATGGAGCGCTTTTGACGGAGCATCAAAGACATATCTATGAAGATGTGGTATTTTATGATCTGTCTTTAAGTGAGATTGCAGAAGAACAGGGAATCAGCCGCCAGGGGGTACATGACCTCATTAAGCGGTGCAATAAGATTCTGGAAGGTTACGAAGAAAAGCTTCATCTGGTAGATAAGTTTGAACGCACAAAAAAACTGGCAAGAGAAATCCAGAGCCTGACCAAAGAATTCTCTGAGAAAAGAGACATGGAACTGATCCATCGCATCAAAGAGATATCGGGCGAAATCATTGAGCTGGAAGCTCATTAGGAGGGCGTTAGATGGCTTTTGAGAGCTTATCCGATAAATTACAAAATGTATTTAAAAATTTAAGAGGCAAAGGACGTTTGTCTGAAGCCGACGTAAAAACAGCCCTTAAAGAGGTTAAGATGGCTTTACTCGAAGCCGACGTAAGCTTTAAGGTTGTAAAACAGTTTATCAGCGCTGTGCAGGAGCGGGCCATTGGACAAGATGTCCAGAACAGTCTGACTCCGGGACAGATGGTAATAAAGATTGTAAACGAAGAATTGATCAACTTAATGGGTTCTGAAACCACGGAGATCCAGTTAAAGCCGGCCAGTGATATGACCGTAATTTTAATGGCTGGTCTTCAGGGTGCCGGTAAAACCACGACAACTGCTAAAATTGCCGGTAAGCTAAAGGCAAAAGGCAGAAAACCTGTTCTCGTTGCTTGTGACGTATATCGTCCGGCTGCGATTAAGCAGCTGCAGATCAACGGAGAAAAGCAGGGTGTGCCGGTATTCTCCATGGGTGAAAACCATAAGCCTGTTGATATCGCTAAAGCAGCCATTGCATCAGCATCCAAGAATGACCAGAATGTAGTAATTCTTGATACGGCTGGACGTCTTCATATTGATGAAGACATGATGAATGAGCTGATTGAAATCAAAGAGGCCATTGAGGTAGATCAGACGATTCTTGTGGTCGATGCCATGACTGGACAGGACGCAGTGAATGTTGCTGGAATGTTCAATGATAAGATTGGGATTGATGGTGTTATTGTCACTAAGCTTGATGGTGATACCAGAGGCGGAGCAGCCCTTTCCATCCGTGCCGTAACCGGTAAGCCGGTGCTTTATGTAGGTATGGGAGAGAAGCTTTCGGATTTGGAACAGTTTTACCCCGACCGTATGGCGTCAAGAATCCTTGGTATGGGAGATATTCTTTCTCTCATTGAAAAGGCAGAAAGCCAGGTGGATGAAGAAAAGGCAAAAGAGTTGTCCCAGAAGATCCGGAAAGCAGAGTTTGATTACAACGACTTTTTAGATCAGATGAGCCAGATCAAGAATATGGGCGGCATGGCCAGTATTATGAGCATGATGCCTGGTATGGGACAATTAAAAGACGTTGATTTTGACGAAAAAGCCATGGACCGCGTGGAAGCGATTATTCTTTCCATGACGACCAAGGAACGGACCACCCCTGAACTCATGAAGAATGCTTCCAGAAAGCAGCGAGTGGCAAAGGGTGCCGGAGTGGATATCAGTGAGGTAAACCGAATCGTCAAACAGTTTGACCAGATGAAGAAGATGATGAAGCAGCTTCCGGGAATGATGGGCGGCGGCAAGCGTCATGGAGGCGGATTACTTGGTAAACTGAAATTACCGTTTTAATATTACTTAGAAGTTAGCAAGGCAGATTCCTGCGTTCGCTATATATAGCTTTAAAATATAGATTTAAGGAGGTGAATTTCAAAATGGCAGTAAAGATGAGATTAAAAAGAATGGGTCAGAAAAAGGCTCCTTTTTATAGAATTGTAGTTGCAGATTCCAGATCTCCCAGAGATGGTAGATTTATCGAAGAAATTGGTTACTATGATCCTACCACAGAACCAAGCGTAATCAAGTTTGACGAAGAGAACGCTAAAAAGTGGTTGGCAACAGGTGCTCAGCCAACAGAAGTTGTAAGCAAGCTTTTAAAGATCGCCGGTATCCAGTAGTGAGAGGTGAAGCATATGAAAGAATTAGTAGAAGTAATTGCAAGAGCACTGGTTGATAATCCTGATCAGGTTGCTGTTACTGAGACTGTAAAGGATGATGAAATTGTCCTTGAGCTTACGGTTGCACCTTCCGATATGGGTAAGGTTATTGGCAAACAGGGTAGAATTGCAAAAGCGATTCGTTCTGTCATAAAAGCAGCAGCTTCCAAAGAAGACAAAAAGGTTACTGTAGAAATACAGTAATCATAAAAGACCGCCGACCTGTCGGGAAGACGGTCTTCTTTTGTTCTTTTAAAGAAGCATTTTAATTTCTTGAAATGAGCCGGGTAGCTATATCCGGTTTCTTTTGTATGATTTGGAGAGACAGATGGAAAATTTGTTGAGAGTCGGTGTAATTTCTTCTACCCACGGAGTAAAGGGAGAAGTAAAGGTTTTTCCAACCACAGATGACCCCGCCCGTTTTAAATCCTTAAAAAAGGTAATGTTAGATACAGGACGGGAACACATGGATCTGGAAATACAGGGTGTTAAGTTTTTTAAGAATATGGTCATCCTTAAATTCAAAGGGTTTGATTCCATTGATGAAATCGAAAAATATAAGGGCAAAGATCTGCTGATATGGAGAGACCAGGCGGTAAAACTTGGTCCGGATGAGAATTTTATCATTGATCTCATTGGACTGCGCGTGGTTACTGAGGATGGAGCAGAATTTGGTACTTTGACTGATGTGATAAAAACAGGAGCCAATGATGTCTATGAAGTAAGAACCGGGGAAGGGAAAGACGTCCTGCTTCCTGCAATCAAGGAATGTGTTCTTGGGGTGGATTTAGAAGAAGGAATTATTACGGTCCACATCATGGACGGCCTTCTGGATTAAAGCAGAGGAGTAAAGCAAATGAATTATCATATATTGACCCTGTTTCCGGAAATGGTCTTAAATGGACTTCATACCAGCATCATCGGCAGAGCAGCTGAAAAAGGGCTGCTTTCCATAGAGGCCATTGATATCCGGGAATATTCTACGGACAAGCATCGCCATGTGGATGATTACCCTTACGGCGGCGGAGCAGGAATGGTCATGCAGCCCATGCCCATCTGTGACGCTTATGATGATCTGTGCGAAAAAATCGGTAAAAAACCCCGCGTCATCTATATGACTCCCCAGGGGAAAGTTTTTAACCAGAAGATTGCACAAGAGCTGGCGAAGGAAGAGGATCTTGTTTTTCTATGCGGCCATTATGAAGGCATCGATGAAAGAGCTCTGGAACTGATTGCTACGGATTATTTGTCCATTGGAGACTACGTGCTCACTGGTGGGGAGCTGCCTGCCATGGTTATGATTGATTGTATCTCCCGCCTGATTCCTGGAGTATTAAATAACGATACCTCAGCAGAATTTGAATCCTTTCACGATAACCTGTTAGAGTATCCCCAGTATACCCGCCCGGAAGAGTATAAGGGCTTAAAGGTTCCAGAGGTTCTTTTGTCCGGTCACCATAAGAATATTGATGCCTGGAGAAGAGAACAATCCATCAAGCGGACCTTAGAGCGCAGACCTGATCTTTTGGAGGGGGCAGTCCTCTCAAAAAAAGAAGCAGAATATTTGAAAAACCTTGAAAATGAGCGGGAAAACCGGGTATAATTTAAGAAAGAAAGGACTTGCAATCCCTAGTCCTTTATGATAAAATACAAAATGTTGTGATGAAAAGGAGATGTTCCTCTGTTACGGATTTTTCGTATGAAGTATTAAGAACATCAAATAAAAATCAAGGAGGTTCACACAATGAACGAAATTATTAAGAATATCGAAGCAGCACAGTTAAAGCAGACCGTACCGGTTTTCCACGTTGGAGATACTGTTAAAGTATTTAACAAGATCAAAGAGGGAAGCCGTGAAAGAATCCAGATTTTCGAAGGAACCGTTATTAAGAGACAGAACGGCGGCGCCAGAGAAACATTTACCGTAAGAAAGAATTCTAACGGTATCGGCGTTGAGAAGACCTGGCCATTACATTCCCCTTCTGTAGACAACATTGAAGTTGTAAGAAAGGGTAAAGTAAGAAGAGCTAAACTGAACTACTTAAGAGACAGAATCGGTAAAGCTGCTAAGGTTAAAGAATTAGTTAAATAATTCCGGAACAGGCGAGGGGGACAATGCAAATTGTCCCTTTCTTTAGTAGATGGGGTGTTTGGTATGGAATTTTATCACAGTGATGACAATAATAAGCTCCGTCATGTAATCAACTGGATTGTTGATATTGTTGTAGTAATCGCGTTTGCATGGTTTCTGGTTTATTCTTTGGGAACACAGATTGTAATTGCAGGGCATTCCATGTATCCCCTTCTTTCTTCAGATGATGTGGTGTTGATGGACCGTCTTGCTTATGATTTTGGACATCCCGGCAGATTTGATGTGGTGGTGTTTCAAAGAGAAGACCGCAAGATGAATGTAAAACGAGTCATAGGATTGCCGGGTGAAACCGTGCAGATTAAAAATGAAGAGATCTACATTGATGGTGAGAAATTAAAACAACCGGCAGGTCTTGGCCGGGTATCTTTAGCTGGACTGGCGGAAAAACCAGTAAAGCTGGGAGAAGAAGAATACTTTCTGCTGGGAGATAACAGAGACAGCAGTGAGGACAGCCGATTTGCTAATATCGGTAATGTAAGCAGCAGTCAGATTCAGGGTAAGGTCTGGTTTCGTATGCTGCCGTTGGTAAAGATGGAATTAATTCGTTCGAAATAGAGGAATGTTATGAATATACAATGGTATCCAGGTCATATGACCAAAGCCAAAAGGGCTATGAAAGAAGACATCAAATTAATCGATCTGATTATTGAGCTTGTGGACGCGAGGGTTCCCCTAAGCAGCAGAAATCCGGATATCGATGATTTGGGAGCTGGAAAGGCACGTATGGTTCTGCTTAATAAGTCAGATCTTGCAGATGAACGCTATAACAATGCATGGACAGAATATTTTGAGGCTCAGGGTTTTCATGTGGTTAAGGTCAACTCAAAGAGCGGCTCAGGTCTTAAGCAGATTAATGGTGTGGTTCAGGAAGCTTGTAAGGAAAAGATAGAAAGAGACCGAAGAAGGGGAATTTTAAACCGGCCGGTACGTGCCATGGTTGTAGGAATTCCCAACGTAGGTAAATCTACCTTTATCAATTCCTTTGCAGGAAAAGCTTGTGCAAAAACAGGGAATAAACCGGGAGTCACCAAAGGCAACCAGTGGATCCGTTTGAATAAGAGTCTGGAGCTTCTTGATACTCCTGGAATCTTATGGCCAAGGTTTGAGGATCAGCAGGTGGGAATCCGTCTTGCTCTTATTGGATCAATTAATGACCAGATCTTAAATAAAGACGAACTTGCCATAGAACTGATCCGTTTCTTAAAACGGGATTATCCCAATGTTCTTAAGGAACGGTTTGGAATAGAAACAGAAGATGAGTATCAGATACTGAAAGAGGTGGCGAAAGCCAGAGCCTGCCTTCAAAAGGGTGGGGAATACGACTTGATCAAAGCCTCCAATATATTGATTGACGATTATAGAAACGGAAAGCTTGGACGCATGACCTTGGAATTTCCTATAAAAACAGCAGAGTAAAATGCGGGCGGCTCTTTTTGGGCGGCCCTGTTTTTCCATTAAAAAGGCGGAGCAAAGAGAATGAGAAAATTAACAGAAGAAAAACTCTTAGCGGAACAGGAACGCTTAGAGAAGATGAAAGAGTATGAATATGCATACGAAGACCATGTGCTGGTTTGTGGCATTGATGAAGTAGGCAGAGGCCCTCTCGCAGGTCCTGTTGTGGCAGGAGCTGTAATACTGCCAAGAGATTGTCAGATCCTATACTTAAACGATTCCAAGAAGCTCTCAGAAAAGAAGAGAGAAGCTCTGTTTTTGGAAATCAAAGAAAAGGCCGTGGCTTACGCCGTTGGAGTCATTGGTGCAGAAAAGGTTGATGAAATCAATATTTTACAGGCGACCTATGAAGCTATGAGGCTGGCAGTCAGTAAGCTTGGAACTCAGCCTCAGGTGCTTCTAAATGATGCTGTTACCATTCCGGGCCTAACCATGGAACAGGTTCCCATTATAAAAGGAGATGCAAAGAGCGTATCCATAGCAGCCGCCAGTGTCTTAGCAAAGGTGACAAGAGATCATATGATGGAAGAGTATGATACCTTATTCCCTCAATATGGCTTTGCAAAGCACAAAGGGTATGGCACTGCGGCTCATATCAGTGCACTGAAAGAATATGGTCCCTGCCCCATTCACCGCCGCAGTTTCATTAAAAACTTTACAGATTAGGGAGAGGCCATAGTCCATTGAAAAGTAACAGAGAAATCGGAACTGAATATGAAGCAGTCGCAGCCGCCTATCTTCAAAAAACCGGCTATGATATACTGATACATAATTATAAAAATAAAATGGGAGAAATTGATCTCATAGCAAAGGAAGGGAGCCAGCTGGTATTCATTGAAGTGAAATACCGGAAGAATCTTTCAAAGGGTGATCCGGCGGAAGCGGTTGATGGAAGAAAGCAGCTGCGAATCAGAAACGCTGCCAGAGGCTACTTGTATTTTAACCGCTACGGAGAGGACACATCCTGCAGATTTGATGTGGTAACCATATTAGGCGAGGAGATCCGTCTCATTAAAGATGCATTTTAATGGAGGAAAATAGATGAAAGCTATGTGGAAACGTGCAGGAGAAGGAAGCTATTTAAGTTATAAGGTCTCAGAAGGGGTTCCTTACTTTTCATTCCCCATACTGGAAGACACAGGTCTTGTAAAACAGGGATTTTCCACGAAAATGGGAGGGGTCAGTGAAGGCAAGTACGCGACCATGAATTTCACCTATACCAGAGGTGATAATCCAGAGCATGTGACTGAAAACTACAGACGGATGGCTAAGGCTCTTTCCGTTGATGTGGAAAAGATGGTGTTATCCTATCAGACCCATACCACCAATGTAAGGCTTGTAACGGAAGCTGACGCTGGGAAAGGCATTTTCAAAGAAAGAGAATACACGGATGTGGACGGGTTAATCACCAATGTTAAAGGAATTACCCTTGTTACCTTTTATGCGGACTGTGTACCCTTATACTTCTTAGACCCGGTTCACAAGGCAATCGGTTTAAGCCACTCAGGCTGGAGAGGGACCGTAAAAAGAATGGGGGAAGTGACGGTAAAAAGGATGGGGGAAGCCTTTGGTACCAGACCAGAGGATGCTATCGCATGCATCGGTCCCAGTATTTGTAAAGACTGCTACGAAGTGGGAGAAGAAGTGATCCTTGAGTTTCAAAAGGGATTTGACCAGAAATACTGGGAAGATCTATACACCCCGAAAGATAACGGCAAATACTGGCTGGATCTGTGGAAAGCCAACGAAATTATACTTTTGGAAGCTGGAATCAGGAGAGAACATTTGGGAGTTACAGACATCTGCACTCATTGTAACTCAGATTATTTGTTTTCTCACCGGACTACAGGCAATGATAGGGGCAATTTGGCTGCATTCCTTTCTCTGTCAGAGTGAATAAGTATATAAAGGCCAACAAAACAAAAAACTGGCTGCAGCGCTGGCAGGATATCCTCGTCCAGTGTTGCAGCCGGTTTTAAATTAAGCTATGCTTTATATTTTTTCAACAGATTCTGAATTTTTTCAGTGGAGCTTAAAGCTGTGCTGATTGGAACATCGTGATTTAAGGAGTTGACAATCGCAGCCATATACTTACTGATATCAGCTTCCACATACCATTCACGGTCTAACAGCTCAGCCGGACGATAGTTTAAGTTGGTGGTCACAACCCGGTCGATATAGCCCTTGCTGTAGTAATCATCAAACTTTTCCAGGCCATTGGTAAAGAGTCCAAAGGTACAGCAAACGATGACTTTATCTGCTTTACGCTCTTTTAACTCTTTTGCTGTATCCAGCATACTTTCACCGGATGAAATCATATCATCAACGATCAGCACGGTTTTTCCTTCTACGGAAGCACCTAAGAATTCATGAGCAACAATCGGGTTACGTCCGCCTACTACTTTAGAGTAATCTCTTCTCTTATAGAACATACCCATATCAACACTTAAGTTGTTGGCAAGATAAACGGCACGATCCATAGCACCTTCATCAGGGCTTATAACCATCATGTTCTCTTTGTCAATCTTAAGATCCGGATACTGCTTTAATACTGCCTTGATAAACTGATACGTAGGCATGAAATTGTCAAATCCGCTTAATGGAATCGCGTTTTGAACTCTTGGATCATGAGCATCAAAGGTGATAATATTGCTGACTCCCATGTGTACAAGTTCTTCCAAAGCCATGGCACAGTCTAAAGATTCTCTTTTGGTTCTTTTGTGCTGGCGGCTCTCATAAAGGAAGGGCATGATTACGCTGACTCTGTGTGCTGTTGCGCAGGATGCTCCCAGAATTCGCTTTAAATCCTGAAAATGATCATCTGGTGACATGTGGTTGATATAACCATTGACTGTATAGGGTATACTATAATTTGTTACATCTACCATAGCAAAAACATCCGTTCCACGAACAGATTCTTTGATAATTCCTTTCGCTTCTCCGCTTCCAAAGCGTGGACATTCGCAGTCAAGAAGATAGGAATTTACATCGTATCCGCGGTAGTGAAGATCAGCCTCACGACGCTTTAATTCTTCGATGTCGTTTCTGCGGAAACCTACAATGTGGTCGTTTACTTTTTCAGCCAGTTCCCGGCAGCTTTCCAGTGCCGCAAGTTTTAAGGGCGCAACAGGCAGTTGGTCTTTAAATACATAATCATTTGCCATGATAAAGAATTCCTCCATAATGAATGAACAGCCAGCTTTTTATCTGCCTGTTTCTTATCTTACCCCTTTTATACCATTGATAGACAGAATGCGTCAATAGGAATTGTTGTATTTTAGTGAAAAAAACAAAAAACGCTTCCTTTACAAAGAGAGACAATCTTGTTATGATATATTAGTATAGCACTAGAAAGGGAAACAAATATGAGCAAAAGAGGACATATTATTAAAAAAGTCGATCCGGATTCCATCGCAGATCAGCTGGAATTAGTTCCTGGAGATGCCGTGATTTCAATAGACGGCAAGGAACTGGAAGACATTTTTGACTATGAATATTATATAAATAATGAATCCATTCTTATGGTTGTCAGAAAAGAAAACGGGGAAGAATGGGAACTTGAAATAGAAAATCAATATGAGGATCTTGGAATCACATTTGAAAATGGCTTGATGAGTGAATATCGAACTTGCCGAAATAACTGTATTTTCTGTTTTATTGATCAAATGCCTCCTGGTATGAGAGAAACACTATACTTTAAGGATGACGATTCCAGACTGTCATTTCTTCAGGGAAATTATGTGACCCTTACCAATATGAGCGAGAAGGATATCAACAGAATTATTGAGTTTAAACTGGCTCCTATTAATATATCGGTTCATACCACCAATCCTGTTTTACGCTGCAAGATGCTTCACAACCGTTTTGCAGGAGAAGCTCTTTCAAAAATCAAGCAGCTTTACGATGCCGAGATTCCAATGAATGGGCAGATTGTTCTATGTAAAGGAGTCAATGACGGAGAAGAGCTTGAGAGGACGATTAAGGACTTATCAGAGTACCTTCCCCATATGAAGAGCGTATCCATCGTCCCTGTTGGTGTATCCAAATTCCGTGACGGCTTATATCCCTTGGAACCATTAAACAGCCATGATGCAAGTAAGGTAATCGATACCGTAGAGAAGTGGCAAAAGAAGCTTTTTAAAGCTCACGGCAGCCACTTTATCCATGTCAGTGATGAGTTTTATATTTTGGCGGGACGTTCCATGCCGGAAGAAGAACGATACGACGGTTACGTTCAGCTGGAAAATGGTGTGGGAATGACCAGGCTTTTGGAGGAAGAGGTCACAGAAGCCTTAAATAAGCTGGAACAGGATAATATGGAAGAAGAGGTTGCTATTGCCACAGGAAAACTGGCTGCCCCGTATATAGAAGATCATGCAAAAAAAATCATGGAGAAATTTCCAGGAAGAAAGGTTCATGTATACACCATTACCAATGTTTTTTTCGGAGAGCAGATTACAGTGGCAGGTCTGATTACCGGCCAGGACTTAATCAGTCAATTAAAGGATAAAAACCTTGGAAGCAGACTTCTGCTTCCGGAATGTATGTTCCGCAGCGGAGAAGAAGTATTTCTCGATGACCTGACACGGACCGATGTACAAAAAGCTTTACAAGTACAGGTAGATATTGTAAAATCAAGCGGTCAGGATTTAGTACAGGCTGTTTTGGGGCCGGTAAAAGAGAACGAAGCTTCTTATGACGGATACGAATTAAAGGAGATATTATATGAGTAAACCAATCGTTGCCATCGTAGGCCGACCGAATGTAGGGAAGTCTACGCTGTTTAATGTTTTAGCTGGCGATACCATTTCTATTGTAAAAGATACGCCAGGGGTCACCAGAGACAGAATCTATGCGGACTGTAGCTGGCTGGACCGAAATTTCACCCTGATCGATACCGGCGGTATTGAACCGGACAGCAAGGATATCATTCTGTCCCAGATGCGGGAACAGGCGGAGATTGCCATTGCTACTGCTGATGTAATTGTATTTATTGTGGATGTACGCCAGGGTCTTGTGGATTCCGACTCAAAGGTTGCAGACATGCTTAGAAAATCAAAAAAACCAGTGATTCTTGCAGTTAATAAGGTAGACAGCTTCCAGAAGTTCGGCAATGATGTCTATGAATTCTACAATCTGGGAATGGGTGATCCGGTTCCAGTATCCGCAGCCTCAAGACTTGGTCTGGGTGAGCTTTTAGATGAAATCATCAAGCATTTTGGTGAGGCAGAAGAGGGCGAGGATGAGGATGACCGTCCAAGAATTGCTATCGTTGGGAAACCTAACGTAGGTAAATCTTCTATTATAAATCAGCTTCTGGGAGAAAACCGTGTTATTGTTTCCAATATTGCCGGTACCACCAGAGATGCTGTGGATACGGAAATCGTTCACAATGGAACAGAATATGTGTTTATTGATACAGCCGGCCTAAGACGTAAGAGCAAGATTAAAGAGGAACTGGAACGTTATAGCATTATCCGTACCGTAACGGCCGTAGAGCGTGCTGACGTGGTGGTCGTGGTAATTGATGCGGAGGAAGGCGTTACCGAGCAGGATGCCAAGATTGCAGGCATTGCCCATGACCGGGGAAAAGGTATTATTGTGGCTGTGAATAAATGGGATGCCATTGAAAAACATGACAAGACCATTTACGAATATACCAACAATATTAAAAACACCCTTTCCTTTATGCCTTATGCAGAATTCGCTTTTATCTCTGCAAAGACAGGGCAGAGAATGAATAAACTTTTTGAACTGATTGATATGGTTCGTGAGAACCAGACTCTCAGGGTCGCTACAGGCGTGTTAAATGAAATTATGACTGAGGCAGTAGCTCTTCAGCAGCCGCCGTCTGACAAAGGAAAGAGACTTAGACTATATTATATCACCCAGGTTGCTGTTAAGCCGCCGACCTTTGTAATCTTTGTCAATGACAAGGAACTGACCCATTTCTCTTATACAAGATATATTGAAAATAGGATTCGGGAATCCTTTGGTTTTAAAGGAACATCCCTTAAAATTATTTATAGAGAAAGAAGCGGAAAGGATCAATAGTATGGAAAGAATTATCTGTCTTTTGGCTGGTTATTTATTTGGTTTAATACAGACCGGTTATCTTTACGGTAAAGCACATAAGATTGATATCCGTAACCATGGAAGTGGAAACTCCGGTACTACCAATGCCTTACGGGTCATGGGGGCAAAGGCAGGAGCAGTGGTGTTTTTTGGAGATTTCTTAAAATCCCTGCTCCCCTGCCTCCTGGTCCGGGTGATCTTTAAAGACAAACCAGAGATGGTGTATTTACTGATGATGTATACAGGCTTAGGAGTTATTTTGGGCCATAACTATCCCTTTTATTTGAAATTTAAAGGGGGAAAGGGCATTGCGGCTACCGCTGGCTTAATTGTAGCTACCGATTTACGTATGACGCTTTTATGCTTCGTAGCCTTTTTGTCTATCGTAATCATTACCAGATACGTTTCCTTAGGCTCTCTTGTAGTGGCGGTCATACTGTTTACCTGGCTGGCTGCTTTTGCCACTTTAGGTGCTTATGGAATTGATCAGGGGCTGCTTTTCGAGTTCTACATAATAACAGCTTTGATCAGCGGATTGGCGTTTTGGCGTCATCGGGCAAATATTGGACGTCTTGTCCGTGGTACAGAGAATAAAATCTCCCTAAACTTTGGAAAAAAATAAAATGAGGTGTAGGAAATGGCAAAAATTGGAATAATCGGATCGGGAAGCTGGGGTATTGCTTTGGCATCTCTTCTATATAATAATAAGCATGAGGTGACGGTTTGGTCGGCACTTCCAGAAGAGATTGTTGAGATGAAAACGACGAGGAGACATCATACTCTTCCAGAGCTGGTACTTCCAGAGGATATGGCCTTTACAGAAGACCTTGAAGAAGCCATGACTGGACGGGACATTCTGGTTACTGCGGTTCCTTCTATTTATGTCCGTTCCACAGCAAAAAAGATGAATCCGTACTGTCGGTATGGCCAGGTAGTTGTCAATGTTGCAAAAGGCATTGAAGAATCCACGCTTATGACCCTTTCAGAAATATTGGAAGAAGAGCTTCCCATGGCAGATGTGGCAGTCTTATCTGGCCCAAGCCATGCCGAAGAGGTGAGCAGAGGATTACCAACCACTTGTGTGGCAGGTGCCCGTACCAGAAAGACAGCAGAATACATTCAGGGAATTTTTATGCATGAAGTGTTCCGGGTCTATACAAGCCCGGATATCCATGGAATAGAAATAGGCGGTTCTTTAAAAAATGTCATTGCACTTGCAGCCGGAATCGCTGACGGACTTGGCTATGGAGATAATACGAAAGCAGCTCTCATTACAAGAGGCATTACTGAGATCTCCAGACTTGGCACTTCCATGGGCGGTAAGTTCCAGACCTTCTGCGGACTTTCCGGCATCGGTGACCTGATTGTTACCTGTGCCAGCATGCACAGCAGAAACAGAAGAGCCGGTATTTTAATCGGTCAGGGAAAAACCATGGAAGAGGCAACAAAGGAAGTCAAGATGGTGGTAGAAGGTATTTACTCTGCCAAAGCTGCGCTTGCTCTCTCTGAAAAATACGAAGTTTCCATGCCTATTGTGGAACAGGTAAATGAAGTTTTATTTAACAATAAATCTGCTTCTGATGCGGTGAAAGATCTTATGCTTCGTGATAAGACAATCGAAAGTTCCGACCTCCCGTGGGAAGATTAATGGATACTGATTTTTTTTATATTTAAAATAAAAGCAGTTGACATTTTTTTAAAGCCATTTTATTATAAAGACTATGTATATATAGTCAGAGGAACTGTATATATCAAATCATTTCATGAGGAGGAATGGATTATGAAAAAATCTATGAAGAAGTTATTGAGCGTTACTATGGCTGTTGCCATGGCCGCCTCATTGACTGCTTGTGGTGGACAATCTTCTGGTTCAGGTACTACTGGTGCAGATACTAAAACATCAGATGGCGCAAAGACAGAAGCACCAAAAGCATCTGGCGAAGGCACCATTAAGATTGGTGGCATCGGACCGATTACAGGGAGCACTGCAATTTATGGACAGGCTGTTATGAACGGTGCTGAACTTGCAATTAACGAGATTAATGCAAACGGTGGTATCGGCGGCGCTCAGATCGAGTATAATTTCCAGGATGATGAGGGAGATACAGAGAAAGCTGTAAATGCTTACAATACCTTAAAAGACTGGGGAATGCAGGTATTAATGGGAACTGTTACATCTGCTCCTTGTATCGCTGTAGGCGCAGAGTCAAGCAATGACAATATGTTCCAGTTAACTCCATCCGGATCTGCTGTGGATTGTACAAAGTTCGAGAATCAGTTCCGTGTATGCTTCTCAGACCCAAACCAAGGTTCCGCTTCAGCGCAGTACATCGGTGAAAACAAGCTGGCAACCAAAGTAGCAGTTATCTATGACAGCTCTGATGTTTATTCCACTGGTATTCATGATAAGTTCATTTCCGAAGCAGGAAACCAGGGACTTGAGATCGTAGCAGATGAAGCTTTTACTGCTGATAACAACACTAACTTCTCCGTACAGCTTCAGAAGGCACAGGATTCCGGTGCTGAGCTGGTATTCCTTCCAATTTACTATTCTCAGGCAGCTTTGATCCTTGCACAGGCAAAGCAGATGGGCTTTGAAACATCATTCTTTGGATGTGACGGTCTTGACGGTCTTTTAACTGTAGAGAATTTCGACAAAACTCTTGCAGAGAATGTAATGCTTCTGACACCATTCGCAGCTGACGCTAAGGATGAGTTAACTCAGAAGTTTGTAGCTTCCTACAAGGAGAAATACAAAGAAACACCAAACCAGTTTGCTGCCGATGCCTATGATGCAATTTATGCAATCAAGGCTGCTTCTGAAAAAGCAGGCGTGACAGCTGATATGGACGCTTCTGCCATCTGTGATGGATTAAAGAAAGCCATGACTGAAATCACAATCAACGGTTTAACCGGAGAGAACATGAAATGGACTGCTGACGGTGAGCCTGATAAAGCTCCTAAGGCTGTTAAGATTGTAAATGGTGTTTATAACGCAATGTAATTTGGAAACAAATATCATTTGGTAAATGACCCAATGGAGGGTCGTCCAAGGGACGACCCTCTTATTTTAAAATAAACAACGAATGAGGTGCGTTGGTATGATGAGTTTCATATCCTATTTTATTAATGGTTTAAGCCTGGGCAGTGTCTATGCGATTATTGCTTTAGGATATACCATGGTATATGGCATTGCCAAGATGCTTAACTTTGCTCATGGCGATGTAATTATGATTGGAGGATACGTGGTGTTCACAGTCGTCAGCACAATGGGCTTAGGTCCTGTTGCAGGCGTACTCCTTGCGGTTATCTTATGTACTGTTTTAGGCGTGGTCATTGAGGGCGTCGCTTACCGCCCTTTGCGTATGGCAAGTCCTCTTGCAGTTCTGATTACAGCAATCGGTGTGAGCTACCTGCTTCAAAACATCGCACTGCTTGTTTTCGGATCCAATCCCAAGTCTTTTACTTCCGTAGTAACAATTCCTGCGCTTAAATTAGCAGGCGGAAAATTAACGATTTCCGGCGAAACCATAGTTACCATTATCAGCTGTGTCATTATAATGATCTGCCTGACTACTTTTATTAAAAAGACAAAAGCAGGACAGGCGATGTTGGCAGTGTCAGAAGATAAGGGAGCTGCCCAGTTAATGGGTATTAACGTAGATGGTACCGTTGCTCTTACCTTTGCCATTGGTTCTGCTTTGGCAGCGATTGCAGGAGCACTGTTATGTTCTGCATACCCAACCCTTACTCCATATACCGGTTCCATGCCTGGAATTAAGGCATTCGTAGCTGCGGTATTTGGAGGAATCGGTTCTATCCCGGGGGCACTTATCGGCGGACTTTTGCTGGGTATCATTGAGAATTTAAGCAAGGCTTATATTTCATCCCAGTTGTCTGATGCCATCGTATTTGGAGTTTTAATTGTTGTTCTTCTTGTGAAACCAACCGGTATCTTAGGCAAGAAGATAAGCGAGAAAGTATAGGTGGGATAAATGGATAAAAGTAATAGAACTAATTTTCGTCTGAGTAAAACATTAAAAAGCAATATCATCACCTATGGATTAGTGATCGTTGCCTTTATCATTGTCCAGATGCTTGTAAACGCTGGGCAGGTAAGCAGTCTTATGAAGGGGCTTTTAGTACCTCTGTGTATTTATACCATACTGGCTATATCCCTGAATCTGACTGTTGGTATTCTCGGAGAGCTGAGTCTTGGACATGCTGGTTTTATGTGCGTTGGTGCATTCTCCAGTGCCATTTTCTCTATTTCCATGTTAGAGACCATCCCAAATGCCGGCTTTCGCTTTTTTCTGGCCATCCTGATTGGTGCAGCCTCAGCTGCAGTGGCTGGAATTATTGTTGGAATCCCGGTGTTAAGACTTCGTGGCGACTACCTGGCTATCGTTACTCTTGCTTTTGGTGAGATTATCAAGAATGTAGTTAACGTTATTTTTATTGGTAAGGACTCCAATGGCTTACATTTTTCCATGAAAAATGCGATGGCACTTAATATGGAAAAAGATGGAAAGATGATTTTGAATGGTGCCCAGGGAATCACTGGAACGCCAAAGAACGCTACGTTCCTGATTGGTGTACTCCTCATTCTGGTCACTCTTTTTATCGTACTGAACTTAATCCATTCCAGATCCGGACGTGCAATCATGTCAGTGCGTGATAACCGGATTGCGGCTGAATCCATTGGTATTAATATAACAAAGTATAAGCTTATGGCATTTACTATCTCTGCTTCCTTAGCAGGTGTGGCAGGAGTGCTTTATTCTCACAATTTATCCTCGCTTACGGCTACACAGAAGAATTTTGGCTACAACCAGTCTATTATGATTCTGGTATTCGTGGTTCTTGGAGGAATTGGTAATATCCGTGGTTCTATGATCGCGGCAGTGATACTGACTCTGCTCCCTGAACTGTTAAGAGGCTTAAATACGTATCGTATGCTGATTTACGCCATCATCCTGATTTTCATGATGATTTTCAACTGGAGTCCTAAGCTTATTGACTTAAGAAAACGTATTTTTCATAAGAGCAGGACAGAAAGAGAGAGGGTGTAACCATGGCTTTGCTTGAAATCAAAAATCTTGGAATCTCCTTCGGTGGCTTGCGTGCCGTAGATAATTTTAGTATTACCATAGAAAAAGGACAGTTATATGGTCTGATCGGCCCCAATGGTGCGGGTAAAACCACCATATTTAATCTGTTGACAGGTGTATATAAACCCAATGCAGGTACCATTCTTCTCGATGGGGAAAACATTACCGGCAAAAAAACAATGGAGATCAATAATGCTGGAATCGCAAGAACGTTCCAGAACATCCGTTTGTTTAAAGAATTGACCGTACTGGATAACGTGAAGACGGGACTTCATAACCGCCATTCTTATTCTACATTAACTGGCATCCTTCGACTGCCAAAGTATTACAAAGTGGAAAAGGAAATGGATGAAAAGGCAATTGAGCTTTTAAAGGTATTTGACTTAGATCAGGAAAAAGACATTCTTGCCTCTAATCTGCCTTACGGTAAACAGAGAAAGCTGGAGATTGCAAGGGCTCTTGCCACTGGCCCCAAGCTGTTACTCCTTGACGAACCTGCGGCAGGTATGAATCCCAATGAGACCAAAGAGCTTATGGACACCATCCGGTTTGTGCGTGACAATTTTGATATGACGATTCTGCTGATTGAACACGATATGAAGCTTGTCTCCGGCATCTGCGAGAAGCTGACTGTTTTAAATTTCGGTCAGGTACTTATCCAGGGTGGCACTGCAGATGTATTAAATGACCCTGAAGTCATCAAGGCATATTTGGGCGAATAAGGAGGCTTAAGACATGGCAATACTTGAAGTGAAAAATCTGGAAGTATACTATGGCGTGATCAAAGCGCTGAAAGGTATTTCCTTTGATGTAAACGAAGGAGAGATCGTGGCTTTAATCGGTGCCAATGGTGCGGGAAAAACCACAACTCTTCATACCATAACCGGTCTTTTAAAGTCAGCTTCCGGCAGTATACAATTTGACGGCAATGACATCACCCGTATCAGGGGAGATAAAATCGTTGGAATGGGTATGGCCCATGTACCGGAAGGAAGGCGTGTATTCGCAGCATTAAGTGTATACGAAAACTTAAAGCTGGGTGCTTACACCAGACGGGATAAGAACGAAATAGAAGAAACCCTTCAGATGATCTATAAGCGCTTTCCAAGGCTTTTAGAGAGAAAGAATCAGCCTGCTGGAACCTTAAGCGGCGGTGAACAGCAGATGTTAGCCATGGGACGTGCTCTCATGAGCCATCCTAAGGTCATCGTTCTTGATGAGCCATCCATGGGACTTTCTCCTCTCTATGTAAGTGAGATTTTTGATATCATTCAGGAGATCAATAAATCAGGTACCACTGTATTGCTGGTAGAGCAAAATGCGAAAAAGGCATTGTCCATTGCAAACAGAGCTTACGTGTTGGAAACAGGAGACATTGTATTAAGCGGAGATGCAAAAGAGCTTATGAATAATGATTCTGTGAAAAAGGCTTATCTAAGCGAATAATAGGAACTCAATTTTAGAGTAGATACATTTCACCCTGTATATTGCGGTCAGGCTCATGCCTGAAGTGATATGCAGGGTGTTTTTGTATAAAAATTTGTCCGTATCATCAAGAAATTTTATATCACTTATGATATGATAATTGTTATTACATACAGGGGGGATAAAATGATGTATATGACGCTGATTCAATGCAGCTTTAAACAGCAGATACAATACAAATGGAATCTGTTATTTCACATCATAGGGGATTTTTTAAGAATATACATAAAGGTTTGTATTTGGAAAGCCCTTCTAACGGCAGGAAAGGGCATTGAGAGTGATTTTAAATCTCTGGCAGCTTATACAGTTTTGGCAACTATGGTTATTCTCCTGACAAAATCCAGCGTGGCAGGAGACCTTGCAGATCGTGTCAGGTCTGGAATGATCGCAGTGGACCTCATTCGCCCCATCTCCCTGAAATGGTACTTTTTCTTTCGCCAGATGGGTGGGAACTTGTTTGATTTTTTCTTTGAAGGAGTATTAATTGCTTTCTTATCATGGGTGATCTGGGAGCTTCCATTTCATGGTATCAGCGTAATACTGCCATTTATCCCATGTCTGATGGGTGGGATTGTCATCATGTTTTACATACAGTATATGTTTGGTCTGCTGGTGTTCTGGATGAAAGATGGAACATATACCAATATGATTACTTACGCCCTATTCGTGTTATTTTCAGGAATAGAAATTCCGTTGTGGTTTTATCCCGACTGGCTTCGGACCATAGGAGAGTTTTTACCGTTTCGCTATATTGTCCATGAACCAATTACCATATGGTTAGGCCAGAAAAGTGGAAGAGAAATAGTAATGACTCTTATCGTGCAGGGGTTCTGGCTCCTGGTATTGTATATGGTAGAACGATGTCTGTGGAGTTTTATAAAAAAGAAACTTGAAATTCAGGGAGGGTAAATATCATGATTGGCTTATATATTGCATTTGCCAGAATTTCATTTTTAACACAGCTGGAGTACCGGGGACAGTATTTTATGAGAATGGTGTCAAAAATACTTGGCTGGTCCACTGGTTTCATTATGCTTATGGTCCTCCTTCAAAAATTTCAGACCATTGGAGGCTGGAGTATTTATGAAATCCTGTTGCTTTACGCGTTTGATGTTCTTTCCTATTCCATAGCCGGCACCTTTTGCATGGGAGCTTTCGGTAAGCTGCCAGGCATGATTCGACAGGGGGAACTTGACAGTATCTTAACAAAGCCTGTTAATCCGTTTGTGTATCTTGTATCCACTAAAATCAGCGCAGGATATACCAGCAATTATATTATCGCTTTGGGTATAATCATCTTTAGCTTAAGAAAGCTGGGAATAGTCCTGGACGGCTTCCGGTCAGTCTGGCTGGTTTTGGATATCATAGGCGCTTCCCTGATACAGATGGCTGGATTTATGATTACTACAGTTCCTGCTTTTTGGCTCTATAAGAGTGATGGACTTTATCAGTTGTTCTATAAGAATTTTACAGAATTTTTAAAATATCCAATCTCTATCTATAACGTTGGAGTTCAGACCCTTTTGACGTTTATATTGCCATATGCATTTATCAATTACTATCCAGTGCAGTATTTCTTAAACAAGGAAGAAGGAAGATTTGCTTCCTGTTTTATGTTCTTGACACCAATTGTAGGAATTGTGGTTTTTTGGGGGGCATACCTTTTTTTGCTGAGAGGACTAAGAGCTTATCATAGTACCGGGTCGTGATGATTTTAAAGGGAAAGGAAGTTATACAATGTCATTGATTGAAGTTAGTCATGTATCAAGAGAATTTAAAAGCTTTCAAAGGCCGGAAGGACTGAAAAACGCTTTATATACTTTATTTAAGCGGGAATATGAGTATAAGATGGCAGTAGATGATGTTTCCTTCTCTATTGAAAAAGGTGAGCTTGTGGGGTACATAGGCCCAAACGGAGCAGGGAAGTCCACTACCATAAAAATGCTGTCGGGTATTCTGGTGCCTTCCTCCGGCACTGTTATTACCGGAGGAATTGTTCCGTGGGAGCAGCGCAAAAAGAACGCCAGTCATATTGGTGTTGTTTTTGGACAAAGGTCTCAGCTGAACTGGGACCTGCCGATGGAAGATACCTTTGAACTATACCGCAGAATGTATCGTATCCATAATAATAGTTATCATAGAAATGTAGACATGTTCGTGGAGCTGTTAGAAATGCAGCAATTTTTAAGAAAACCCGTAAGACAATTAAGTCTTGGACAAAAAATGAGGGCCGAGCTGGCAGTTGCTCTTCTTCATGACCCCTCCATACTATATTTAGATGAACCGACCATTGGTCTTGATGTGGTAGTAAAAGATAAAATACGTAAATTCATCCGAAGCCTGAATCAGGAGAAAAAGACGACAGTGATCCTTACAACACATGATATGGATGATATCGAGGAAATCTGCAATCGAATTATCATGATTGATCATGGAAAACTGGTGCTTGACCAGACGATACATGATTTTAAGATTCAGGGAACCGATCATTATTACGTGGAACTCTCTTTTTCTTCCAATCATAAACCTCTTAACATACCTGGCGTCCTTATGGTAAAGGAAGAAGCAGCCTGTCATACGTATCAGGTGGATTCTGGCATGGTTTCGTTTAATCTGCTGTTGCGCTTATTATCAGATTCTTATGATGTTACAGATATCACAATTAATAAGCCGGAGATAGACGAAATTGTAAGAAGACTTTATAAAAGGACAGGGGAAAGAGAGCAAAGTGAATAGCTTTTACATATTAAATGATGCTATCCGTTACGTGGAAGATCATATATACGAACCAATTACGCCGGAGGACATTGCCAGTGCATGTAATTATTCTGTATCTAATCTTAAATACTTGTTCCAAAAAGTATTTCAATACGGAATGATGGATTACGTGAACAAAAGAAAAATAACGGAGGCCGCCGGTAGACTGATACAAACCGAAGAGACGGTAGGCTCCGTTGCTTATCATTATGGATATAGCTCTCAGGAAGTATTCACCAGAGCATTTTATAAGGTATGGGATGAGACTCCTGGGACTTACCGTAAGAATCATCAGTTCTACAGATTTTTCCCAATGCAGGAGTTTATCTATGATTCCTGTAAGGTATTTCGCAGGCGGTTTGATCTTCGGCCTCTTTTTAGGGAGCTAAAGCAAACAGATTCCTCCATAGTAGCTTGCTTTGATATCATAGGCATCCGTTTTATTAAAACGTGCTTTGGAAGAGAGGCCGGAGATGCCGCAGCTTTAAAAGCTCTCCAGCGAATCGAGTCATTGACAAAAAGGGGCGGGCACTTATACCGTATGGCTGGTGATAAGTTTGTAGTAAATTTTGAATCCTCTGATTATGAGACGGTTCGCTGTGCAGTTGTCGAAGTTTTAAGCTGCAATACGAATCCCTTTCTATATAAAGAAAATACGATCCCCTTGCCCATGTTTGCAGGTATAGGGGACGTTTCTGCGAAAGAGAACACAGAAGATAATTTATTTCCCTTTCTTGATGATATTCTAAAAAGCGCTCATAAAAGATTAGAAAGAACCTTTCGTGGAATGGATGGCTGTGATTATTTTAAAATGGTCTATGAGGAAAATTCTGGCCTTTATCAAGGATTTGCTTTAAATACATGGAAAGGCAGCAGAATGGGCCGTACAGGCCTCATCTCTCATGTGCCAGGAGAAGAGACCCAAAGTGTATTCCGGCTTGATCATGAGACATCGCCCGTCAGATGGAATACATCTGGTCAGGAATATGAACTGTTTTTTCCACAAGGAGAGTTCTGGTATAAAAAAACAGTCTTTGACAGCCTTGGGAATATGGTAAGGGAGCATTATTATATCATCAGAGACCTGACCTGTTGTGATAGAAGTACGGTTACTTTTACCCTTCTTTTTCTGGAAATAGTAAAAACCTTGGAAGGAAAGATTCTGACTCTAAATGAAGGCGAATTAAAGGAGGCGCTTCATGATGGCTCCATCTCAAAAAAGGATTACCACTTCATAAAATCCACAGGAGAATCCATACGAAACATGATTGAAAAGAAAACGGAATAATCTTTTCTCCCTCGCATATAGTGTAACAGCACAGAAGGGGGAATCTTTATGGACAATTATAACGTATACAATGATATCAAAGCCCGAACCAACGGAGAGATCTACATTGGAGTGGTGGGACCGGTAAGAACAGGAAAATCGACTTTTATCAAGCGTTTTATGGAATTAATGGTATTGCCGGGCATGGAAGACGAACATCAGAAAACGCAGACAAGGGACGAACTGCCCCAAAGTGCTGCAGGAAAAACTATTATGACCACGGAGCCGAAATTCATCCCCAAGGAAGCAGCAACCATTCGTCTGGGCGATGAAATCGAGACAAAGGTGCGCCTGATTGACTGTGTAGGCTTTATGGTAGAAGGAGCCGCTGGACACATAGAAAATGACGAAGAGCGCCTTGTAAAAACACCCTGGTTCGATTATGAAATCCCATTTACCAAAGCAGCTGAAATCGGCACCAGAAAAGTCATCAATGACCATTCCACCATCGGTGTGGTGATTTCTACAGACGGTACCATTGGTGAACTGAAACGTCCCAACTACATAGCAGCCGAGGAGCGCACCGTACAGGAATTAAAAGTCCTTGGAAAACCGTTTATCATTCTCCTTAATTCTGCAAAGCCATTTTCTGATGAGACGACTGCACTTTCCAAGGAAATGAGCCAGAAATACGGAGTAACGGTACTGCCTGTTAACTGCGAACAGTTAAAGAAAGAGGATGTAAATAACATCCTGGAGCGTGTGTTAAAGGAATTCCCTGTAACAGAAATGGATTTCTATATTCCAAAATGGCTGGAAATTCTTCCTGCTACCCATTGGCTTAAGGCTCAGGTCATTGAAGCAGCCAAGAACATGGTGAAGAAAGTAACTCACATGAAAGATGTGGCTTCTGATCTTTATGACGGCGCCGCTGAAAGCATCCGCGCAATAAAAGTCCAGAACATGGATATGGCAGATGGAAGCGTAGCTCTTGGAATGGATGTAGATGACAGCTATTATTATCAGATTTTAAGCGATTATGTAGGCCTGCCCATTGAAGGCGAGTATCAGCTGATGCAGACCTTAAGCGAGCTTGCGAAGATGAAGGCAGAATACGAAAAGGTCAACCAGGCCATGAGTCAGGTCCGGTTAAAAGGCTATGGCGTTGTAACGCCGGAACGCTCCGAAATCATTTTAGACGAACCAGAAGTTATCAAGCATGGCAATAAATATGGAGTTAAGATGCGTGCAGAGGCACCTTCCATTAATTTAATCAAGGCCCATATCCAGACTGAAATTGCTCCGATTGTGGGAAGTGAGCAGCAGGCAGAGGATTTGATTGCCTACATCAAGGAAAATGCCAGAGATGGGGAAGAAGGAATCTGGAACACCAATATCTTTGGAAAATCCATTGAGCAGATTGTAGAAGACGGCATTCAGGCTAAGGTATCCCAATTGACAGAAGATTGTCAGTTAAAGCTTCAAGACACCCTCCAAAAAATTATTAATGATAGTAATGGCGGTATGATTTGCATTATTATCTAAATTAATGGTATAATACGAAAAAACAGATACAAAAGGAGGGCTCATATGAAATTGATGTTCATTGGCGCAGCCCATGAGGTTACCGGCAGTTGTCATTATCTGGAGGCAGCCGGATTAAAAATCCTTGTGGACTGCGGTATGGAGCAGGGGATTGACAGATTCCAGAATGTGGAACTGCCTGTGAGCTACGCAGAAATTGATTACGTTCTATTGACCCATGCACATATCGATCATGCAGGGATGCTCCCCTTTATCTATGCCAGAGGCTTCCGCGGACGGGTAGTTTCTACCTATGCAACAGCTGATCTTTGCGGCATTATGCTCAAGGACAGCGCACATATACAGGAATCAGAAACAGAATGGAAGAACCGCAAGGCCAGACGGGCAGGTCTGCCGGAAGAAGAGCCGCTATATGGGATTAATGACGTGGCTGGGGTCTTAAAACAATTCATTTCTTATGCCTACGATGAAAAGGCAGAGCTTGAAGATGGCTTAACCATCCGCTTTACTGATGTAGGCCATCTTCTGGGATCTGCTTCCATCGAAGTATGGGCAACAGAAGACGGCGTTACGAATAAAATTGTCTTCTCCGGTGATATCGGCAACAAGAACAAACCTCTGATCCGCGATCCTCAGTATATAAAGGAAGCGGATTATGTGGTTATGGAGTGCACTTACGGTGACCGCCTTCACGGAGCGATCCCAGATCATGTTTCCGTGCTTTCTGACATCGTTCAGCGGACTTTAGACAGAGGCGGCAATGTCGTAATTCCTGCCTTTGCGGTTGGAAGAACCCAGGAACTCCTTTACATGTTCCGACGTATAAAAGCCGAGAAGCGGATCATAGGCCATGATAGATTTGAAGTGTACGTTGACAGCCCTCTTGCAGTGGAAGCAACCCAGGTGTTTAAGGATAATCTGGTTGACTGCTATGATGAAGAAACAAAGCAGCTGGTATTAAATGGGATTAACCCTATCTCATTTCCAGGGTTAAAGCTTTCTGTTACCAGTGACGAATCCAGGAACATTAATTTCAATCCTAATCCGAAGGTAATTATATCGGCAGCAGGAATGTGCGATGCCGGACGAATTCGGCATCATTTAAAACATAATTTATGGAGACCTGCCTGTACCATTGTCTTTACAGGCTATCAGTCCGTTGGGACATTAGGAAGAAGTCTGTTAGATGGAGCAGGAGAGGTCAGGCTGTTTGGAGAAACCATCCAGGTCGAAGCTCATATTGAGCGAATGGAAGGGATGAGTTCACATGCAGACCGGGAAGGACTGATTGGCTGGTTGAACGCATTTGAGAATAAGCCTAAACAAGTATTTCTGGTACACGGTGACGATTTCGTCTGCAATTCCTTTGAACAGCTTCTTGAAAATGAATATGGGTATCAGGCAACGGCACCTCACTCAGGCTCGATCTACGATCTGTCTAAGGGCGTTTGGCTGAATCATACAGAAGGTGTTGAAGTAGTCAGAGCACCGGAGCCTCTAAAAAAACCGGCTGGTGTATATGGAAGACTTTTTGCTGCCGGCGAAAGGCTTTTACAGGTGATCCGTCATAACGAAGGCGGTGCCAATAAAGATCTTGCCAAGTTTGCAGATCAGATTAATTCATTATGTGATAAATGGGATAGATAAGGAGATATACAAAAACGTGAATAAGGTAATGTTATATACAGACGGAGCTGCAAGAGGAAACCCGGATGGACCGGGCGGTTACGGTGCAGTTTTGCAATTTACGGATTCCAAAGGGCAGCTCCATGAAAAGACGCTTTCAGCAGGTTATGTAAAAACCACCAATAACCGTATGGAACTAATGGCAGCGATTGCCGGTTTAGAGGCACTCACAAGGCCATGCCAGGTGGAGCTTTATTCCGACTCCAAGTACGTTACCGATGCCTTTAACCAGCGATGGATTGACAATTGGGTGAGAAATAACTGGAAGCGGGGGAAAAGTGGTCCTGTAAAGAATATTGATTTATGGGAAAGACTTTTAAAAGCAAAAGAACCCCACCAGGTATCCTTTCACTGGGTGAAAGGACATGCTGGGCATCCGCAGAATGAACGGTGTGACCAGCTGGCTACAAGTGCTGCTGATGGAAACAATCTTTTGGTGGATGAGGGACTGTAAATGGTAGGAGATTCCAAAAACTTACATATCTCTTACAATGTCTTACTAAATGCGAATTCCTATTTCTTTTCTAATTTATTTATGATATGGTAGCTTCATCAAATCAGGTTAGGATGATCGTTCATGAATAAAGGCAGAGGGATTTGGATTGTCATAGGGAGTATTCTGGTGATCGGTGTGCTGATGACGCTAGCCACCACCAGTTTCATTAACAGTAAGGAAACTGCTCCAAGTCCTGTTGGTGTTCAGAACTATTCCAGTTCAGAACTTACTTCGAATCAGGAATATGGCGCATATTATAACAAAGAAAAACCGAAGGAACAGTCCTCCTATCCGGAGGAAGGAGCCAGTTTAAAACGATCGGCAAAAGCAGATGCAAAGGGAGAGGCTTCCCAAAGAATGATGGCAGCAGCAGAGCCAGAGCCAGAAGAGAAGACCGAGATGATACAAGACTCTTCTGAGGCCGATTCAGCTCCTGTCCCATCTTTAAAAGTGGCAGAAGCAGCCGAGCAGGAAACTGTCTTGTCTCCCATAAGCCCGGATGTGAAAGCCAAAGTGTCGGTTGAATCAAATACAGACGGTGGGGCTGTTGCTTATCAAAAACATTTAAAGAGTCTGGATGAACAAATTAAAAAAATCCGGGACGAATCAGGAAATTCCAATACCTATTCCATGAAAGCTCTTGCTGACAAGGAATTAAAGCTTTGGGATACGGAGCAAAACACCATATATGATACCATTGCCCAATCGCTTTCAGAAGAGGAGCGAAAAACTCTGGAGCAATCTCAGCAGACCTGGATGAAATCCAGAGATGCAAAAGCAGAAGAGGCCGCGAAAAAATTCAGCGGGGGCAGCCTGGAAGGTCTTGAATACACCGCTTCTTTAGCAGACTCTACAAGGACCAGGGCCTATGATCTGGTAAAGGAGTATTCCGAAGTATTATCTACATTAAATAATCAGTAAAGTACGGCTTTTGCCGTACTTTTTTGTTGGAATGAAAAAATTTCCATTGGAACATCTTGATAAATAAAACCCCTTATGATAGGATAGTAAGATAAATGAAATGATATAAAAAACCAGGGATGCCGCCAGTAACGGCATTTTGTCAGAAGAGACAATATAACAAACGGAGGACAGTAACGTGAAGAACTACGGTGTGAATGAACTGAGGAGAATGTTCCTTGAATTTTTTGAGAGTAAGGATCATTTGGCTATGAAAAGCTTTTCTCTTGTTCCTCATAATGATAACAGCTTGTTATTGATTAATTCAGGTATGGCTCCTTTAAAGCCATATTTTACCGGTCAGGAGATTCCCCCGAGAAAGAGAGTGACCACCTGCCAGAAGTGCATCCGCACCGGTGATATTGAGAACGTTGGAAAGACTGCACGTCACGGCACATTCTTCGAGATGCTGGGTAACTTCTCCTTTGGTGATTATTTTAAGAAAGAAGCCATTCAGTGGTCATGGGAGTTTTTAACTGAAGTAGTCGGGCTTGAGGCAGACAGGCTTTACCCTTCTATCTACCTTGAAGATGATGAGGCTTTTGAAATCTGGAACAAAGAGATTGGAATAGCTCCGGAACGTATTTTCCGTATGGGAAAAGAAGATAATTTCTGGGAGCATGGTGCCGGACCTTGCGGACCGTGTTCTGAAATTTATTACGACCGCGGCGAGAAGTATGGCTGCGGCGAAGCTGGATGTACGGTGGGCTGTGACTGTGACCGCTACATGGAAGTATGGAATAACGTATTTACCCAGTTTGAGAATGATGGACACGGTAATTACGAAGAATTAAAGCAGAAGAACATTGATACTGGTATGGGGCTGGAGCGTCTTGCTGTTGTAGTACAGGATGTGGATTCTATCTTTGATATCGATACCATTAAGGCCCTTTTAAACCGTGTGGCTGAGCTTGCACATACAGAATATAAGAAGGATTCCAATGTGGATGTATCTCTTCGTTTGATTACAGACCATGTTCGTTCCTGTACCTTTATGATATCTGACGGCATTATGCCTTCTAATGAAGGAAGAGGCTATGTGCTTCGCCGTCTGCTCCGGAGAGCAGCTCGTCACGGAAGGCTTTTGGGTATCGAAGGAAAATTCCTTGCAGACCTTTCACAGACTGTCATTTCACTTTCTAAGGATGGTTATCCAGAGCTTGACGAAAAGAAAGCAATGATTTTAAAAGTTCTTTCTCAGGAAGAAGATAAGTTTAATAAGACCATTGACCAGGGTCTTTCTATCTTAAATGATTTGGAAGAGGATATGCGCAAGAAGAATGAGACGATTCTTTCCGGAGACGAGGCATTTAAGTTATATGATACCTACGGATTCCCACTGGATCTGACTCTTGAGATTCTGCAGGAGAAAAACTTCAGCGTGGATGAAGATGGCTTTAAGGCTGCCATGCAAAAACAGCGTGAAACAGCGAGAAATGCAAGAAAAACAACGAACTATATGGGGGCTGATGTTACTGTTTACCAGTCTATTGATCCTTCCCTTTCTACAGAGTTCGTAGGTTATGATAAATTAACATGTACTTCTTCTATAACTGCACTAACGACTGAAACAGAACTTGTGGAAGCCCTTACAGACGGTGAGATTGGAACTATTGTTACCAGTCAGACTGTATTTTACGGCACCATGGGTGGACAGCAGGGTGATGTTGGCACTATTGTAAGTGAAAATGGTGAGTTTAAAGTAGAAGATACGATTCATTTACAGGGTGGAAAAATCGGCCACGTTGGTAAAATGATAAAGGGAATGTTCCAGACCGGAGATGAGGTTACATTAAAGGTTTGTGAAAAGAATCGTCAGAATACAGGGAAAAACCACAGTGCCACTCATCTGCTTCAGAAAGCATTAAGAGTCGTTTTGGGAAGTCACGTAGAGCAGGCTGGTTCTTTGGTTGATGGAGACAGACTTCGTTTTGACTTTACCCATTTTTCAGCCTTGACACCAGAGGAAATCAAAGGTGTGGAAACACTTGTGAATGAACAAATTAAGAATGCACTTCCTGTCAATACAGAAGTCATGTCACTGGAAGAAGCAAAGAAATCAGGCGCGATGGCATTGTTCGGTGAGAAATACGGTGATACCGTGCGCGTAGTAAAGATGGGAGACTTCTCTACAGAGCTTTGCGGTGGAACCCATATTGCCAATACCGGTGTAATCGGTTCCTTTAAAATCCTTTCTGAAACAGGAATTGCTGCTGGTGTTCGAAGAATTGAAGCCCTCACTGGTGATGGTCTCATGAATTATTACGAAGAAACCGAGCGTGAATTCCATGAAGCGGCAAAAGCTGCCAAAACAACGCCTTCTTCACTGACTTCAAAAATCGAATCATTGTTAGAAGAAATCAAGGCACTTCATTCTGAAAATGAAAAGTTAAAGAGTAAGCTGGCAAAGGATTCTCTTGGCGATGTTATGGATCAGGTTAAGGAAGTAAACGGCATCAAGGTTCTGGCGACCAAGGTCATGGATGTAGATATGAACGGACTCCGTAATTTAGGAGACCAGTTAAAAGATAAATTAGGGGAAAGTGTCATTGTGATTGCCTCAATCCAGGGGGATAAAGTCAATCTTATGGCTTCTGCCACAGAGGAAGCTCAGAAGAAAGGTGCTCATGCTGGAAATCTGTTAAAAGAGATTGCAGCACTGGTAGGAGGAGGCGGCGGAGGTCGTCCAAACATGGCTCAGGCAGGTGGAAAGAACCCGGCCGGAGTGGAAGATTGCCTTGCAAAAGCGAGGGAAGTAGTAGAGGAACAGCTGAAATAATTGCTGTTGAAATACGAAAAAATATGAAAGTTTTTCTTGACGTATGGCAAAATTATGCTATAATCATATCAGTGCTATAAAATACCCAAACAGTTGTATTATGCACAAGTACACAACTGGAGGGAGGTTAGGTGTGAGCTATGTCAAATGTAATCGTTAAAGACAACGAGACCTTAGATAGCGCTTTACGCAGATTCAAAAGAAACTGTGCTAAAGCAGGTATCCAGCAGGAAATTCGTAAGAGAGAGCATTACGAAAAGCCAAGCGTAAGACGTAAGAAAAAGTCTGAAGCTGCAAGAAAACGTAAATATAACTAATAGTTAAAAGATAAACCTCTGGTTTGGCCTAGGCGTAACCAGGGGTTTTTTCTACTTTTGGCGGGCCGTAGAATTTTCCATATCCTCTTTGCATATAGTATAAAGGAATAAATGTGAGGAAGGCAGAGAAAATATGTTGGAGGAATCGATAGAAAAGGCAGCTTCCACCTTAAAACTCCCCAAGGATGTCGTGCTTGGAGAGGTGCTTGTGTCCTTTCTCGGACGCCACAGTGTTGTGATTGAAAATTACCGAAGCATCATCATGTACACAGATAGCTTTATCAAGCTTCAGGCAAAAAACTGCCGGGTAAATATCTCCGGAAGCAGGCTTATCATCGAATATTACACCAATGAAGAGATGAAAATCAATGGATATATCAAATCCCTGGAATTTGAATAAGCAGGGGAGTTGGAGGTGTAAGAACGTGATTGAATGGCTGAGTCGCCGCTTTTTCGGTTATCTTTTTATAGAAATGTCCGGTTTTTCTCCGGAACGGTTTTTAAATATGTGCACGGTTCATGAGATAGAATTATGGCAAGTTGTTAATACTGGTCCAACCTATCAATTTTTTATGACCGTACCGGGGTTTCGAAAGATCAAGCCTCTTGTCCGCAAATCGAAGGTCAGACTTAGAATTTTAAAAAAGTTTGGACTTCCTTTTTTTTTATACCGCAATCGGAAGCGTAAATTTTATGCAGCTGGACTTTTTGGCTTTTTCTTCATTCTTTATACACTGTCTCTCTTTATCTGGGATATTAAATTTGACGGAAACAGAATGTATACATACGACACTCTTCTTAAATATTGTGAATCAGAACAGATTCATTACGGTATGATAAAGTCGAAAATTGACTGCGATCTTTTGGAGGAATCTCTCCGTACCGCATTTCCAGAAATAACATGGGTATCTGCGAGGGTATCAGGAACCAGGCTTTTGGTTAAGATAAAGGAAAATGAAGTGCTTTCAGAAATCCCGGTAAAGGATGAAACACCATGCGATATCGTGGCGGAAAAGGACGGGGTAATTACATCGATGATTGTACGAAGCGGAGTTCCAAAGGTAGCAGTTGGCGATACGGTTACCAAAGGTCAGATACTGGTAAGTGGTGCGCTTCCTATTATTGGAGACAGCGAAGAGATTGTAAATACTCATTATGTTCATTCGGAAGCAGATATTCGTGCAAAGACGGAGTATCATGAGACAAGACGGATTCCCTTATATCGTAAGATTGATGTGGAAACAGGAAAGGTTCGGAGAGGATTGTATGTCAAAGCCTTTGAGAGTTCTTTTCTGCTCATGCGTCCTCGCCCGGAGGGAACCTCATGGAAAAGAACCATGGAGGAAGAGCAGCTTCATTTATTCCAGAATTTTTACCTGCCCATATATATAGGAAAGATAACCGGAAAGGAATATATTTCCTATGAGCGACCCTATACGGAAGAAGAAAAAAAAGAGCTGGCCGATAAAATGAATCAAGAGTTTGAAAAAAAATTATTGGAAAAAGGGGTACAAATTCTAGAAAATCATGTTAAAATACTAGATAATGAATCTTTATGCCAAATTGCCATGGATTTCATAACCGATGAACCAGTTGGAAGGCAGGAAGGAATTAAGATGCAGACAACAGAAGAACCGGAGGAGACAAATCATTCAGATGAGCGTAATTGAGACAATCATAGATATTCCAGCAGAGCACGAAAAAAATGTATGCGGACAGTTTGACAGTTACTTAAAGAAAATGGAACGGACTCTTCATGTTACCATGGTAGCAAGAGATGGTGCTCTTAAAATTATTGGACCTGACCAGATGGTTCAAAAAGCAAGAAGCGTTTTTAATAATCTGATCGAACTGTCCAAACGGGGCAATACCATTACAGAGCAGAATGTGGACTATGCCCTCTCTCTATCATTTTCAGAAAACGACAGTCAGATCCTTGAAATAGATAAAGATATTATCTGCCGTACCATAAGCGGCAAGCCAGTAAAGCCAAAGACCCTTGGTCAAAAACAATACGTTGATCAGATCCGAAAAAAGATGATTGTATTTGGAATCGGACCTGCCGGTACAGGAAAAACATATCTTGCCATGGCTATGGCCATACAGGCGTTTAAAAATGGGGAAGTGAACCGGATTATCCTCACAAGACCTGCCATAGAGGCAGGAGAGAAGCTTGGATTTCTTCCTGGCGATCTTCAAAGCAAGATTGACCCTTATTTAAGGCCTCTTTATGATGCCCTTTATCAGATTATGGGAGCAGAAAGCTTTCTTCACAATTCAGAGAAAGGGTTAATTGAGGTGGCTCCGCTTGCCTATATGAGAGGTCGAACCTTAGACAATGCCTATATCATTCTGGATGAAGCCCAGAATACCACTCCTGCCCAGATGAAGATGTTCCTTACAAGAATTGGTTTCGGATCAAAAGTCATTGTAACCGGTGACCAGACGCAAAAGGACCTTCCCACAGGAGCTGTATCCGGCCTTGATATGGCAATGCGTATTTTAAAGAAAATTGATGATATCAGCTTTTGTCAGCTGACAAGCAGCGATGTGGTCCGCCATCCTCTTGTTCAAAAAATAGTACAAGCCTATGATGATTTTGAATCTAAGAATAAGGCGGGAGAACGAAAGACGAAAGCCCCTGGGGGCAGAAAGGCACATTATGACAATTAACATTGAATACGAGTCTGAAAAAAAACTCGATATTCCCTATGAAGATATTATTACAGCCGTGATTGAAACATCCATGGATTATGAAGGGTGCCCTTATGAGGCAGAGGTCAATGTCCTGATTACTGATAATGAGGATATCAGGCAGATCAATCAGGAGTTCCGTAACATAGACAACCCTACGGACGTCCTATCTTTCCCTATGGTGGATTATGAATTTCCTTCCGACTTTGACCGCCTGGAGGATATGGCAAATGACTATTTTAATCCTGAAACAGGAGAGCTACTTCTTGGAGATATTGTGATTTCCGTTGATAAGGTAATCGAACAGGCGGAAAAATACGGCCACTCTGAGGCCAGGGAGATGGCATTTTTAGTGGCTCACAGTATGCTGCATCTGTTCGGCTATGATCATATGGAAGAGGAAGAACGCCAGATCATGGAACAGAAGCAGGAAGAAATATTAAGTCGGAGGGGATATGTAAGATGATGAAAAGGGTATGGTTTGGGCTTATTGGTGCCGTGGTGTCTGCCACTTTTTTATTTGGTTGTACAAGACATTATGAGGAAGTATCCGTAACAATGTCATCGACGAAAGAAGCTTCTTCTACTGAAATTAAGATTAACAGCAGTACAGAAGCCGAACAAACACCAGAGGAAGGCCCAGGTGATTACTATACCTTTTCAGAACGCCAGGAAAAAGACGGGATGATTCGCAGTTATCTGACCGGGGAGATGGTAAAGTCAGACATTGGAAACCGAAGACCGGTTGCTGTGATGATGAGCAATGATAAGGTTGCCCTGCCACAGTACGGAATCAACCGGGCCGGTGTGGTTTATGAGGCACCAGCAGAAGGCGGCATGAACCGGTACATGGCGATTATTGAAGATTATGACAATTTAGAGCGGATCGGCTCCGTGAGAAGCTGTCGTACTTACTATACATACTTTGCCCGGGAATTCGATGCAATCTATGCTCATTACGGCCAGAGTACTTTTGCAAAACCTTACTTAGCCAATGTAGATAATATCAATGGGTTGGAAGCCATTGGTAATGTGGCATATTACCGTTCCAAAGATAAAAAGCCTCCTCACAATGCGTATACAAGCGGGAGCAGGCTGAACGAGTCTATTAAAAAGCTTGGATATTCTCATGAATACAATAAAACGTATGAAGGCCATTACCGCTTTGCCAAGACTGGGAAAGAAGTCACACTGGAGCATGCGCCCCAGGTCAAGGATGCATATAAGGTCTATCCAGGATATCCTCTCAATAAGCCATGGTTCGAATATCATGAAGAGGATGGTTTATATTACCGCTTCCAGTATGGAGGTCCCCACAAAGGGAATGAAGGGCAGATTAAGGTAAAAAATATTTTGTTTCAATACTGTCCGGCAGCACATTATGCAACGACTGATTATTTGGATATTAATGTGCGAAGCGATTCCTTTGGAATGTATATTACTCAGGGACGTGCAATTCCCGTTAAGTGGTCGAAGAATGATGAATTCGGACCCACACATTATTACGACATGGAGAATAATGAGATTATCCTGAACCAGGGGAAGACCTGGGTTTGCATTATTCCTGCACAGGATTCTCCCAATGTAGAATTATATGGAAAACAATAGAATTAAAAAAGCCCCAGCCAAACGAGGCGCCTCAAATTTTCTGATTCAGGGAACCATTCTTGCGGTTGCGGGTATTATCGTGCGTATTATCGGAATGTTCTACCGGATTCCTCTGGCCAGTATTCTTGGAGATGAAGGAAACGGATATTACAGTTCTGCTTTCTCAATTTACTCTATCCTTTTAATTGTTTCGTCCTATAGCCTGCCGACTGCAGTTTCTAAGATGGTGGCCACCAGACTGGCACGAAAAGAATATATTAACTCAGTTCGTGTTCTAAAGGTGTCCCTGTTCTATGGAACAGTAGTTGGAGGGCTTGGTGCGGCAATTCTTTGGTTTGGGGCAGATGTTTTTGCAAATGATTTTTTAAAGATGCCGTATACCAGCTATGCGTTAAAGACACTGGCTCCTACCATCTGGATTATAGCTTACCTTGGAGTATTCAGAGGTTATTTCCAGGGACTGGGAACGATGATGCCAACAGCCATATCCCAGGTATTCGAACAGATTGTTAATGCTGTAATCAGTATCTATGCTGCAGCAAAGCTGTTTGAGGCGGGATTAAAATCAAATGCACTGTACGGCTCCACGGAATATTCCTATGCCTTTGGTGCTGCAGGAGGTACCATTGGTACGGGAGTCGGAGCCCTGGCGGCTCTATTATTTCTTGGATTTATCATGTTTAGTTACAGGCCTGTTGTCAAAAAACAGGCAAGACGTGACCGGACAAGAAGCCTGGAGACTTACCAGGAGCTGTCAGGTTTACTTGTAATGACTGTTTTTCCTATTGTACTAAGCAGTGTTGCATACAATATCAGCATTGTTGTAGATAATAGTATTTATGGAAACGGAATGGCGGTTCTTGGGATGGGCGCTTCTGAGATTGCATCTAACTGGGGCGTCTACTCAGGGAAATACCGATTGCTGTTTAATATTCCAGTAGCCATTGCCAATTCCCTTGCCTCCGCCCTCATACCATCGTTATCACAGGCGGTTGCAGAACGGAATAAAAGCCAGATTCTTAGAAAAATATCCATGGTAATCCGGTTTTCCATGATTATATCCATACCAGCTACCGTTGGACTAACGGTGCTTGCTGCTCCCATATGTAATCTGATGTTTCATAGAAGTGATAATACCGCTCTAATTAACATGATGGTATATGGATCTGTCGCCGTTGTATTTTTCTCTCTTTCAACGGTAACAAACGCAGTACTGCAAGGAATCAACCACATGCGTACACCTCTTAAAAATGCAATTATTTCATTAGTCCTTCACGTTGGAATTCTTTGGGTCATGTTATTTGTGTTTAAGATGGGTATTTATGCAGTTCTGTACTCAAACATTTTATTTGCATTAACTATGTGCTTATTTAACGGGATTGCCATCGGTAGAATTTTAAATTACAGGCAGGAAGTAATAAAAACCTTCCTTCTGCCTACGCTGGCCTCAGCTCTGATGGGTGGAGCAGCCTACGGAACTTATGCCTTGATTCATTTTGTATTAAAAAGCAACCTTCTTGGTGTTCTGGCAGCCATAGCTGTGGCTTGCGTCGTATATGGAGTTCTTCTACTGAAACTACGTTGTGTCGATGAAAAAGAACTGCTGGGCTTACCAGGAGGGGGTAAAATGGTGAATATTGCAAGAAAATTCCATTTATTGTGATTAAAAACTGAAAAGAAAGCAGATACTATACTTACTTGAAGGAGGTATCATCTCATGAAGAAGTATATGTTCTGCTTTCTTTTGTTCGTTGCGGCATCTGCTATCTGCCTGGGTGTCGGTTTTGTCATAACAAAAGACAGCGTAAGGCCGGAGAAGGCTTTACCAGGTGCGACCCTTGAAACCGAGACCGTAACAGAAGCGCAGATAGTCATAAATCAGGAAGAGGTCCAGCCTGCCAATGCAAAAGGTAAGGAAAAATATTATCTTGTATCAGAGGACGGATATTTGCTCGTCCTCTATCAGGATAAGACCACAATCTGTCTTTATACTCATATGCCTGTAACTGATTTTCCAGAGGAAGAACGGGGAAAACTAATGGAGGGCATATGGTTTTCTTCCATGATAGAGGTGTTTAATTATCTGGAGTCCTATACAAGCTAAGATTTTACCAGAAATAAAAAGACAGGCTGTTTTAGTCAGCTTGTTTAAAGATACAGGAGGAGGATATGAAACAACAGGTAATCGTTGTAGGCGGAGGCGCTTCCGGTCTTACAGCAGCAATTGTGGCTGCCAGATCGGGCGCTTCTGTTGCAATTATGGAACATACATCAAAGCCTGGGAAAAAGCTGCTGTCTACCGGAAATGGCAAATGTAACATAACCAATCTGGAACAGTTTGATGGTGCCTATCGCAGCAGCAATCCAGAATTTATAAAAAGAGCCAGGAAAAACGTGACGGTGGATGAGACACTTCAGTTCTTTCGGGATCTTGGAATTGTACTTACGGATAGAAACGGATATGTTTATCCCTATGCCGGGCAAGCTTCTGCAGTGCTTGATGCTCTGCTTACGGAACTAGACGATCTTGGGATCCAGTTGATTACCGATTGTCAGGTGACAGGGATAAAGCCTGATCTTACGGTTATGACTTCCATAGGCAAGAGAAAGGCGGATGCCGTTATATTGTCAGCCGGATCCATGGCAGCTCCAAAGACTGGATCTGATGGCAGCGGTTATGACCTTGCAAAAGCACTTGGACACAGGATTATTCCTCCGCTCCCTGCTCTGGTACAGTTACGGTGCCGGGAAAAATGGTATAAACAGGCGGCAGGTGTACGAACCGAAGCTGCCATAACCTTAAAGCTAGACGGGAAAGTCATTGCTTCCGACCGGGGAGAACTTCAATTTACTGATTATGGCATCTCAGGCATTCCCGTTTTCCAGGTGAGCCGGTTTGCAGTGAAGGGACTAAAGGAAGGAAAACAAACGATTATAGATCTGGATTTATTTCCTGCTATGGATTATAAAGAAACAAGAGATCTATTAATGGAAAGAAAAAGCCGCTTTGGACAGCGGCCCGCAAAAGAGTTCTTAAATGGTGTGATCAACCAAAAGCTGATTCCCATTCTTCTGCAGGAGGCTGGAATTAACACAGGCAACACGAACCAGATAACCCAGGCTCAAATAAAGATGCTCACCGGTGCCCTGAAAGGACTGAGTACAGTCGTTACTGCCTCCAATTCCTATGAACAGGCTCAGGTGTGCAGCGGAGGAATTGACACCAGAGAAATGGACCCGGACACCATGGAATCAAAGCTTGTGAAGGGTCTCTATCTAGCTGGAGAGATCGTTGATGTGGATGGAATCTGCGGCGGTTATAACTTACAATGGGCATGGACCAGCGGAATACTGGCTGGCAGACATGCGGGAAGAGGGAATGGATGATAAGAATTAATCAATTAAAGCTGAAAGTGGATCATACAGAAGAAGCATTATGGTCAAAAGCAGCAAAAACATTAAAACTGCCAGTAAAGGAGATAGAGTCCTTACAAATTATAAAGCAGTCCGTAGATGCAAGAAAGAAGGAAGAGCTTCATTTCACCTATACGGTAGATGTAAAAGTACCAAATGAGAAAACGGTATTACATAAAGTGAACAATGTCAATGTCATACTGTCTGAGAAAAAAGAATATCATTTCCCTGCAAAGGGCACAGAAAAGATGTCCAGCCGCCCTGTCATTATCGGTGCAGGTCCAGCCGGCCTATTCTGCGGTGTGATGCTTGCAAGAAATGGATACCGTCCTATCTTACTGGAACGTGGAGAGTCAGTGGATGAGCGAAGAAAGGCTGTTGATGAATTCTGGAAAAACGGTCTCTTAAAACCAGATAGTAATGTACAGTTTGGTGAAGGAGGAGCAGGAACATTTTCTGACGGAAAACTGAATACCCTGGTAAAAGACCCTCTGATGCGAAACCGCAAGGTTCTGGAGCTGTTTGTTGAATTTGGAGCGGATCCTTCCATACTATATATTAATAAGCCTCATATTGGAACTGATGTTCTAAGTGGCATTGTTAAAAGGATGAGAGAAGAGATTAACCGTTTGGGCGGAGAGGTACGCTTTAACAGCCGTGTCACTGATTTTATGATTAAGGATGGTAAAATTACCGGTGTAGTGGCAGGCGGCGAAGAAATTCCTTCTGAAATTCTTGTATTGGCCATTGGTCACAGTTCAAGAGACACCTTTGAGATTTTGGAAAGCAGAGGAGTTCCTATGGAAGCCAAGGCATTTGCTGTAGGCTTAAGAATCCAGCATCCTCAAAAGAGCATCAACAAATGTCAGTATGGCGTGGAAGATCATTCTGTTCTTGGAGCTGCAGATTATAAGCTGACACACAAAAGTAAAAATGGCAGAGGTGTCTATACCTTCTGTATGTGTCCGGGAGGATACGTAGTCAATGCTTCCTCGGAAGATAAGATGTTAGCCGTCAATGGGATGAGCTATCATGACAGAGCCGGAGAAAATGCCAACAGCGCATTAATCGTTACCGTGACGCCGGAAGATTTTGGAGCAACAGGACCTCTTTCCGGGGTACACTATCAAAGAGAGCTGGAAAAAGCTGCTTATTTAAGCTGCGCCGGTAAAATTCCCATCCAGCTTTACGGTGATTTTGTAAAGGGACAATTGTCAAAGAGTTTTGGTGATGTAGAACCAGCATTTAAGGGACAGTATGATTTTACATCCATCAGAGATTTCCTGCCTCCTTATTTAACGGAATCACTCATTGACGGAGTGGAAGCCTTTGACCGCAAAATCAGGGGCTTTAAAAGACCGGATGCGATTTTAGCAGGAGTGGAGAGCAGAACCTCCTCTCCGGTGAGAATCCCAAGAAATGAAGAATTTGAAAGCAGTATCAAAGGAATCTATCCCTGTGGAGAAGGAGCTGGTTATGCCGGTGGTATCACTTCTGCGGCAATGGATGGATTAAAGGTCGCTGAGGCGATTGCCGCCAGATTTCAAAGGCTTCCTATATAGAAATTGACGAAACCTTCAAAATGTTGTAAGATATTTTTAACAAAAGAACTGGAGAAAGTGGATGATACAATGAGCATCAGGGAGAGAGAAACGTTAAAAGATAAGAAGAGAATTGTCATTAAAATAGGATCTTCATCCTTAACCCATGCCTGTACCGGTGATTTAAATCTTACGAAAATCGAGAAACTGATTCGGGTTATCAGTGACTTAAAAGGAGAAGGTAAGGAAGTCGTACTGGTTTCCTCAGGAGCCATCGCCGCTGGCCGCCAGGCCTTGGGACATCATTCCAGGCCAGGTACCATTGCTGAAAAACAGGCGTTTGCTGCTGTTGGTCAGGCAAGGCTGATGATGGTTTATCAAAAGCTTTTTGCAGAATATAATCAGATCGCAGCACAGGTTCTGCTGACCAAGAATACAATGACACATGATGTCAATCGTTATAACGCCCAGAATACCTTTGATGAGCTTCTTAAGCTGGGTACTATTCCAGTCGTCAATGAAAATGATACCGTTTCTACTTCTGAGATTCCTCTGGTGGATAATTTCGGAGATAATGACCGGCTTTCCGCCATTGTTGCGGCCCTTATCGGAGCAGATCTTTTGATTCTGCTTTCTGACATTGATGGTCTGTATTCTGATGACCCAAGACAGAATCCGGAAGCAAAATTCATTAATCTGGTTGAGAGAATTACTCCAGAACTTATGGAGATGGGAAAATCCACATCAGGAAGTGATGTGGGAACTGGAGGCATGGCAGCCAAACTGGCGGCCGCCCGTATTGCTACTGACGGAGGGTCGGATATGGTAATTGCCAATGGCGACCATGTTGAGGTAATACAGGAAATTATGGCGGGAGAAGAAAAGGGAACCCTCTTCATTGCCCACCCCAATGATGATTTTGATTTAATGGACTATATTAATTACGAGTATTAAGGAGAAACGAATGAATCAGGAAAAAATAGACCGCATCAACACTCTTTTTCACAAATCCAAATCAACTGGCTTATCGGAAGAGGAAAAGGCAGAGCAGGCAGCTTTACGTAAGGAATACATTGAATCCATACGTGCCAGCTTAAGAGGAAACCTAAATAGTATTTCTATTCAGGAAGAAGACGGATCGGTAACCGATCTTGGTAAAAAGTATGGAAAAGTCGGAAAAGAATGAAATAAGGAACTGGATTAAAGAACAGCGAAAAACACTGGATTCAGCCACGGAACACGTGTGGAACGAGGTCATCTGCCAAAAGCTTTTAAATCTTTCTGAGATTCGTCAGGCTTTTTGCGTATACTGCTATGCCTCGTTTCACGGGGAAGCCGGCACATGGAAATTCATGGAGGCATTATTGAACCAGGGAAAATACATAGCAGTTCCTAAAGTTACTGGAAAACAGATTGAGTTCTATGCCATAAGCGGCAAAAAGGATCTGGAAGAAGGTGTAATGGGAATCATGGAGCCTAAATCCACCTGTTTAAAGATCTGCGACCCGGATGCACCTGTTATTGTGCCTGGGATTGCTTTTGACCGGGAAGGCAATCGACTGGGGTACGGCGGTGGTTACTATGACCGTTTCTTTGAACGGGAGCCCTCCCATCTTCGCTTTGCCATTGCATATGATTTTCAGCTGCTTGACCGCATTCCGGCAGAACCTCACGATAAGCGGGTAGACCGGATTATCACACCGAAAGGAAAGGATTGGGGACTCAATTATGACAGTGATTGAAATTGGTAAGAAAGCAAAGGAAATTACAGGTATTCTAGGAATTCTGGGCTCTGAGAAAAAGAACCAGGGCCTAAAATCCGCTGCAAAATTCCTTCTTTCAGGTGAAGCGGAAATTCTTGCTGCCAATGAGAAGGATTTGGATAAAGCGAAAAAATCAGGCATGAATGCTGGATTAATTGACCGTCTGGAACTGACTTCCCAAAGAATAGGAGCCATGGCAGACGGCCTTTTGTCTGTGGCTGCGCTTGATGATCCCATTGGTGAGGTCATCTCCATGAAAAACCGTCCCAACGGACTTACCATCGGACAGAAACGCGTTCCAATGGGAGTGGTTGGTATCATATATGAAGCAAGACCCAATGTGACTGCAGATGCTTTTGGCCTGTGCTTTAAATCCGGGAATGCAGTGATTTTAAAGGGCGGAAGTGACGCTCTGGAATCCAATATAGCAATTGTGAAATGGCTGAGAAAAGGCTTATCAGAAGCCGGACTGCCGGAAGATTCCATTCAGCTTATTACAGATACAGACCGGGAGGTCACAAAAGAGTTTATGCGTCTCAGGGAATATGTAGATGTTCTGATTCCAAGAGGCGGCGCAGGATTAATCCGGGCAGTTGTGGATAACAGTACGATTCCGGTCATTGAGACGGGAACTGGTAACTGTCATGTTTTCGTGGATGAAACGGCTGATTTTAATATGGCATTGGATATCATCTTTAATGCCAAGACCCAGAGAATCGGGGTATGTAACGCATGCGAATCCCTTGTGATTCACAGAGCGGTTGCTCCTGATTTCCTTCCTCTCCTTAAAGAAAGGCTTTCTCTGAAATCGGTGGAAATCCGTGCAGATGAAGAGGCCTGCTCCATTGTATCTGATTTTGTTCCAGCAACAGAAGAGGATTGGGGCACTGAATATCTGGATTATATTCTATCTTTAAAAATTGTTGGTTCCATTGACGAAGCCATCAGCCATATCAACCGCTACAGCACCAGTCATTCCGAGGCCATTATCACTTCTAATTACGCCAACGCTCAAAGGTTTTTAAATGAAATTGATGCAGCCGCTGTATATGTCAATGCATCCACTCGTTTTACCGATGGCTATGAGTTTGGATTTGGAGCTGAGATCGGTATCAGCACTCAGAAACTTCATGCCAGAGGCCCTATGGGCTTAAAAGAGCTGACGACCACGAAGTATATCATCTACGGAAATGGCCAGGTTCGTCCTTAAGAAGGAACTTATGTAGGTATTTTGTTACAGAAAATCAGGATATTTTACCACTTAATCAAATATTGAAACTAAATTTAGCATTTTTTTAGCGTCAAATTTCGGCATAATGTGATAAAATTGAAGCTATAAAATTATAATACTAGTTACAAAGGAGATTATTATGGATTTTTCGCTGATTGTTGGTATCATTATTGGTGTGGCAGCGTTACTTACGGGGTATGCGCTGGAGCACGGAGTAATATCGTCTTTGTTTTTAATTAGTCCCTTCATCATTGTCTGCGGAGGAACTGTGGGCTGTGTAATCGCCTCCTTTTCATTTAATGACATCGCTATGGCTATGAGAGCGATGTTCAAAAGCTTTAAGCATCCTCATTCAGCCAGTATGGAGCGGATGATATCCAAAATCTCCATGATTGCTACCCGTTATAGAACTGAAGGAGTTACCTGCCTGGATGACATAAGCAGGGACCCTGAGCTTAACGAGGAGGAATATCTTCTTTTAAAGGAAGGTCTTGTATTAATTCAGGAATTAAAAACACCGGAAGATATCCAGTATACACTGGAATCTGATATCAGAGCTTATGTACAGCAAAGAAGTATTGAGGCCAGCGTATTTGATGCTGCAGCCGGATTTTCACCTACCATGGGAGTTATTGGTACGGTAATGGGACTTATCATGGTACTTGCTTCTGGATTTGATGATCCGTCTAAACTGGCTGGATCCATTGGTACCGCATTTATTGCCACCCTTTACGGTGTATTTTTAGCAAACATTGTTTATTTGCCCATTGCTACCAAGTTAAAAACTCAGTTAAAGAGAAAACACATTCAAAAAGAGATGATTGTAGACGGCGTATGCATGATTGCCAGAGGAAGCACCTCCCGAAATATTGAAAATGAACTTGCTCTCTACTTCCAGGCATTCTCAGACGGTGGTAAGAGATATAAGCAGGGAATTGACAACTAATCACAGGAGGGGCATAAGATGAGCAGAAGAAGCATTATGGACTATGATGGTGAAAAAGATAATTCTGAGCGTTGGCTTCTTACATATTCCGATATGATTACATTGCTCCTTGCTTTGTTTATCATCATGTACGGTATGAGTTCTGTTGATACGCAAAAGGTAAAGGAGATGTCTCAGGGATTGGAACAGGCATTAAACCATGGCGGCTCCAAGGGTCTGGAACAGTCAGGAACCATTCTTCCGGAAGATAATTTAGAGAACGTATATAAAGGTCTGCAAACTTACATAAAAGAGCGGAATTTGGAACAAACTATAGACTTATCATCAACAGGTACATCCATTACCATCCGTATGAGGGATGCCATGCTTTTCAAGCCGGATACCGCTATATTGCAGGCAGAAAGCAAACCGGTCATTGAAGAGATTGCAAAAAGTCTGGAATCAATATACGGAGACATCCATCACATTACCATTACCGGTAATACGGCTGATTTAGGAAACAGGGATGCTTATAACGAAGCGGATTCCTGGCAGTTATCCGTAAACCGGGCGGTTACTGTATTAAATTACATGACTTCTATGGGCTTACAGGCAGAAAAGATGTCGATTGAAGGTAATTCTCATTATAATCCCATCTCTACCAATGATACGGAAGAAGGCAGAGCAAAGAACCGTAGAGTAGAGATTACGATTACAGGTAGGGCAAATTAGTTTTTTAGTTGACAATTTGAAACTTTTATGATATTTTGAATTTATATTTGACGAGAAAGAGGTGAAAGGATGAAGTTATAATTCTTGCTGAAGTTACTGTACAACATGAGTATAAGTTTTACTATGCTTTTTTGTTGTGCCTGTTATGCAAGAATATCACTTCATTCTCCAGCCTTTTTTGTTTGCAAATGATTCTATTTGCAACATTTAAAATACCTGCAATTTACCTGCCTGGTTCAGGCAGGTAGCTGACGGCTGCGAGATATGATTTCTTGCAGCCGTTTTTAATGCAGAAAATCACTTTCTGCTGATTTGGAGGTATGTATATGTCATTAATACAAGTTACAGATTTATCGTTCACATACGAAGGCGGAATCGAGCCTGTTTTTGAACATGTGTCTTTTCAAATTGACACTGATTGGAAGCTTGGGTTCACTGGGAGAAATGGACGTGGGAAAACCACTTTTTTAAACCTTTTGATGAAACGTTATGAATTTACAGGGAGCATTGTATCTGGTGCAGAGTTTGATTATTTTCCATTCCCTATTGAAGATCAGGACAGAAGTACCATGGACATTTTGGAATCCTTACATGGGGAATTTGAATATTGGGAGATAAAACGGGAGCTTACCAAATTACAGGTAACAGAAGATGTTCTTTACCGCCCGTTTTCAACATTATCCAATGGAGAACGGACAAAGGTCCTATTGGCTGCACTGTTTTTAAAGGAAAATCATTTTCTACTCATAGACGAACCGACTAATCATCTGGACCGGGAAGGAAGAGCTTTGGTCAGTCGATATCTAAGTGGGAAAAAAGGATTTATATTGGTTTCCCATGACAGAAACTTTCTGGATTCTTCCGTGGACCATATTCTATCCATTAATAAAACAAATATAGAGGTGCAAAAGGGTAATTTCACCTCCTGGTATGAAAATAAACAAAAACAGGATCAATATGAATTGTCAGAAAATGACAGATTAAAGAAGGGCATTCGGCGGTTGGAAGCGTCTGCTAAGCAATCCAGGGAATGGGCAGATCAGGTAGAATCAACAAAGATAGGTAAAAAATCCATGGTCCGGGAAAAATCCATCGACAATAGAGCTTATATAGGTGAGAAGTCGAGACGGATGCAGATGCGCAGAAAAAATCTGGAGCAGCGGCAGGATCGTGCGATTGATGAGAAAAAAGGCTTATTAAAAAATATAGAAGAAGCAGAGCGTTTGAAGCTGTACCCTGCAAAACATCATATGGATCGGATCCTCACCTTAAAAGAAGTGGTACCAAGCTTTGATCGTCCAATATGCAAGCCAATCAGTTTTGTATTGGAACAGGGGCAGCGGATTTCGCTTCAAGGGAAGAACGGATGCGGGAAATCAAGTCTGATAAAGTTAATCCTTGGAAGGGAAGCGAGACCTGATACATTGTCTTATACAGGAACAATTGAAGCGGCCAGCGGCCTTACTATCTCCTATGTATCTCAGGATACCTCCTTTTTACAAGGAAGCTTATCTGATTATGCCAAAGCATGCGGAGTCGAGGATTTTTTGTTTAAAGCTGTTTTAAGAAAACTTGATTTCTCCAGAGAGCAGTTTGAAAAAAATATGGAGGCATACAGCGAAGGCCAAAAGAAAAAGGTTCTGATTGCCAGAAGCCTATGTGAGAAGGCGCATTTGTATATTTGGGATGAGCCTCTGAATTTTATTGATATCTATTCCAGGATGCAGATTGAAGAATTGATTAAGGAATTTCAGCCCACTATGATTTTTGTAGAGCATGATGAGGCATTTTCTAAAGCCATTGCGACCAGCCAGATAGAGGTGGAGCAAGTGGATTTTGGACTTTGCAATCAATAGTATTTATGCTATAATGGGAAAATCGAATAAAAATAAGAGGTTAAGTAGATGGATTATACAAATATGACTTATGATGAAGCCTGTCATTACGCACCGATGGAAGAGCCTGCAAGACAGTACTTTTTTATGGAATACTGCAAGGCTCTGCTTGATAAATTAAAAAAGGCAGTAGGGAAAGACACACTTACGTTCCACATTGCCACATTTGGTTGTCAGATGAATTCCAGGGATTCAGAAAAACTCCAGGGAATACTGGAATCGATCGGTTATGTAGAAACGGATTCGGAAGAAGCCGATTTTGTTCTTTATAATACCTGTACCGTCAGAGAAAACGCTAACCAGAGAGTTTATGGTCGACTGGGACAGTTAAACAATTTAAAACGGAAAAACCCTCATATGATGATTTCTCTTTGCGGTTGTATGATGCAGGAGGAAGAGGTTGTTGCCAAGATCAGAAAAAGCTATCGTTTTGTTGATATCATTTTTGGTACCCATAACATCTTTAAGCTGGCAGAATTAATGGCAGAGCGTCTGGAACGGGACAAGATGGTAGTGGATATCTGGGAAGGAACCGATACCATTGTAGAGGATCTTCCGACGGACCGTAAATACCCATTTAAATCAGGCGTTAACATTATGTTTGGCTGCAACAATTTCTGCAGCTATTGTATCGTTCCTTATGTAAGAGGAAGAGAGAGAAGCAGAAGCCCAAAGGATATCGTGGCTGAGATCAAAAAGCTTGCCGATGATGGAGTGGTAGAAATCATGCTCCTTGGCCAGAATGTAAACTCCTATGGTAAAAACTTAGAAGAACCAGTGTCATTTGCACAGCTTCTTACCCAGGTGGATCAGATCGAGGGCTTGGAAAGAGTTCGTTTTATGACCTCTCATCCAAAGGATTTATCCGATGAATTGATTGAGGCTATGAAGCATTCCAGTAAGGTTTGCCGTCATATTCACCTTCCACTCCAGTCAGGAAGCAGCAATGTGTTAAAGGCTATGAACAGAAGCTATACCAAAGAGCAGTATTTGGAACTGGTGGACAAGATTCGTGCAGCCATGCCGGATATTTCCCTGACTACCGATATAATTGTTGGCTTCCCCGGAGAAACAGAAGAAGACTTTTTAGAGACATTGGAAGTAGTTAAAAAAGTCCGTTTTGACAGTGCATTTACCTTTATTTATTCAAAACGTACCGGAACTCCGGCGGCAAAGATGGAATGCCAGATCTCAGATGAGGCTGTTAAGAACCGTTTTGACCGCTTATTGACAGAAGTACAGAAAATATCTTCTGAGATGTGCGGCAGGGACGAGCATACAGTGCAAAAGGTATTAGTGGAAGAAATTAATGATCACGCAGAAGGACTTCTGACCGGACGCTTAGGCAACAATACTACCGTGCATTTTAAAGGGGATTCTTCTCTTATCGGAAAAATCGTGAATGTGTATCTTGACGAATCAAAAGGATTCTATTACATGGGAACTTTAAGACCATAATAATAAGAAAAGAGGAAACAAAACAGCATGGCTGGATTATCACCAATGATGACCCACTACCTGGAAACAAAAAAGGAATATCCGGACTGCCTCCTGTTTTACAGACTGGGAGACTTTTACGAAATGTTCTTTGAGGATGCGGTTACCGTTTCCAGGGAGTTGGAAATAACGTTAACAGGAAAAGAATGCGGATTAGAGGAACGGGCACCTATGTGCGGCGTTCCTCATCATGCCGTTGAGACTTATTTAAACCGTCTGGTTCAGAAAGGCTTTAAGGTCGCTATTGCTGAACAGATGGAGGATCCAAAGCTTACAAAAGGGTTAGTAAAAAGAGAGGTAATCCGTGTGGTAACACCCGGAACCATTACAAGCGCTCAGGCCCTTGATGAAACTAAGAACAATTATCTTATGGGAATTGTTTATGTGGGAGAAACCTTTGGAATCTCAGTTGCCGATATCACAACTGGAGAATTTCTCCTTACCGAGGTGGAGTCTGAACGGGAACTGACCGATGAGATTAATAAATTCAACCCGTCTGAAATCATCTGCAACGAAGCGTTTTATGTCTCCGGAGTGGATATTGAAGAAATCAAGAACCGTTATCATGCGGTCGTTTCATCTCTGGATAATCATTTCTTTTCGGATGAAGTCTGCCGGAAAATCCTAAAAGAGCATTATAAGGTTGGCTCACTCTCCGGACTTGGACTGGAAGATTACGATACCGGGGTCATTGCTGCTGGTGCAGTGATGCAGTACATGTATGAAACTCAGAAAAACAGTTTATCACACATAACTACCATTACGCCTTATTCCACCGGTCAGTTTATGATCATAGATACTTCTACCAGAAGAAACTTAGAGCTTCTTGAAACCCTTCGCGAAAAGCAAAAACGGGGCAGCCTTTTGTGGGTCCTGGACCGGACTAAGACAGCTATGGGTGCCAGGATGCTTCGTACATACATAGAACAGCCATTAATACATAAATCAGAAATTATCAAACGCCAGAACGCCATTGAAGAATTGAATATGAATTATATTTCCAGGGAAGAAATCTGTGAGTATCTGAATCCTATTTATGATCTGGAGCGTCTGATCGGGCGTATCAGCTATAAAACAGCCAATCCCAGGGATTTGATTTCCTTTAAAAATTCTTTGGAGATGCTGCCGTTTATTAGAAACATATTGGATGAGTTTAACAGTGAATTGTTAACAGAGCTTCATGGGGAGCTTGATCCCTTAGAGGACGTGAAGGAACTCATTGACAAGGCCATCATTGATGATCCGCCTATTACCGTAAGAGAGGGCGGAATTATTAAAGAGGGTTTTCATGAGGAAACCGATAAGTATCGCCATGCGAAGACCGAAGGAAAGACCTGGCTGGCTGAACTGGAAACAAAGGAAAAAGAGAAGACCGGAATTAAAAATCTGAAGGTAAAGTATAATAAGGTCTTTGGTTATTACTTTGAAGTTACCAATTCCTTTAAAGATCTTGTGCCGGATTACTTTATCCGCAAACAGACCCTGGCCAATGCGGAGCGTTATACCACCGATGAGCTTAAGGAACTTGAGGATGTAATTCTTGGGGCAGAGGATAAGCTGTATTCCCTGGAATATCAGTTATTTACGGAAGTCCGTGATTCCATTGCCGACCAGGTGCTCCGAATCCAGAAAACAGCACGGGCAGTTGCTGGAATTGATGTTATCACCTCCCTTTCCTCTGTTGCCACCAGAAATAATTACGTGAAGCCCTTCATCAATGAAAAAGGTCTGATTGACATTAAAAATGGACGTCATCCAGTGGTAGAAAAGATGATGAGGGATGATCTGTTCGTTTCCAATGACACATACTTAGATAATAGTAAGAACCGTCTTTCTATTATAACGGGTCCAAACATGGCAGGAAAGTCTACCTATATGAGGCAGACAGCTCTTATAGTGCTCATGGCACAAATCGGCAGCTTTGTTCCAGCGGAAGAAGCTAACATTGGAATCTGCGACCGGATTTTTACCCGTGTAGGTGCATCCGATGATCTGGCTTCCGGACAGAGTACATTCATGGTAGAGATGACAGAGGTAGCCAACATACTTCGGAATGCTACGAAAAACAGCCTGATTGTCCTTGACGAAATTGGGCGTGGAACCAGTACCTTTGATGGGTTAAGTATTGCATGGGCGGTGGTGGAGCATATCAGTAACTCCAAGGTACTTGGTGCAAAAACCTTATTTGCCACCCATTATCATGAACTGACGGAGCTGGAAGGAACTATAAGTGGTGTGAATAACTACTGCATCGCCGTGAAAGAACAGGGCGATGATATTGTATTTCTAAGAAAGATTATTAAAGGCGGCGCAGATAAGAGCTATGGAATCCAGGTGGCAAAGCTTGCCGGAGTTCCGGATACTGTCATATCCAGAGCAAAGGAGCTGCTTTCTGAGCTGAGTGAAGCGGATATTACGGTTAAAGCAAAGGAGATTGCGGAAATCAATTCAAATATCACCCAGAGAAAAGCCGTACCAAAGCCTGATGAGGTGGATTTACAGCAGATGTCTCTGTTTGATACGGTAAAGGATAATGATATCATAAAAGAATTAGGGGATCTGGAACTTGGAAATATGACCCCTATTGATGCACTTAACATCCTGTACCGCCTTCAAACAAAACTTAAAAACCGCTGGCAGTAAGAAACTGTTTGGGGAATCCCTTTATGTCCTTAACATGTAATCGGACAAGGAGAAAGGAGCTGGTGTCATGCCGAATATAACAGTACTTGATCAAAATACGATTAATAAGATTGCGGCTGGTGAGGTAATAGAACGCCCGGCATCTGTGGTCAAGGAGTTGCTGGAGAATGCCATTGATGCAAAGGCCACTGCTGTAACTGTGGAGATTAAAGAAGGAGGAACCAGCTTTATCCGTGTCACTGATAATGGATGCGGAATCCCAAAAGAAGAAGTCCCTCTTGCATTTTTACGCCATTCCACGAGTAAGATCAAATCGGTAGAAGATTTATTTACCGTTTCCTCTCTGGGCTTCAGGGGTGAGGCGCTTGCAAGCATAGCTTCTGTTTCCCAGGTAGAGCTGATTACTAAGACCAGTATTGGACTTACGGGGACCCGCTATCAGATTGACGGCGGAGAGGAGAAGACTCTGGAAGAAATCGGTGCTCCGGAAGGAACTACCTTTATCGCCAGAAACTTATTTTTTAACACTCCGGCCAGAAAAAAGTTCTTAAAGACTCCCATGACCGAAGGGGCACATGTGGCGGAGCTGGTGGAAAAGCTGGCATTGTCCCATCCTGAGGTCTCCATCCGTTTTATCCAGAATAATCAGAACAAGCTACATACTTCTGGAAATCATAATTTAAAGGATATTGTATACACGGTTTTTGGAAGGGAAATTGCTTCCAATCTTTTAGAGGTTTCCGTTAAAAAGCCGGATATTTCCGTAGAAGGATACATTGGAAAACCGGTAATTGCCAGAGGAAACCGGAACTATGAAAATTATTTTATTAATGGAAGATACATAAAAAGCACTGTAATCTGCCGCGCCATTGAGGAAGCTTATAAGCCCTTTATGATGCAGCACAAGTACCCATTTACCATGCTTCATTTTACCATTGATCCTGAAACACTGGATGTAAATGTCCATCCCACAAAGATGGAGCTGCGTTTCCGGGATGGGGAGATGGTCTATCACATGGTATACCAGGCAGTTGCCAGTGCTCTTGCCCATAAGGAATTGATTCCTGAGGTCGAGCTGGTAAAAAGGACAGAAGACAGCCGACTGAGTATGTCTGTGAAAAAGCACGAACCCGCTCCTGAGCCTTTTGAAAAAAACAGGCTTATGGCAATGCAGCAGCAGTCTGCGGCAAAAGAATCGGTAAAAGAATATACTACTTCTCCTGGAATCACAGAAGGATTTAAGAAACGGTTGATCCCAGCACCCTCTCAAAACATTCTGCCGGAGATGGTCAGAGAACCAGATGAACTTTCGGCCAACTGGCTAAAGCCCCAGGCATCTATAAACAAAGCTAACACACTGGAAGCTCTAACGGAAGCTTTACCAGAAACTCTACCGGACCCCCCGGTACAACCGGAAGAGAAGCCCAAACAAATGGATCTCTTTGATGGAAAATTGTTGGAGCCAAAGGCCAGATCCATGCATAAGCTGATTGGACAGCTTTTTGATACCTACTGGCTGGTGGAATTTAATGAGCAGCTTTATATCATTGATCAACATGCTGCCCATGAAAAGGTTTTATATGAGAAAACCATGGCAACACTAAAAACAAGGGAGTATACCTCCCAGTTAATAAATCCGCCCATTATTCTGACTCTGAACCGGAATGAAGAGGTCTTGCTCAATCAGCATCTGAAATATTTCACTGAAATGGGCTTTGAAATCGAACCTTTTGGGGGAAGAGAATATGCGGTCAGAGGAGTTCCGGCTAATTTATTTTCCATTGCAAAAAAAGAACTTTTGATTGAGATGATCGACGGCCTTTCAGAAGATGCAGCTGTCAGCAATCCAGATGTCATATATGAAAAAATTGCTTCCATGTCATGTAAGGGAGCCGTAAAAGGCAATAACCGCCTTTCCTTTGCAGAGGCCAACGAACTGATTGATCAGCTTCTGGGCTTAGAGAATCCTTACGCCTGTCCTCACGGAAGACCTACGATTATTTCCATGAGTAAATATGAGCTGGAAAAGAAATTTAAGAGGATCGTGTAATGAAACCATTAATTATTTTAACCGGCCCTACTGCGGTGGGGAAGACAGCATTGTCCATACGCCTTGCAAAGGCGATCGGTGGAGAAATTATCAGTGCCGATTCCATGCAGGTCTACCGCCGTATGGATATCGGCTCTGCCAAAATCACAAAAGAGGAGATGATGGGAATCCCCCATCATCTTATTGATGTTCTGGAACCAGACGAAGAATTTAATGTGACCGTGTTTCAAAAACTGGCGAAGGCAGCTGTGGAAGAGATCTATTCCAGGGGAAACATACCCATTGTTGCGGGAGGCACCGGTTTTTATATCCAGGCCCTGTTAAATGACATTGATTTTACAGAGAATGGAGAGGACACTTCCATAAGAGATGAGCTGGAAGCTCTTGCAAAAGAAAAAGGAGCAGAGTATCTTCACGGGATGCTTCTTGCCATAGATCCTGAATCCGCCGAACAGATTCATGCCAACAATAAAAAGCGGGTAATCCGGGCCATTGAATATTACCGGCAGACAGGAGAGCGGATCTCAGAACACAATAAAAGGGAACGGCAAAAGGAGTCTCCTTATGACTTCCTGTATTACGTTGTTAATACAGACCGGGACATCCTTTATCAAAGAATTGATCAACGGGTGGACGAGATGATGAAGCAGGGACTGGTTGAGGAAGTGAAAGAGTTAAAAGATTCTGGCTGCACCAGAGACATGGTTTCCATGCAGGGATTGGGATACAAAGAGATTCTGGATCATCTGCAGGGAGAATGTACTCTTTCAGACGCTGTTTATCTGTTAAAAAGAGACACCAGACATTTTGCCAAACGCCAGATTACCTGGTTTAAAAGAGAACGAGATGTGAAATGGCTGAATCTGCCTGACTTTAACAATGATATGGACAAGGTGCTGGAAACCATGATACAGGAGATCAATGAGACATACGGATTGGAGAAAAAGGAACAATGGAAATAAATGCAATGTACGAGAATCTTGGAATTAGCAAGAAAGTCCTGGATTTTGGAAAAAAGATAGAAGATAGCTTAAAAGATCGTTTTCAGGAAATAGATGAAAATGCAGAATACAATCAAATGAAGGTAATCAAAGCCATGCAGGATAACCGGGTCAGTGATATTCACTTTGCAGCGACCACTGGCTACGGTTATAACGATCTTGGACGAGATACTTTAGAAGATGTTTATGCCAGTGTCTTCCACACAGAAAGTGCTTTGGTAAGACCAAACTTAATCAGCGGAACTCACGCCCTTTCTATCGCACTTTCCGGAAACCTACGCCCAGGTGATGAACTGCTTTCTCCAGCCGGTAAGCCCTACGATACCTTAGAAGAAGTAATTGGTATCAGAGAGAGTACTGGTTCTCTAAAAGAGTATGGAGTGATATACCGTCAGGTGGATCTACTTCCAAATGGTACATTTGATTACGAATCCATTAAAAAAGCTATCAATGAACGGACAAAGCTTGTTACCATCCAAAGATCAAAAGGCTACGATACACGTCCCACGTTCTCTGTTTCACAGATTGGTGAGCTGATTGCCTTTGTCAAAGAAATCAAGCCGGATGTAATCTGTATGGTGGATAACTGCTATGGAGAATTCGTTGAACGGATGGAGCCGTCTGATGTTGGGGCTGATATGATTGTTGGATCTCTGATCAAAAATCCAGGTGGCGGTCTTGCTCCCATAGGTGGCTACATTGCCGGAAAAACAGAATGCATTGACAAGGCATCCTATCGGCTGACAGCCCCAGGTCTTGGAAAAGAGGTAGGAGCAAGTCTTGGACTTAACCAGGCCTTTTATCAGGGATTATTCCTGTCTCCAACGGTAGTTGCCGGTGCTTTAAAAGGGGCCGTGTTTGCAGCCAATGTATATGAAAAACTGGGATTTCAAGTAGTACCAAACGGAAGCGAATCCCGTCATGATATCATACAGGCTGTTACCTTTGGAAATCCGGAAGGCGTTATCGCATTTTGCCAGGGAATTCAGGCGGCAGCTCCGGTTGACAGCTTTGTTTCACCAGAACCATGGGATATGCCGGGATACGATGCCCCTGTTATTATGGCAGCTGGTGCATTTGTCCAGGGTTCCTCCATTGAATTAAGTGCGGATGGGCCTATCAAACCACCCTACGCTGTTTATTTTCAGGGAGGGCTTACCTGGTATCATGCAAAGCTTGGTATTTTAATGTCTCTGCAAAAGCTTTTGGATGCAGGTTTGGTTCAAATCTAAAAAAACGGTATACACGAATGGAAAACTATGCTAAAATATCATGATAGGTATGGACATTCCTGCCATTAAACCAAAAGGGGTAGCAGAGCAGATGAAGTACAAAAATTGCTGGATACTGCTTCTTCTTATGCTTGCCGGTGTTGTACTAGGAGGCTTTGTTGGAAATCTTACTGAGGGTATATCCGGATTGTCATGGCTAAGTGCAGGACAGTCCTTTGGCTTTGATACTCCCATCGTGGTAAATTTCGGCATTTTAGTCATTACCTTTGGTTTTAATTTAAAAATCACCATGTCCGGCATTATAGGAATAGGGGCAGCCCTCATAACGTATCGGTTCATTTGATTCTTACATATGTCTACACACGTGCCTGGAGAGTAACGGACAGGAGACATATGAAACGTATAACCATGAAAGACATCCCATCGGATGAGAGGCCCTATGAAAAGTGTTTGAAAGAAGGGGCACAGAGCTTAAGCGACGCGGAACTTTTATCAATCATTATCCGCACAGGCAGCAGAGGAGAGAATTCTCTGATACTGGCACAAAAGATACTGGCCCTAAATTATCCGAAAAAGGGTATTTTAGGGCTTTTACACCTTTCTATGCAGGAACTCATGCAGGTGAAAGGAATCGGAACAGTCAAAGGTGCCCAGCTTTTATGCATCGGAGAACTTTCCAAACGCATTTGGAAAAGAACAGCCCAGCTGGAAGCGGCCTCTTTTCATAATCCCCTTGATATTGTCAACTATTATGTGGAAGACATGCGTCACAGGGAACAGGAGCTTGTTTATGTGATGCTTCTGAATACAAAGGGAGTCCTGATCAGGGACATAATGATCTCTCAGGGAACGGTCAATGTATCCGTAGTTTCTCCCAGAGAGATTTTCATTGAAGCTGTAAAACATCATGCTGTGAGCCTGGTGATGATTCACAATCACCCAAGCGGTGACCCAGCTCCAAGCAGAGAAGATATCAACCTTACCAAAAGAGTTAAGGAAGCCGGAGAATTATTAGGCATTCGGCTGTTAGATCACATAATTATAGGAGATAATTGTTATATCAGTTTGAAAGAACGGGGAATCTTGTAAATGGAATCAAAGCGCAGTAAATATGTTCTTATATCATTAACCGTATTTTGTATCCTTCTGATTGGGCTGACCTCGATTCGCGACACGTGGCTGACCCCTCTCCGGACGGGCGTGGGCTATGTCCTGATTCCGGTGCAGTCAGGAGTTAATTCAGTGGGTTCCGCCATATACGGGGAAATCACAGACCTTTCTAAATTACACAGTGCTCAAAAAGAAAATAAAGAGATGAAAGATATCATCACACAGCTGACCGAAGAAAATACCAGACTTCAATCAGAGGAACTGGAACTAAACCGCCTTCGAAAGCTCTATGGTCTGGATCAGCAGTACGGACAATATGAAAAAGTGGGAGCCAGAGTCATTGCCAATGATTCCAGCAACTGGTTTCAGGTGTTCCGTATTGACAAGGGTTCCAAGGATGGCATTGCTGTGAATATGAATGTAATGGCTGGCGGAGGCCTTGTAGGAATCGTCACGGATGTAGGTGCTAATTATGCCACAGTCCGTTCTATCATTGATGATTCCAGCCGTGTAAGCAGTATGGCAATGCAGTCTGGTGACAGCTGTATTGTTGCCGGTGATCTGACTTTATTTAAAGAAGGAAGACTTAGAATCACCAATGTATTAAAGGATAGCGACTTAAAGAATGGAGATAAAATTGTCACTTCCAATATAAGCTCGGTGTTCCTTCCAGGACTTTTAGTGGGTTACGCCGCTGATATTACCAATGACAGTAACAATGTTACAAAATCCGGATATCTGGTCCCTGCCGCGGAATTTGACAGTCTGCAGGAAGTACTGGTTATTACGAAATTAAAATCTGAAATGATGAAAGAAGAAACTTCCCAGGAGACAACTTCCGCTGAAACTCAGGCGACGGAAAGTGCTTCTCAATAGCGAAAAGGAGTATCATGAGACGTGTTTTTTTCAATGTACTGCTGATTATTCTGGCATTTACCATTCAAAACTGTATATTCCCATTGCTGCCGTTTTTATCAGCGTCTCCAAATCTGCTTTTAATTCTGACCTTTTCCTTCGGCTTCATGCATGGAAAAGAGGCAGGAATGTATTACGGTCTGCTTTCCGGGTTGCTGATGGATCTGTTTTATACTGGTCCCTTCGGCTTTTATACCCTGATTTTTCTATATGTAGGGTATGTGAACGGTATTTGCACCAAGTATTATTACGAAGATTATATTACCCTTCCTTTAATACTCAGCGTACTGAATGAATTGGCTTACAACTTTTACATTTATGTTTTCCGGTTCCTGATCCGCCAAAAGCTAAGGATTGGATACTATTTTGTTAACATCGTGCTGCCGGAAATCATTTTTACCGTAGTGACGACACTGCTTCTTTATCGGGTATTCCTGATTTTAAATCGTCATTTGGAAGACATAGGAAAAAGAGGAGATTCTAACATTGTTTAGGGATTTATTGGACATCGTTTCTGAGTTTTTAAAAAAAGCTGTATCATCCCGGCTTTTCGTACTTGGAATCATTTGTTTTGCCATGTATGCCGGCTTAATTAACAAGCTGTTCCATATGCAGATTATCAATGGAGAAAAGGCCCTTAATGAATATTTCCAGATAACGGAGCAGACCATCACCACAGCTGGTACAAGAGGCAATATTTATGACAGGAATGGCAAGGTCTTAGCTTATAACAAGCTGGCTTATTCGGTGACGGTTCAGGATAACGGAGCCTATAAAACTGCAGCCGCCAGAAATAATATGTACTTGAACCTGGTGAGAATCCTTCAGAAGCATAAAGAGACCATTCAGAGTAAATTTGAAGTGGCCATAGACTCAAATGGAGATATGGTTTATACCTCATCCTCTGAAACGTCAAGAAAAAGGTTCCTTCGTGATTATTACGGATTAAAAAGTGTAGACGAGCTTGATGACGAAAAGGGGAAGTATCCCTCGAATTTAAGCGCAAGAGAGCTGTTTGATTGGGCCTGCAAAGAAAATAGCTTAAAGGATTTCAAAGACTCAAAAGGTAACATAATCACTTTAACGGACCAGGAAGCCCTTGATATTATTAATATTAAATATGCACTGCGTCTCATGTCCTACCGGAAATATGAGGCGACGACAGTAGCCTCCCAGGTCAGTGATGAGACAGTAGCAGATATCTTGGAGCATCTTAGGGACTTACAGGGAGTTAGTGTAGAAGAAACTACAATTCGTGCCTATAATTACAGCATTCCATTTGCCCCTATTATTGGTTATACCGGAAAGGTACCTGAGGATCAGTTGGAGGATCTTCAGAAGAAGAAAGAGGACTATGATATTAACGATATCGTAGGACGTACCGGAATTGAATACACCATGGAACATGAACTCCAGGGAACCAAGGGCAAAAAGACCATATACAAAGACAGCGTAGGAAGAATCCGTCAAACCAAGGACGAAACAGATTCTTCTGCTGGAAATGATGTTTATTTAAATCAGGATGCAGACCTTCAGGTTGGTATTTATCATTTGATTGAACAGTCTTTAGCAGGTGTTCTCATAAAAACCATTGTGAATGGTGATTATAAAACAGGGGCTAATACTGATGGTTCTAATATGAAAATCCCTGTTAAGGATGCTTATTATCAGCTGATCAATAACAATGTACTGTCCTTAAAGGAACTGGAGGATGCCGATGCTTCAGTGGTTGAAAAGAGTATTTATTCCAAATACATATCTTCTCAAAAACAGATATTCGCAAATTTAAAAAACGAATTAATGAGTGACCATCCCACACCGATGAAGGATCTGCCGGAAGATATGAAAGCTTATATGTTTTATATCTATACTTATTTGTCAGGTCCCACGGTTGCTATCATCAAAGAAGATCAGGTGGATACTTCAAGTGAAGAATACCAGGCCTGGAAATCCAATGAAACGAGTCTCAGGGAATATCTTTATTATGGAATTGCAAATGGCTGGGTGGATACCACAAAGCTTGAAACCGGTTCCAAATATACCAATGCGGATGATACCTTTGAACAGCTAATTAATTATGTACTGACCAATCTGGAAGGGGACCGTAACTTTACCAAGAGGATTTACCGTTACCTGATTAATGATGATGTTATTACCGGTCAGGAATTGTGCCTCGCCCTGTACGACCAGGGAGTATTAAAGGATGATGGTCAGGATGCGGCTCAGCTAAGAGCTACCGGAGATGCTTACTCCTTTCTATTAAAAAAGCTGTCCACCTTGGAGATTACACCGGCCCAGCTGGCATTATCGCCCTGTAACGCTGGTGTTGTAGTGACCAATGATAAAACAGGGGAAGTACTGGCATTGGTTTCTTATCCTGGGTATGACAACAACAGGATTGGAGATGGAACCTATTTCAGTCAGCTTCAGGCAGACATGTCTCTGCCCCTTTATAACAATGCGACTCAGACGAGAAAAGCACCAGGTTCGACCTTTAAGCCGATTACCGCAGTTGCAGCGCTGGAAGAACATGCCATTACAACCGATGAGACTATAAACTGTACCGGTATCTATACCGATGTGGAACCGCCAATTAAATGCTGGATTTATTCCGGACATCACGGCCCTTTGAATATAGTAGGTGGAATAGAAAATTCCTGTAACTTTTTATTTGCGGATTTAGGGCATCGTTTGTCAACGGATGCCGGAGGCGTATACTCCCCAGATTTGGGCCTTGATGTTTTACGCACTTACGCAACCAAGTTCGGACTGGATCATAAGTCCGGCGTAGAAATTGCAGAGCTTGATCCTCAGATTTCCAAAGAAGCTCCCGAGCGTTCTGCCATGGGTCAGGGAAGCCATGCGTACACCAATGTACAGCTTTCCAGATATGTGGCAGCCATCGCAAACAGGGGAACCGTTTTTGAACTCAGCTTACTTGATAAAACAACGGATTCTGAAGGCAATCTGATACAAGATTATACCCCTAAGATTTCTTCTCATATTGACGCGGCGACAACAACGTGGGATACTGTACAACAGGGAATGAGAGAAGTGATTGCAAATGGTTCAACCAAAAGGTTGTTTCAAGACCTTGAAGTGGAGATTGCAGGTAAGACAGGTACCGCTCAGGAAGCCCGCAACAAACCCAACCATGCTTTCTTCATTTCTTATGCGCCATATGACAATCCGGAAATCTGTGTTACTGTGAATATTCCGTATGGCTACTCATCATCCAATGCGGCCAATATTGCGAAGAATGTTTACAAATACTACTATGGTTATACTGACTTAGAATCCATTGTAAACGCGGGTGCCCTGGATGCAGCGAAAGTCAATATTCGCGATTAACTAGGATAAGAGGTGATATGATGCATAATACCGTAGTAATTAAGAGCAACAGAGCAGGTATGACTGTCATCCTGGACCCCGACATCCCTTTCCCTCAGCTTCTTTCTGATATTGGGAAAAAATTCGGGGATAATTCAAAATTCTGGGGATCAGTACAAATGACCCTGACTCTAGAAGGCAGGCAATTAACTTCTGAAGAAGAATTCGCAATCATCAATCAGATTACGAATAACTCCAATGTGGAAATCATCTGTATTGTCGATACAGATGCGAACCGGTTGGAACGATGTGAAAAAGCACTGAATGAGAAACTTATGGAGCTGTCCTGTCAGACTGGCCAGTTCTTTAAAGGTAATTTGCAAAATGGAGAGACCTTGGAATCGGAATCCAGTATTGTCATTATTGGAGACGTGTGCAAAGGTGCAAAGGTTCTTGCTAAGGGAAATGTCATTGTTCTTGGCAAGTTAACAGGAACCGTATGTGCCGGGGTAGCAGGTAATAAGAGCGCACTGATCACCGCTCTTGATATGGCTCCTATACAGCTTCGCATCGCAGACTGTACTTCAGGTCTTGATGGCCGTGGCAGGCGTTTGGGCAGGGGACCCATGAAGGCTTATCTAGAAAATAATAAGGTCATTGTTAAACCAATGAAAAAAAGTATGGAAATATTCCATAAATTAAGGTAAAATAGTATAAGGTATAAAAATCAGGAGGATATGGTATGTGTGAAATCATCGTAATCACTTCTGGAAAAGGCGGGGTAGGCAAGACGACAACTTCTGCCAACGTCGGTACCGGACTGGCAATTCTGGGGAAAAAGGTAGTTCTGATTGATACTGATATCGGACTTCGTAACCTGGATGTAGTCATGGGTCTGGAAAACCGCATCGTTTACAATTTAGTAGACGTGGTAGAAGGGAACTGCCGTATGAAGCAGGCCCTGATAAAAGACAAAAGATACCCGAACCTGTTTTTACTTCCCTCTGCACAAACAAGGGACAAGACTGCTGTTACACCCGGCCAGATGGTAAAGCTGGTTGACGATCTAAGGGATGAATTTGATTTTATTATCCTTGATTGTCCTGCCGGGATTGAACAGGGCTTCCAAAATGCCATTGCAGGCGCTGGCAGAGCCATAGTCGTTACAACACCGGAGGTTTCTGCGATCCGGGATGCAGACCGTATTATCGGACTTTTAGAAGCCGCTGATATGGGAAGCATTGAACTTATTGTTAACCGGATACGGGCTGACATGGTAAAGCGCGGAGATATGATGTCGTTAGATGATGTAATGGACATACTTGCGGTAGATATCATTGGAGCTGTACCGGATGATGAGGATATCGTTATTTCCTCCAATCAGGGAGAACCGCTGGTAGGTATGGGAACCCCGGCGGGACAAGCTTACATGGATATCTGCAGAAGGATTGCCGGCGAGAACATCCCGATTCAGAATCCTGCCGTGCGCGAAGGCCTGTTCTTCAAACTCTCAAATCTCTTAAAGAGAGCATAGGAGGGTTTGATATGAGCCTGTTTCCTGTATTCCGCAAGAAGAATTCAGGAGAAATTGCAAGAAATCGTCTGAAACTTTTGCTGGTTGCGGACAAGGCTGATTGTTCTCCTGAAATCATGCAGATGATAAAAGACGATATGATCCGTGTAGTATCAAGATACATGGATATTGATTCCGACAGAATAGAGATACAGATGAAGAAGTTAAAGCAGCCAGACTGTGAAGGTTTTTCTCCGGTGCTTTATGCTAACATCCCTATCCGCGATGTACCTGACAAGGGGATATATTAATTATGTTTTCAGAAATTAACTTAAAGTTTTATAATTACCGTTTAGTTTTATATATGATAATTCTGTCAGTGACTGGAATCCTGGTGGTGGCAAGTGCCTCCAATCAGGACTCCTCTATTGTGACGAAGCAGATCATAGGAGTTATGGTAGGATTTGCCCTGGCTATCGGCATTTCTATCATTGACTATCACAACATAACAAAGCTGTATGTTTTGGTTTATGCAGGCTGCATCATTTTACTGGGGGCGGTACTGGTTATGGGGCATACGGCGGGAGGCGCAACCAGATGGATCAACCTTCCGGGTATCGGTCGCATCCAGCCCTCTGAATTCGTAAAAATAGGATTAATTATATTCTTCTCCTGGTACTGGAATAAATATCAGGAGAAGATGAATATGCCGGTCATGATAGGAATGGCGGCAGGACTAGCTGCCATTCCTATCGGCCTTATTTTTGCAGAACCAAACCTGTCAACCAGTCTTGTGGTCACCATTATCATTCTTTGTATGGTTTTTTCCGCAGGAATCAGTTATCGTTGGATCGGTGGAGTGCTTGCAGTGGCAATACCTGCAGGCGCGCTTTTTATATTCCTGCTGACAAAGGGCCTAATTCCTTTTATTCACGACTACCAGGCACGGCGTATTCTTGCTTGGATTTACCCGCATGCCGAGCAATATGCAGAAAATCTGTATCAGCAAAAAAATTCAATCATGGCAATCAGTTCCGGCCAGCTTCAAGGGAAGGGACTTTTTAATACGACAATCGCATCTGTAAAAGATGGGAATTTCTTATCAGCTGGAGAAACCGACTTTATTTTCGCTATTATTGGCGAGGAGATGGGGTTTCGAGGCAGTGTAATCATCATTCTCATTATTGGTCTTGTTGTTTTTGAATGCCTTTATATGGCAGCCCGTTCCAAAGACTTATCAGGAAGACTGATCTGTACGGGCATGGCAGCTTTGATTGGTTTTCAGGCATTTGCTAATATTGCAGTGGCGACACAGATTTTCCCAAATACAGGCCTCCCGCTTCCTTTTATAAGCTCGGGAGTCAGCTCGCTCATTAGTATATTTATGGGCATGGGGCTGGTGCTGAATGTTGGATTGCAACGCAAAATCGGTAATTAATAGGAGGTATATCGTTATGAATATAGGATTAGTTGCACATGATTCTAAGAAAAAACTGATGCAGAATTTCTGCATTGCCTACAGAGGCATTTTAAGCAAGCATATGTTATATGCAACCGGAACCACCGGACGATTGATTGAGGAAGTAACAAATTTAAACGTTCATAAATATCTGGCAGGACATTTAGGCGGAGAACAGCAGCTTGGATCTCAGATTGAGCACAATGAGATTGATTTGGTGGTCTTCTTAAGAGACCCTCTTACCCAGAAATCCCATGAACCGGATATTGTCAATATTATGAGCACCTGTGATATGCACAATATTCCGCTTGCAACCAACCTGGCAACTGCAGAGCTTTTAATCAAATCTCTGGAGCGAGGCGATCTGGAATGGCGGGAAATGTACAAATAGAGGTGTTTTTTGTGAAAAGAAAAGCTTTAGTAATGTCAGGCTTCCTTTCCGTTGCCATACTGTTAACGGGATGCTCTGGTCTGCGTAAGCTTGACAATCCATATGTATTTTCGGAACGGACTGCTCTTTATGCAGCTGGAAGTAAAGCAGATAAATCAGATACCTTCGCCCAGAATCTTTGTGTCATTCCGGAAGACGTGGCCAGCCAGGACAGTAAAGTTACAGCGGAAGCAGCCGCTGTTTTTGACCTTACAAAGGGATCTGTGATCTTTGCTAAAAATCCGTTTGAGCGAATGTATCCTGCAAGCATTACAAAAACCATGACCGCTCTTGTTGCCTTAAAATATGGCAATTTGTCAGATGAAATCACAGTGACAAACGCTGCTGTGATTACAGAGCCTGGATCCAGTTTAAGTGGAATTAAGCCAGGTGATAAGCTGACCTTGGAGCAGCTTTTGTATGGACTCATGCTTCCCTCTGGTAACGATGCAGGAGCAGCGATCGCTGAGCACATCGCAGGCGATGCAGATGCCTTTGCCAAGATGATGAACGAGGAAGCTGTGAGAGTGGGGGCCACTGGCACCCATTTCATGAATCCTCATGGACTGAACAATGAAAATCATTATACGACGGCTTATGATCTGTACTTAATCTTTAACGAGGCTTTAAAATATCCGGAATTCCGTAAAATTATCGGAACAGACCGTTACACCACTACTTATCAGGATAAAGATGGAAATCCAGTCAATGTTACCTGGAAGGATACCAACCGGTATCTGACTGGTGAGAAGAAGATGCCACAGGGACTTACGGTTCTTGGCGGGAAAACAGGCACTACCCAGGCAGCTGGAAGCTGTCTCATCATGGGAAGCTTAGATGACTCTAAAAATGAATACATTTCCGTGGTTTTAAAGGCTTCCAACCACGCAACTCTCTACGATAACATGACAAATATATTAAATAAAATAGCAGAATAATCATTGCCTTTCTTATGAATTTGTACTATAATTAGATTAATCCGAATAAACTTTTTATACAAATTAAATAATGCAAGGAGGAGATTGCTATGGTGCAGATAATAGCGGGAAAAAAGGGTAAGGGAAAGACAAAGCATCTGTTAGACAGAGCGAATTTCGCTGTAAGAGACTCAAAAGGCTCTATCGTGTACTTGGACAAAAGCTCTAAGCACATGTATGAGTTAAGCAACAAAATCCGTCTCATTAATGTGAATGAGTATCCAATAACATCTAGTGAAGGATTTATTGGTTTTATCTGTGGTATCATATCTCAGGATCATGATTTGGAAATGATGTTTTTTGACAGTTTTTTGAGGCTGGCCTGTTTGGAAGGAGAAGACATATCTGAGACCATTGCAACTTTGGAAAAAATCGGTGAAAAGTATCACGTAACTTTCGTTCTAAGCGTTTCAATTGATGCGGAACATCTGCCGGAGAACGCTAAGGCCGATGTGATTGTTTCATTATAATCATAGATAATAAACAGGGGGCTGGATAACGGTCCCCTTTATTTTTCTTGAATTTTTAGAAGTTTCCTTTTATAATGTATGAAAGGAAAGGAGGCGTCAGGTTGGCAAAACAAAAGGCAACGCAGTCAGGAAAGAAGGCTGCACAACCAAAGAAGAACAAAAAAATAATCCGGTACCGACGGCCTCTGAATATCAATGTTGGCATGATCATCTTTGCGCTGATTTTTGTTTATATGGTGTTCAGTGTAACCGCTTACCTTCGAAGAGATAAAGTAATGTTTTATGAAGTACAGGAAGGAAGCATTGTAAACAATAAAAATTACACAGGTATCATTCTCCGTCAGGAGGAAGTTAAGACTACAGACCGTTCCGGCTATGTAAATTATTACGTAAGAGAGGGTAAACGGGCGTCCACTGGAACCAGAGTATATTCTATTGATGAGACTGGGACGATTGCTACTTTTCTTGCGGAAAACGCACAGGATAAGGTAGCGTTAAAGCCAGAGAACTTATCTGGTCTTAAAAAGCAGCTGACCTCTTTTAGCCTAGCCTACAACAGTGACCGCTTTCAGTCTGTTTACGATACGAAATTATCTGTAGACGCGGAGGTCCTTGAATACATGAACTTTAACAGTCTTGACAACCTTGGAGATCAGATGGACAAGGCTGGCGTTAATTTTCAACAGGTAAGGTCCGATCAGGCTGGAATTGTTTCCTATGGCATTGATTCCTATGAGGCACTGAATTCTTCCGCTATATCAGAAGAATCATTTGACCGTACTAAGTATACAAAAAACATAACCAAGTCCGGCAGCCTGATTGAAAAGGGAGTGCCAGTATATAAGCTCATAACTTCTGATTTGTGGTCTGTTGTGTTTCCGCTTGCAGAAGAGGATGCAAAAACTTATGGAGATAAAACAAGCCTTACCGTACAATTTTCAGGTCATGATTTAAAGATTCCAGGAAATTTCACCGTATTTACCGGTACCGATGGAAAAACCTATGGAAAACTTGATTTTGACAAATACATGGTGCAATTTGCTTCGGATCGATTTGTGGACTTTGAAATAGTCTCTAAGAGGGCTGATGGTCTTAAGATTCCTGTGACTGCGGTAACCAAGAAAGACTTTTTACTGGTGCCAATGGATTACATGACCCAAGGCGGAGACAGCACAGAAACAGGCTTTAATAAAGAGGTCTATTCTCAGTCCGGCACTTCTGTGGTCTTTGTTCCAACTGAGATCTATTATTCCGAAGGTAATAATTACTATATTGAGATGAATGATAAGGACGGCTTTAAGGCAGGCGATTACATTGTTAAGCCCAACTCCACTGACCGGTATCAAATCGGGCCAAGCGCATCCTTGCAGGGAGTTTACAATATTAACAAGGGATATGCCGTGTTCAAGCAGATTGATGTACTGTCATCCAACGATGAGTACTATACCATTAAGAAAAATATGACCTATGGGCTGGCTGTTTACGATCATATTGTATTAAATGCAGAGACTGTCAGCGAAGGGGAATTAATATATCAATAAGAGGTGATTAAATTGATTCTGGAAAATCTGGAAGAAGTAAATAAACGAATTTTATGCGCATGTGAAAAAGCTGGGAGAGATCCCAAAGAAGTGACCCTGATTGCAGTTAGTAAAACAAAGCCAGCCTCTATGATAGAAGAGGCATATGGTGCTGGAGTCCGTGATTTTGGAGAAAATAAAGTTCAGGAGTTATGTGAAAAATACAAGGAGCTTCCACAGGATATCAAATGGCATATGATTGGTCATCTGCAGCGTAATAAGGTAAAGCAGATTATCGGAAAAACAGTGCTGATTCACAGTGTTGATTCTCTTCGTCTTGCAGAGCAGATAGAGGAAGAGGCTGGGAAACAGGATTTAATCATTGACATTCTCCTGGAAATAAATGTAGCTGAAGAAGACAGTAAGTTTGGCTTTAAACTGGAGGAAGCGGAGAGTGCTATTTTAAAAATCGCCACCTTTCCCCATGTTAGGATAAAAGGCCTCATGACTATTGCACCTTTTGTTGAAAAATCTGAGGAAAATCGTTCCGTTTTTAAAAAATTAAGGCAATTTTATGTTGACATGCAAAGCAAAAACATTGATAATGTTAATATGAGTTTGCTCTCAATGGGTATGACCGGAGACTATGAAGTTGCAATAGAAGAAGGTGCTACTCTTGTTAGAGTCGGTACCGGTATTTTCGGTACAAGATATAAGATTGGAGAGAATGAAGTATGAGCATTTTAGGCAAACTGATGGATAGCATGCGCTTAAATGATACAGATGATGACGATGATTACTATTTAGATGATGATTACGAGGATGAAAAAGAAAAGCCTGCAAAGAAAACACTCTTTTCCAAAAAGACTGATGATGAATACTACGATGATGAAGAGGAATATGAGCAGAAGCCTCGTTTTCTGTCCCGTTCTCCCAAGGTAGTGCCGATGAAGCAATCAAGAACTATGGAAGTTTCAATGGTAAAGCCAACTTCCATTGAAGATGCGAAAGAAATATGCGATCATATGCTGGCTGGAAAAGCGGTTGTACTTAACATGGAAGGAATTCATACGGAAGTGGCGCAAAGAATCATAGATTTTACATCAGGTGCTACTTATTCCATGAATGGCAATCTGCAGAAGATATCAAATTACATATTCATAGCAACTCCTGAATCTGTTGAATTGTCCGGGGATTTCCAGGATTTACTGAACAGCGGAAGCTTGGATATGGGCGGTATGAATCTACGTCTTTAGATCGCTTTTTATAATGCAATAACATATTTTATGGTACAAGCAGATGATTTTCCGTTACATTCACTTATTTATATGCGCGGCCAAAAAGCTGGCAATGGTGAAAAGGAGAATTGTTTGCTTTCTTCCATAATATAGGCAGACAAATTTTACGACGGAGGAATTGCTTCATGGGAGATAGAATTCCGGTACACATGAATGGTGACTTTCAGTATGACATTGTTATGGAGATGACATTTGACGGTCTGGAAAGGGAATTACATGAATTTGGCTTGCAGGGTCGCAGAATCTGTATTGTCACAGATTCTAATGTTGCGGCTCTTTATTTAAATGAAGTGGAAGCAGTTGTCTCCCGTTGCTGCCGGGAAACCTCTCATTTCATTTTTCCCGCAGGAGAGGAAAATAAGAATCTTGATACGGTCAGGAGCTTATATGAGGTTCTTATAAAAAGGCAGTTCGACCGCTATGACGTTCTATTAGCGTTAGGCGGCGGAGTCGTAGGCGATTTATGCGGCTTTGCGGCTGCCACTTATTTAAGAGGTATTTCCTTTATTCAGGTCCCAACCACTCTGCTGTCTCAGGTGGATTCAAGTATCGGCGGTAAAACAGGTGTTGATTTTGATGCTTACAAAAATATGGTAGGCGCGTTTCATATGCCTAAACTTGTGTATACCAATATATCCGCTTTAAAGACACTTTCTCCAGAACAGTTTTCCTCAGGAATGGGAGAAGTCATTAAACATGGGTTAATCCGTGATGCTTCTTACTATCATTGGCTGAAGGATCATGCTTCTATGATTCATGCCAGAGACTTAGAGCATTTAAAAGAGATGGTAAAGATCAGTAACCACATTAAGCGTGAGGTGGTGGAAAAGGATCCTACGGAGCAAGGAGACAGAGCCCTCTTAAACCTTGGTCATACCCTGGGACATGCCATTGAAAAGCTGGCTGATTTCAGGCTGTTACACGGCCATTGTGTGGGGCTTGGCTGCATCGCTGCTATGGCCATTTCCATTCATAGGGGATTGGTTCAGGAAGAGGAGCTTACGAGGCTGTATGAGCTTATGAGAGACTTTGACATGCCAGTGACAGTCAGTGGACTTTCCTCCCATGACATTGTAAGTCTTACGAAGAATGATAAAAAGATGGATTCCGGCGCCATCCGGTTTATCCTGTTAGAACAGATAGGGAAGGCGTACGTTGATAAGACTGTAACAGAAGCAGAAATGTCAAAGGGGCTTATCCCCATCTTAGCATAAGGAGATTTTATGAATCAGAAGACAAAACTAATCATTGGACTAATCATCGGCTTTTTTGCGGCAATCGGGTTAGACCAGTGGACCAAGCTCCTGGCGGTAAAGCATCTTATGGATCAGAGTGCTTATAATATCTGGACCGGAGTCTTTGAATTATTATATTCTGAGAACCGTGGAGCAGCCTTTGGTATGCTTCAGGGAAAGCAGATTTTTTTCCTGTTTGTTGCCATAGCTGTATTATCAGTAGCTGTTTTTTCAGTTATTCGTATGCCAGCCACGAAAAAATATCTGCCTCTTCATGTCATTGCTATGTTTTTATCAGCAGGAGCAGTAGGAAACATGATAGACCGGTTTACCAGGGGCTATGTGGTAGACTTCCTTTATTTCAGGCTGATTGACTTTCCAATTTTTAATGTTGCAGACTGTTATGTTACCATTTCCATGTTCTTTTTTATCATTCTCTTCTTTTTTTACTATAAGGAAGAGGATTTATCATGCCTGAACCTTGGAAAGAAGGAGGTTTAACATTGAATCTGGAATTTACCGTAACAGCTGAGGAAGCAGGGATTCGGATTGACCGGTATTTATCCGACCGATGCAGTGAGGTATCCCGCTCTTATTTGCAAAAGCTGTTAAAGGATGAAGCTGTATTAGTAAACCAGAAGACAGTCAAAAGCAACTATAAGGTATGCCCAAACGATTATATCCTGATATGCATTCCAGAAGCCATAGAGCCTGAGATTGAAGCAGAGGACATGCCGCTGGAAATTATCTATGAGGATAAAGATATTATCCTCATCAATAAGCCTAAGGGTATGGTAGTACACCCAGCGGCAGGCCATTACAGCGGAACTCTGGTCAACGGTTTAATGGCCCATTGCCGGGATGACTTATCTGGTATTAACGGAGTAATGCGCCCTGGAATCGTTCATAGGATTGATATGGACACCACGGGGGTGCTCATTGTCTGCAAGAATGATATGGCCCATAACTCCATAGCAGAACAGTTAAAGGAACACTCCATTACGAGGAAATACTATGCCGTGGTCCATGGAGTTCTGAAAGAGGATGAAGGCACTGTAAATGCCCCAATAGGCCGTCATCCGGTAGACCGCAAGAAGATGAGCATCAACGAAAAAAATGGAAGAGAAGCCGTGACCCATTACCGGGTTTTAGAGCGATACCGGCAATTTACCTATGTGGAATGCCAGCTGGAGACAGGTCGGACTCATCAGATCAGGGTTCATATGGCAAGCATTAATCATCCTCTGTTAGGAGATTCTGTTTACGGTCCCGCTAAGTCACCATTTCGCCTAACCGGACAGACACTCCATGCAGGAGTGCTTGGCATCATACATCCCAGAAGTGGGGAATATATGGAGTTTACCGCGCCCCTTCCTGAATATTTTGAGGATTTATTAAGAAAATTACGAACCACTTAGATGATTGTCTAAGTGGTTTTTTTGCATAGAAAACTGTTAAATGTTAGAATAAATATAGATTTTTCAGATATTTTGATGTATAATATTACCATCAGATAACTGGAAGGAGTGATCGATATGAGTAAACATCCGGTAATTACAATTGGAAGACAATGCGGAAGTTCCGGAAAGATCATTGGTCAGAAACTGGCAGAAGAATTAGGAATTAAATGTTATGACAAAGAGCTTCTTGCACTTGCATCGAAAAACAGCGGACTTAGTGAGGAACTGTTTGAATCTCACGATGAAAAGCCCACCAGCAGCTTTTTGTATTCCCTGGTAATGGATACCTATTCTTTGGGTTTTACAACCTCCGGTTATATGGATATGCCAATTAACCATAAACTGTTTCTGGCACAGTTTGAAACCATCAAAGAGCTTGCCATGAAGGAGCCTTGTATAATCGTTGGAAGATGTGCAGATTATGCACTTTCCGATTATCCCAATTTGATATCCGTTTTTATATCTGCAAAAGACGAAGATAAAATCAAATCCTTAAAAGAGCTATACCAGATTGATGATGCTAAGGCCAAAGATTTAATGGTAAAAACAGATAAGCAGCGCTCCAGCTATTACAATTATTATTCCAATAAGAAATGGGGAGATGTAAGAAGCTATGATCTCTGCGTCGACAGAAGCTCTGTTGGGGTTGATGGAGCTGTGAAGGTCATTAAGTGCTTTATAGAAGAAAAGATGAGCAGGCTATCATAATATATTAAAACGGACATTTCTTGATTTCATGGAAATGTCCGTTTTTTATATAATCCTATTTAATATAGCTTATTCTACGGTTACTGACTTCGCCAGATTTCTAGGCTGATCCACATCCAGGTTTTTACCAACAGATGCGTAGTAAGCAATCAGCTGTAAAATAACTGCGATGGGGAATACAGTAAAGCTGTCATTGATATCAGGAATGTTGATCTGAATATCAGATACACCTTTTTCTATCTGGGCATTTTCTTTGGTCAGCAAAATTACAAATGCACCTCTGGCCTTAACCTCTCTGATGTTAGAGATGGTCTTAGAAAACACCTTTTCCTGTGTGGCAATTGCAATCACAGGAACCTGATCAGTAATGAGCGCTATGGTACCATGCTTTAATTCTCCGGCAGCATATGCTTCTGCATGGATATAAGAAATTTCCTTTAATTTTAAAGCGCCTTCCAGGGAGAATGCGTAGTCAAGCCCACGCCCAATGAAGAATGCGTCAGGTTTCTGGATGAGGTGGCTTACCAGATCCTTCACTAATTCCTTCTTCTCAAGCATCGCTTCCATAGCTGGAATGGCATCTAAAAGCTCTTTCATAAAGTCTCTGGCTTCATCCTTGCTGTAGCACTCACGTACATAGGCCATACGGCAGCCAATCATGTAGAGAGCCGCTAATTGTACGGAATAGGCTTTGGTGCTTGCTACTGCAATTTCAGGGCCTGCATGGGTGTATAAAACATAATCACTTTCTCTTGCAATGGTAGAGCCTTTAACATTTACGACAGAAAGCGTTTTGGAACCATAATGTTTTGCAAGGCGAAGAGCAGCCAATGTATCAATGGTCTCTCCTGACTGGGATATGATGATTACCAGGGTCTTATCATCAACCAATGGCTCTTCATAACGAAATTCTGAGGCAATGGAAACGGATACAGGTATTCTTAACAATGGTTCTATAAGGGCTCTGGCTGCCATTCCTGCATGCATTGCCGTACCACAGGCAACAACGTGGATCTGATTGCAGTTCTTTAATACGTCATCCGGAATCTGGTCATCCGTAAAATCGGGAAGCCCCTTGACCAGACGTGGAAGAATTGTGTTCTTTAAAGCATCTGGCTGTTCATGAATTTCTTTCAGCATAAAATGTGGGAAACCATTCTTCATAGCTGATTCTGTATTCCAGTTTACTTCCAGAAGCTCTGGCTCCTGTTCCTTCTGGTCCAAATCAAACAGCTGTGTCTGATAAGAGGTAAGCTTTACAATATGATTCTCAGGCACTACGAAATACTGTCTGGTGTAAGGAATCAGAGCAGTCAGATCCGATGCCAGGAATGAACCGGAACGGGTGTAAGCGGCCACCAGTGGGCTTACGTTACGGATTGCATATATTTCACCAGGATGATCCTCAAACATCATACAGAAGCTGTAAGAGCCTTTTAAATGGCCAACAAGCTTTGCAATGGCTTCAATGGGATCTCCCTGATAAATGTGATCCAACACCCAGGCAGCAACCTCTGTGTCGGTTTCTGAATGAAGCTTATCTTCCAGATGAAATTCTGTAGTAAGCTGATGATAATTTTCAATAATTCCATTATGAACCAGGGTAACACGCCCAGCTCTGTGAGGATGTGCATTTTCCGTAGTTACGCCGCCGTGGGTTGCCCATCTTGTATGTCCAAGACCGCAGTGGGATACTTCTGTAATGTCCTTGCAGCCTTCTTTTAAATTTGATACCTTTCCAGTATGACGAATGACACGAATATGAGAGTTTTCCATACAAAGAGCAACTCCAGCGCTGTCATAGCCACGGTATTCCAGCTGGGAAAGTCCCTCAAGCAATATTTTCTTAGAGTCCAAAGGTCCTGTATATCCAATAATTCCACACATATTTTATAATCTCCTTATATTTTCAATTGATTACAGCATTCATAAAAAACCGCAGACAAAAAACAGGCTGTCTGTTTCCTCATTTTATGGCAGCTTTTTTCTTTTATTCATTTGTAAGTCTCCGGTTCCAGCATGTTTGTTTTGCAGTTACCTGCATATTTCACGTTGGATCACACGCCCGGAGGGCATGGAAGGGCATCCGCCGAATATTCGATAACCCTTCACCTCGTTAACCTTTGGTACCGTTTTTCTGAAAAAACGTTCACGTTCGTACCATCAGGTGCATGGCGCTTAGCTTTGCTATTAGAAATTTATCCTCCTTATAAATTTAGTTTATTATATCCTTTCATCGTTTGTGAGTCAATACCATGATTTACATCTATTTTACGAAAAGTATCTTTTTTATATTACAAGAAATCCTTATAATGAATCATAGGATATGTATAAAGGGACATTTTTCCCCATAAGATCTACTTATCCTTACACAATATAAAATGAAGAAAGGAACAACTTATGATACGATTAGTAGCATCTGATATGGATGGAACACTTTTAAACCGATTTGGAAAGGTATCACAATGGAATGTCAATGCGATTAAAGCACTGGAAGAAAAAAATATTGGCTTTGTAGTCTGTACAGGCAGACATTACGAGGATGCTTATGCTCCGCTTAAGGAGGCAGGAATTCAATGCGATATTATCTGCATGAATGGTGCTGCAGCATTTAATAAAATGGGGGAGAGACTTAGAAAACAGCCCTTGTTAAACAGCCAGGTTGCAATGATTCTTGATATCTGCCGCCCTTATTTCCCGCTTTTTGATTTCATGACTGAATCAGGAAGCTGTACCACAACCAGCCGGGAGAAACTGAAAAAAAGCTTTGAAAGCAGAGTATTTCTTTCCATGGTAGCCGATGAGTTGACCTATGAGACCATAGAAAGTCGTTTTAAATTTATTACAGAAGATTTTCTCTTAAATGGAGAGACAGATATCTTCAAAATTTCGGTGATCCATGAAGATCCTCAGGTCCTGGATCAGATCCGCAGGCAGCTTAAGAAAGAAGACGGTATTTCAATTGCCTCCTCCGCATCCACCAATCTGGAACTGACTCATGAACTGGCACAAAAAGGCTCTGCACTCATGGAGTATGCCGTAAAATCAAAAGTCCACCCACGGGAGATTCTTGCTCTTGGAGACAGTGAAAATGACTTGTCCATGTTAAGTCTTCCCATCGGTTACACCGTTGCAATGGGAAATGCTTCTGATGCCGTAAAGCGCAGCGCAAGACTTATAACAAGAACCAATGAGGAAGATGGTGTGGCACTTGCCATTGACGCCCTGATTTTATCAAAAGAAGCTGCCGTTGGTTAATTCCATTCTATCTTAATAAACTCTTAAATCTTTTTCTCTGTATTTTACGGTCCTCTTATGCTATAGTTCTATTTTAGAAGAAAACAACAGGAATGATAGCAGATGAAACTAGGTAAAACCGTTAAAATACAGATGTCAGCAGCCATGATTATGGCTCTTTTGGGAGGTCTTCTCTGCAAATACTCCCAATCTTATATTTCCGCATACGACAAACCAATGATTGATACTACAGAACTTATGGCAAGTGCATTGCCAAAAGTTAATACAAACGATGAAAAAGCTCGTTCAGATGCAGAAGAGGAGCAGCCAGAAACACCGGCCCCCTATGCTCCATCTCTGACTGCATTTAATCTGGCCTTTCTTTATGGAGAGGGAGATTCCCAGGAAAAAAGTCTGGGTGAAGAAGCTGCAGAAACTCTGTCTAGGAAAGACTCAGCCTGGCTGGCCTCTATTTATCAGGTCGGAGACGAAAGTCCTGAAAAGGTGGCTAAAAAGTTAAATATACCGGATGCTCCCTTAAAAGGATTATCCTTTCAAAAAGTAAATATTTCTTTTTATAATGAAGCTGGAAAACAGATTTCTCCCCAGTCAAATATCCAGGAGATTATGTCCCTGGCCAATACATATTTTTACTATGCAGCGCCAAATGATTACGACGCTTTTTTAAGCTATGCAAACCAGCTGTGGGAAAGCTCTCATACCGTTCAATACTCCATCAGTGATATCTATTACTGTGATGGCTCTCTGGAAGGCAATACAGTTCCCCTTCCAGAAACTGTTCCTGCAACCCCCTCAGAAGCTCAACCTGCTGTTTCCGAAGCAGAAGAGGAAACAGAAGCATCAAAGGAGATTGGACCGGGTTTTGCCTTAAAAGAAAAAGAAACCGCCTCCACAGAAGCAGAAACCATAGAAGAAACCGAAGCTCCGAAACAAAACCCATGCCCCGGACACGTGGACCTTCATATCAAGGCGGTAATTACCGGACTTTCTGATTCTAAAAAGGGATTATTTTCTCTGGATACTCTGGGTTCTGAGAAAAATGATTCCATACAGTGGCCAGGCTGGACGGAGGAAACGAAAAAATATGCGGCAAGCCTTGCAGAACAGGATTGGGCAGAGGCTTATGGGCTTACACTTACACCAACATTTATTTCAAATCCTCTATCTTACGAAGAGATACAAAACTATATGGACCGGCTTCCGGATACACTTTCTCAAAGCAGGACAAAACTGATTTATTACGCGTTATCTTCCGTTGGGAGAGTGCCTTATTACTGGGGCGGTAAACCTGCCTGCGCCGGCTATGAGAGAAACAATTTCGGTGCACTGGCAGAACCTGATGAAAAGGGCAGAACGTTGAAAGGACTGGACTGCTCCGGATGGATCAGCTGGATTTATTGGTCTGCCATTCAAAAGCGCCTATCCTCCGAGAGTACATCAGGGCTGGCTTCTCTTGGTACACCCATAAAAAGAGAGGATTTACAGCCTGGAGACATCATCCTGAAAACAGGAGATGAGGGGCATGTCGTTATGTTTCTTTGCTGGGAAAGCGACGGAAATATGACTGTTATACACGAATCAAGCGCTTTGGTAGATAATGTGACCGTAACAAAAATGAGCGCAAATTGGCCTTATATCAGAAAATTGATCGACTGATAAAATTAAGAGAAAAGCAAGGACTTACTAATGTTTTTCTGTTAAAATGAAATGAAGTCTGCCTAAGACAAATTGGGAAAGGATTGATATTTCAATCATGGATTATGAAGATGAATTAGACCGAATGCGAGCCCGCAAACGTCATAAGAATGGTACCGGCAGCCGAAGTGAAACTGGACGGCCGGCACCAAAAAAGCACCCTCAGCAAGCTGCTAAAGGGGATAGAGTATATTACAGCGATGGAGATGGGAGAAATCCCAGAGCCCGATATACCGGTGCCTCAAGCAGTCCGAAACGCAACAATCAAAAGAAGAAAAAGCGAAAGCATAAAAAACGTATTGTATTGATAGAAATTGCTGTCCTGATACTTATTTTATTGGCCGGATTCTTTATGTTTAAGCAAAGAACCCACCAAAAAGGATTTTGGACCATAGCCGTTTTCGGAGTAGACTCCAGAGACGGTAAGCTGGATAAAGGAGCTTTATCCGATGTTATTATGCTTTGTAACATCAATAAAGCTACGGGAGAAATTAAACTGGTATCCGTTTACCGGGATACTTATTTGAAAATCAACAGCAAGGGAACGTATCATAAGATTAACGAAGCCTACTTTAAAGGCGGCCATAAGCAGGCAATAGAAGCCTTAAACGAAAACCTGGATCTAAGCATTGATGATTATGCCACATTTAACTGGAAATCCGTTGCCGATGCCATCAATATTTTAGGCGGCATTGACCTTGAAATTACAGATTCTGAGTTTGCTTACATAAATGGTTTCATCACCGAAACCGTAAATTCTACAGGTGTTGGTTCCCATCAATTAAAGCGTGCCGGCATGAATCACCTGGATGGGGTACAAGCAGTTGCCTATGCCAGACTTCGCCTTATGGATACCGACTATAACAGAACCGAACGCCAGCGTAAGGTTGTAAATCTGGCCATGGAGAAAGCCAAGAATGCTGATTTGGCAACCCGTAGTTCCTTAGTAGCTGCTGTATTCCCACAGGTATCCACCAGCATTGGGGTAAATGACGTTCTCTCTATTGCCAAAGGAATTAACAAATATCACATTGGAGAAACCACTGGCTTCCCATTTTCAAGAACTGCTATGAAGATGGGGAAAATGGACTGTGTCATTGCAACTACTCTGGAAAGCAACGTAATACAGCTTCAGCAGGTTCTTTATGGAGTCACCGATTATAGTCCGTCCTTAACAGTGAAGAATATCAGCGGTAAAATCGCCAAGGAAAGCGGCCTGACCCAACCAGGTCAGAATGCTCCTTCAAGCAGCGGCTCCGGTGGAAAGAAGAAAAAGTCTTCCTCCACAAAAGAAACAGCTCCTCAGCAGACGGAAGCAGTCGTTGAGACCACAGCTGAAACTACACCGGAAACCACCGAAGAAAATGTAAAAGAAACGACTTCGGCAGAGACAAAAGTAGAGAGCACAGAAGCCCCTACCAACCAGGATGGCAGCTTGATTGGCCCGGGAGCAAAGATTGACGATCCTAATTCAAAGAAAAATGATAAGAAGAAAAACAAAGATAAAAAGGAAACAAAAGAAGAGACAGAACCAATAGATACCCCGGAGCAGCAGAATGAACCGGATCAGCAAGGAGAGTTTGGGCCAGGTATTTAATGAATAGAAGTTTAATCGTGATACTTGAAAGGAAACGCACTGATCGATAGGCAGTGCGTTTCCTTTTTTCTTTTTACATCCTCTTTTGTTAAATTAACAGATGTGAAACTTGAATATTTTATTCATTGTTTGTAATATGAAAAACCATATGTTATGATGTTATAAAATGGATAAATATGGGGGAAATGTATATGAGGAAGAAAGTATCAAACAAGAGTTTCAAATTTGTTTCAAAGAAGATGAAAAGAGGAATTTTATTTGTTGCAGCAATATTAATCATTGGATCCATGGAGACAGGCTATTCTGGAGGTGTTATAGTTTCTGAGGCGCATTCAGGAAGAACAGACTCCCAGGGGGGCCATCATGATTATAAGAACAAAAGTGGTTTAGGTAGCTATCATTATCATCATGGTTATGAGGCACATTTACATCCAAACGGCGTATGTCCCTATGAAAATGGTAATGGAACATCTACAACAAAGTCTTCAAAGCAGTCAGTTGGGTCAAGTACAACTACAACTTCTGAGAAAAAGACCGAACCCACTCTAAAAATAGAAGATTATAGTCTCATTTTTGAAACAGTCTACTATTATAATAATAATCCGGACTTACAAGCATCTATAGGAAATGGTGGCCAGGACTTACTGGAGCACTTCGTTAATTATGGTATGGCTGAGGGGAGAAGAGGGTCAAGTAATTTTGATGTAAAAACATATAGAGATAATAACAAAGATTTAGAAGCTGCATATGGTGATAATTTAAAAGAATATTATGTGCATTATTTAAATATTGGGCACAAGGAGAACCGAACACATAATTAATATATTATCCTTTCTATGGCAATATGGGAACGTAAGAAGCCGCTTATATATTCAAATTCGTATCTATTGACAATATTCTAGCCACATTTAAATATAACGTTCTATTTTTGTCGGTTTTAGCCTAAAAAACAGTAGTTTGCAATTGGAAAATTATTGAATTTATAGAAAAATCATGATACTATATTTAAAAAGGAGGGGTATTTATATGAAAAAATTATTAAAAGTCATTTTAACAACAGTTTTACTTGCTTGTATTATGATTTTACCCGCAAGTGCTGCTCAAGAGCAGACTGTTAACTGGGGAGATACTAATTATCAGATAATTGTTCCGGGGTTTATTGGGGGAAAGGATATAACAATTAGTGGTCAGACCACACCAGCAATTGTTATTGAGAAGCCTACAATAAATAGTGAAAACAGGTATCATTTTTTTGATATCGTAACAACAGATACAAATGCAACCTTAATTACTTCTACAGTTAGTACTGCTGATACAGTCGTAGGGGATTATATGGTAGATTTACAGGATGGCCGTGTTAGCTATATTCCGTTTTTTACTGAAGACTTTAATAGTATATCAAATGAACCTATTTATTTTGGATTTTCATATCGGGATAATAACTTCAATGTAATCAAAGAATTTCCGCTTTGGGTTGTGTTCCAAGACAAAGATACAACCACTGGGAATACGAATTAGTTATATTAGCGTAATATAGGACTTTTCTGCTTATATACATTTGTAAGTAGTGGGAGAGTCCTATTTTTAATACAGTTATGGGAATGCTGCAATATATCAACTCAATTGAATCAAAATGGAAGACGCTTACCCATAATCAGCTGAATCTCATAATGGAAGAAAATGACGAAATGAATAATAATTTAATTACAGAGCGACCAGTACTTAAAAGTATACCTGAAGAGGATAGAGAGTTTATCTTTTCTGAGTTTTCAGATGCCAAAATTACAAAATGCTTGTACGATGAAGAACCTATGACTGATATAAATAGAAATTAAGTACTTATTTGAAAAAAATAATAACTTGTGAGGTATTAGTTTGAATGACCTATATGAAACAATAAAACCATTCTTAAATAAAACTATATTATCCAAATATAAGTTCGGTTTTGCAGGGGAGGTGTATATTGAAGCAGATAAGTTCGAAGAAGAGTATAACCAATATTTTCTGATTTTAGAGAAATATTTCAGTTTAAAAAAACCGTTTTACTGCAACAGAAATCACACTTATTATTCCACGGATATAAGCGAGACAACAGACTTAATAAAAAATATAGTTATAGATGCGCCAATAATTTTAAGTTTAGAATTATCGTATGATAATAAAAGATATATAATATTCTCACTTACGGAATATATGTTGTCATGTATAGCAAAATTAGTTGGTGTTATATTCTCTTATACGAATTTGGATGATGTTTATTATAAGGAACTTAAAGAATACCTGATAGATTTGACTGACTACATAACTCGAATTATTTTTGATGAGGAATTGAATCAATTTCCACCCTTATCTCTTGGTTTAATTGATAGTATTATAATGGATATGAAGGAACTTAGTATTTCCAATATCCGTGAATATTCAGAGATGGACAATATACTTATTATGTTTGTTACATATTTTGCATTATGTGATTATATTGGAGAACACGACATTATTATATCACCTTTACAGGGAGCTGCATTAATACCACCATTTTATATATCTATGCAAAAGTATACCAATATGATGAATAAAGGTTCCGGTTTAGCAGGGTATGAATATGTTAGGTTTTCAAAATATGATAATACTCATTATTGCGAATTATCCTTACTTGACCAGGTTCATTTGTTGAGTCATCACTATCCAGAGAGTACAAATATTTTATTGATAGATGATAGTACAGGGACGGCAATTACGCTAAAATCTATTAAAATTGTATTGTTGAAACATTTTAAAAAAATCTCAACTTGCGCATTAGAGTATTATTGGGAGGGTAAAATTTTTAAAGCTGACTACCAGGCGTTTCAACTAGATGACATAGATCTTATAACGCCCCTTTGCTACAGATATTTTAAAATACTGGAGGAACATATAGAATATCTGAAGAATGTACAAGATTATAATTTTCGGTATGATTTAGTTGAGTTTAGTAAAATAAATATGATCTATGATAAAATGGATTATTGCTCATATATAAATAGCAATTGTAAAGAACCTTCAGCAAATATAAGAACATTGAATATTTATGAGAAGATAAAGGAGATTATGTTGATCCTTTCAAGAACTAATGATTAAAACTAATTATTTTATAAAAAGAACGCGTTAACAGAGTTAATATTATTTTTATAATATAGAATTAAGGGAGTTGACTACATGGAAATAGATCACATTTATATATGCACAGAAAAGAACGCTCCTGCAGGAGATTTATTAGTAGAGAAGAACCAATAGAAGACTCCGAAAGTCAGGGATCCCTTATTAATACTGGCCTGGGAGGTTTTTGTCACAGATATACAGAAAACGACAGAACCCTAAAAACGACAAAACAAATTAGTATAGTTTTGTCGTTTTTATATTATAAAAATGTGATGATAGGGCAAAACGGAGAGCAAAAAACATATTGACAAATATCTATATGTTCGCTATATTGATATATATCTATATGCTATATTAATCATAACTAAATGAAAATATCAAATATGAATTCACATACACAGGAGAGAAAAAATGGAAAAAAATAATGAATATGTTGCTGTATTCAAAGCGTTGGGAGACGATACGCGGTTAAAGATTGTAGAAATGTTATCATGTGGTGAACTATGTGCTTGTGACATTTTAGAATCATTTCAAATTACACAGCCTACCCTATCTTATCATATGAAAATATTGACTGAGTCTGGTCTTGTTATATCGAGAAAAGAAGGTTCCTGGATGCATTATCGCAACAATTCAAATCTTACAGAAGCAGTAAAAGAGTTTTGGGAAGGTATTACCACACCTTCAGAAGCTTGTATATGCAAAAATAAAAAAGAGATTAATACGTGCCAATAATATATATTACAGTAAGTCAAAAGAATTGTAACATAATGTTTAACTATGCATAGTATATTCCTATATGTGCATATAAACATTAACAAGGAGGAGATAAATAATGGTAGAACTATTTAAAGCGCTGTCAGAAGAAAGCAGACTAAGAATACTTGCTTTGCTTATGGAACGGGATATGTGCGTCTGTGAAATAGAAGCTATTCTTAATATGACACAGTCAAACGCATCCAGACATTTATCGGCACTTAAAAGTAGCGGTATTTTAGTCAGTTATAAAAAAGCACAGTGGACCTATTATCAACTAAGTGACTTTTTTATAGAAAAGAACAAGGAGCTTTGGATCTATTTGCAGGTGAATTTAAAAGAGATTCCAAGTTATCAACAAGATTATAAGAATAGCTTAGCTGTAAGAGCAAAAAATCTTTGTTCTTGCCAAAGCAATTCGCACTAAGGCTGTTTTGATATGGATTATAATATTTATAAGTGTAGCTTAAAGCAGGAGGAATACTATGAGTAAAGAAAATAAGGGGAGATTATCCTTTCTGGATCAGTTCCTAACACTATGGATTTTTATTACCATGGGAGTTGGGGTCTTAGTAGGATTTATGTTTCCCCAGTTAGGAGAAATATTGGAAGGGATGAGTAGTGGCACTATTTCATGGCCAATCGCAATCGGCTTAATCATTATGATGTTTCCTCCTCTAGCTAAAATAAAATACGAAGAATTAGGAAAGGTGGCAAAAAATAAAAAGGTTCTGGTTCTTTCTTTAGTTCAAAATTGGATTGTTGGTCCGTTGCTCATGTTTGCTCTTGCCGTATTACTTCTACCGGATATGCCAAATTACGCAATTGGTTTAATCGTCATTGGTTTGGCTCGTTGCATTGCTATGGTAATTGTCTGGAACACACTTGCAAAAGGTGATAATGAATACTGTGCAGCTTTAGTCGCATTAAATTCTATTTTCCAAATATTTTTTTATTCCGTATATATTTACCTGTTTGTCACGTTATTACCAAAATGGCTCGGTTTGTCCTGGGGTGGCCAGGTAGTTGATTTCTCAATCTTGGATGTGGCGAAAAGTGTCTTAATTTACTTAGGAATTCCTTTCGCGTTGGGTTTCCTCACCAGATTTGGGTTGTTAAAAATCAAGAGCAAAGAATGGTATGAAACGAGGTTTCTTCCTAAAATATCACCACTTGCCTTAATTGCACTGTTATATACCATTATGGTGATGTTTGTTCTTAAGGGGCAGTACATTGTCGAATTGCCGTTTCATGTTGTTAGAATCGCAATTCCTCTCTTAGTTTATTTTACAATCATGTTCCTGGTTAGTTTCTATATGTCATATAAGCAGGGAGTAAATTACGAACAGACAGTTACTTTGGCTTTTACAGCAGCAAGCAATAACTTTGAACTTGCAATTGCAGTTACCGTAGCAGTATTTGGAATTGCATCCGATCAGGCATTCGCGGCTGTTATTGGACCTTTAATTGAGGTGCCGGTCATGATTGGTCTAGTGAATCTAGCCTTTGTTTTTAAGAAAAAATACTTTAAACAAATTTGATGTATTAAGGAGAAAACGCATGAGTTTAAATCATACAGTTAATAAGCCAAAGGTAGCCTTTATATGCGTACATAATTCCTGCCGAAGTCAGATGGCAGAAGCATTAGGAAAGCATTTTGCTAGTGATGTATTTGAAAGCTATTCCGCAGGAATCGAGTTAAAGGACCGTATCAATCAAGATGCAGTACGTTTAATAAAGCAAAAGTACGATATTGATATGGAGGAAACACAGAAAATCAAGTTGTTAGAAGACATTCCAAATCCCGATGTAGTCATTACGATGGGATGCAACGTAAAGTGCCCAGCTCTACCTTGCAAATTAAGGGAAGATTGGGGCTTAGAAGATCCGTCCGAAAAAAACGATGAAGAATTTTTTAAGATAATAAATCAAATTGAACACAACATATTAGAGTTAAAAGAACGCCTGTCAAATGGCTTATAGGTGTTACAAAGTAATATTGCAGTGAGGAAAAACACTTTTTTATATAAATTGATGCGAACTCAATTTATATAAGTATAACTATTGAATTGAATTGGAGGTAATATCATGAACAAGATGCAAATTTTTGAACCTGCAATGTGCTGCTCAACCGGATTATGTGGAGTGGGGGTGGATCCAGAGCTTCTTAGGATTTCGACTATCTTGAATACGCTCAAAAAAAGGGGGATTGTAATTGAACGGTTTAATCTTTCAAATTCACCCCAAGAGTTTATTAAAAATAAAACGGTGAACGAATTTATTAATGTGAATGGGGTAGATGAATTACCAATTATTATATTGAACGGGCAAATAGTAATAGCTGGAAGATATCCGACTAATGATGAGTTTTCAAGTATGCTTGGTATTCCGGCTAATATATTGGGAGGAAGTTCAAAAACTTCAGGTAGCTGCGGATGTTCAGGGGGAAATTGTTGTTAATTAAAATAGATATGTATCTTATTCTTGGTTATAACTGGAGGTTTTATAGTGGAGATTTTCAATCCGCAATTAATTGCGCTTACCAAATATCTGTTTTTCACAGGAAAGGGTGGCGTAGGAAAAACATCTACTGCCTGTGCTACCGCTGTCAATCTTGCAGATAGCGGAAAAAAGGTGCTTTTAATAAGTACTGATCCCGCTTCAAATTTGCAGGATGTATTTAATGCCGAACTTACTAGCAAAGGTGTTGCCATCAAAGATGTGCCGAATCTTTTTGTGGCAAATTTAGATCCAATTCAGGCTGCGGCTGAATACAGAGAGAGTGTCATTGCTCCCTATCGTGGAAAGCTACCAGAGGCTGTAATCAATAATATGGAGGAGCAGCTTTCAGGTTCTTGTACGGTTGAAATTGCGGCATTTAATGAATTTACTAATTTTATTGCCAATGAAACAATCCAGGAAGATTATGATTACGTAATATTTGACACCGCTCCTACAGGGCATACGCTAAGAATGCTACAATTGCCTTCGGCATGGAGTAACTTTATTAGTGAAAGCACTCATGGAGCCTCCTGTCTTGGTCAGCTTTCTGGATTGGAAAGTAAAAAGGAGATCTATAAAAAGGCAGTAGAGACTCTTTCCAATAATAAATTAACTACATTATTACTTGTTACTCGACCAGAATCATCTCCGCTAAAAGAGGCAGAGCGTGCATCGAAAGAACTTGCTGATATTGGCGTAAATAATCAGCTTTTAATAATCAATGGTCTGATTAGTACTTTTGATGATTACATTTCTGAAAGCTTATTTTATAAGCAAAAAAATGCATTAGAGGAGATATCGGAAACATTTAAACAGTTAAATTTTTATCAAATTCCTCTAAGAGCTTATAATATAACTGGAATAGATAATGTTAGAGCATTTCTTACGTCAGATAATTATATACCATCTAATGAAATCGTGAGAGCGGAGAGTATAGCACGGCTAGCAGATATTGTGAATGACCTATATCAAAACCATAAAAGAGTTATATTCACAATGGGCAAAGGAGGTGTAGGAAAAACTACAATTGCTGCGGCAATTGCTATGGGCTTAGCAGAAAAAGGAGAAAAAGTACACCTTGCAACAACTGACCCAGCAGCTCATCTTAAACTGGTTATAGACGAAAACCAGAAAATAACAATGAGTCATATTGATGAGCATGCGGAGCTAAAAAAGTACCAGGAGGAAGTTCTTGACAAAGCAAGAGAGACATTGACTGATGAGGACATAGCCTATGTTGAGGAGGATCTACGTTCACCTTGCACTCAAGAAATTGCAGTTTTTCGTGCTTTTGCTCAAATAGTTGAAAAGGCGGAAAAAGAGATTGTTGTCATTGACACTGCACCAACTGGGCACACCTTATTACTTCTGGATTCTACACAAAACTATCATCGGGAAATAGAGCGATCTCAGGGTGATATTCCAGAATCAGTAAAAAAACTTCTTCCTAAATTACGTAACGATAATGAAACCGAAGTAATTATTGTTACATTAGCTGAAGCAACTCCGGTTTATGAAGCTTTAAGATTGGAAGAAGATTTGAAACGTGCTAACATTGCAACTAAGTGGTGGATAATCAATTCTTCCATTTATCAAACAAAGACATCGAATCAAATGTTAGCTGCCAAAGCAAGCAATGAGGTAGAATGGATTAATAGAGTGGATGAGCATACAAACGGTAAATTTGCTATAATAGACTGGAGTCCTTATGATATCAAAGGAGATAAATTAAAAAATCTCTTTGAATAATTTTCAATATAATCAATTCATATATTTCAATCCAGGCCTCTATATTCAAAGAATAAGTATAGAGGCCTGGATCATTTAGCAGAAGCGCATAGAATCTGAATAGAGATCTAATGGTTAAAAACAAAACCGAAAATTTTCCGACAAAACTCCGGAAGTCTTGAAATCCTTATAAAGACTAGGCAGGGATGGTTTTGTGGCAAATATTTGGAAAACGGCAAAACCCCGAAAACGACATTTCGAAATATCTGAGTTTTGTCGTTTTTTATTGTGATAATGAATTATGCATGAGTGGTATCGCAGATAAAAGCAACAAAACTATTTTTACGAGCCCTGATTCATTTGGTAGTGTTTCTTACTCCTAAACGTTGACTTAGAGAAAATTTTTATATTGAATCTCCCTTAAACTTCCATAAAATGGTATTATAATATACAAAGGAGAATTGCATATGTTGATGGAAGAATTACTAAATATTTATGATGAAAAGATTTTTAATAATAAACACTTTTTTTTACGCCTAAAGAAAGGCGAAAAGATTATTATGATATCAATGTTGCTATGTTTAATAGCATATATTATTTTAATATTTATATTTCAGGATAACACAAAAGGGTTTTTAGTAAGTTTGGGAGTGGTGGTTATACTCGTTTGCTTTTTAACATGGCTGAATAACAAATTATATCATAAAGATATGAAGGAAAAAATCAAGAACTTTAAAACATATCATCTTGAAGAGTTAAAGAAAATTTTGAAAAGACATGATCATTACTATTATAGCACTCGGCAGATAGATACGATTATTGAATGGTGTGATACGGAAGCTCAAAGGGAAAGCAACTTTTTAACTTCTATACGCCCTATCAGTACATTTGCAGCAGTTGTATTTATACCAGTAAGTATGATGATTTTAGATAAGTGTTTGGGAAACGAAGTTAATAGACAGTTTATAAGCATTGTGGTTATATATGGTATATCCTACCTTTTGGTCTTTCTTTTATGGCTTTGTTATGGTCCTATAATTAAAGATATCCTCAACCGAAGAGAACGAATGGCAGAGAAACTGGCTAATGACCTTCGAAATCTTAAATTGAATGAACCAAGAATTCCAGATTAATGATTTTAAATCTGAGGCTAACTGGTGTTAGTATATAAGTATGGACACGAAAAGTTTAACACGATAAAATACCAATAAGAAAGGTGTGTGTTAAACAATGTCCCAAAACGGTATTCGATATACGGATGAATTTAAAAAGCAATTAGTAGATTTGTATCAAGCTGGTAGTTCTGTCAGCTACCTCAGTCGCGAGTATGGTGTCTCAAACGTAACGATTTATAAATGGATTAAAGAGCTATCCCCAATCAAGGTATCTGAAAAGGAAGAAGTTACTTCTAAGGAATACGAAAACATGAAAAAACGTATTGCTGAACTTGAAATGGAGAATGAAATATTAAAAAAAGCTACCGCCATATTCGCAAGAAAACGATAGAAGAAATCGTTACATTCATCGACAGATACAAATCAATCTATACCGTAAAACTTATATGCAAAGCCTTACGCTTCCCTAGAAGTACTTATTATAAGGCTCTTGTTCGTGTACCATCAAATCGGAAAGTCGCTGCTGACAGACTAAAAGTCAAAATCAAAAAGATTTGGCTGGAGAGCAAAGCCCGTTATGGAGCCCCTAAAATCCATAAGGTGTTACTTAGCAAAGGGGAAAAAGTCAGTTTAAAACGTATCCAGCGTTACATGAAAGATATGAAAATCCGATCCATCGTTGTAAAGAAATTTCGTTATCATTCAGAAAAAAGCGTTTCTGATGAAAAAGAAAACATTCTGAATCGTGATTTCAGTACAACAGGAATTAATCAAAAGTGGTGTACCGATATCACTTATATTTTTACTGTTAAAGATGGGTGGACTTATCTTGCATCAGTAATGGGGATCTACACAGCAAAAAAATCATTGGATATGCCTATGATACTTCTATGACAGCAGAATTGGCTGTGAAGGCCGTAGAGAATGCCTGCATAAATGTAAAGTCAACAGAAGGAGTTATCCTCCATTTCAGTCGGAGAGGAAATCCATATGATAATGCTTGTATAGAATCCTTTCATTCTTTATTAAAAAAGGAAGAAATAAATCACCAAAGATACCCTGATTTTAATACGGCCCGGAGAGCAGTATTTGAATATATTGAATCTTGGTACAATCGAAAAAGGATTCATAGTGCAATTAATTATATGACTCCTCAGGCGGCTCATGAGGCTGCCTGATTCTCAGAGAGAGAAGTTAAACTTTTTGTGTCTACAATATTGACACAAGTCCAAACGAAAGTGAAATTTATAAATTAAAGAAACTTAGAATTACGTAACTTAAGATATTATAATACCCTAAATCAATATTTGGGGGACGAAAGAATTGATCTTTATTATAAGATTATATTGATGTAAAAATATGAAAATAATTAAATGGTGTCAACTTTAGGAATGGAATCGGTACCAGTTTTATAAATCAAAATATAAATATAAAATCTCTCAAGCTATATACTCAGAGTATATTGTGACTCGAGAGATTTTTGCAATTTAAGAAACTATACTGAATTATTGACTTATTATTTTTTACGACCTGCTATTTACACGGGTACAATAGTAATTTATTTACTTGAAACTATATTTTCATACAATAATTTGATATAATAGAAGCATCAAAATGTAAAATGTAGGAATTAGTCTTAAATTGCATCATTTTAATCAAATCTATTTATAACAATAATGTGACGTTGAAATTTAAGTTTGCAAGAGAAAACAATCTTGATCTATAATATTTAAAAATGGTCAGAACAATCTGATAATCCACAAGTATAGCAAGGAATAGGAGATTTTCTATGAGCGATACTGGGCATATTACTCTTTGGAATGTTGAATGTATTTTTGTTGAAGAAAGCGATGATATTTCAATCGTCCAATCCGTTAAAGATGCCTTGATTATCCACGTTGATGAGTATCTAAGAGAAGGATTGGAACAAGAAGAAACGGACTTTTTGAATAATGCGAAAGACCCATATCACAATTAGGGACACAGTTTGGGCAAAAAAGAAAGATTGTAAATGCATATAAGATTCTGCATAACGCCCTGGATAGTTCAATAGAACACATTTTTTACCAACCAGAATTTAGATTAAAAGGTCCGTTGCAGACGGCTAATCTTAATAATATTGCAGAGTTCTTAGCAGGTCAAAGAGGTGCAGTTGCCCATGGCAGCTTTTTAGATACTTTTTCTGATGTAGATGCGCAAAAGATACGTTTCCTGGAAATTCTTACATACTCTCAATTACTTAAAGTGTTGAACTGGAGGATGCAGATATCGAGCGCGTAATTGGGACATTATTTGTATGCAATTTTGTACTGTTTCAGGAAAAGTATCACTGATAGTGACGACAAATTGGATGGAATAGGAATGTTAATAGAAAGGATAATATATGATGAAAAAAGGCATGGGAAAGCAATTTGATTATTGTGGACTAAAAAATATGGAGGCTCTTAAGTTCTATGAACAATATGTCAGTAGTTTGTTACAAACCTATCAGCCTTCAAATAATCAATATAATAAAAAAGGCAAAAGAGAACTAAGTTTAGAATATTCCTGGGTGGATGAATTCCAAGCCAGTGGATTCGAAGCGAAGACTGATAGTATCACTATTAATGTGCAACTCATATTAACAGTTTATAGCTTATTTTATGATTTAGTAAACAATAACTCGCCTATATTAAATCTTTCAGGGATTACAGCACAACACAAATGCACAGAAAAAAAAATCATACTATGTAATCCCACTAATCCTGGAGAGATTATTTTTAATAGTATGTATATATCTGATGACCCGATTAGAAATAACTTAGCAGAATTTTTATCTATGTATGCTGTTAAATTTATTGTTGCTCATGAATTTTCACACGTATATGGTGGTCACACAAAATATTATAAAGAAGTCGCAAGCAAAAAAGATGCCGAGATCAAAAAAATAAAATCTGACAAAATAAAGGTACTTAAATATTACCTCGATATACAGGCAATGGAATTGGATGCTGATACATTTGCTGCTACTAGAATTGTCATGGAAGCGCTTTCAATGTTTAAAGAAAAAAAGATAGATATACATTTAGATAATAATGCTAATTTTCTCAAAATACCTTTTTTGGCTATGCATGGTGTGTATTTTATTCTTAGAGACAAATGGGAAAATGATGGTGAGGACCAGGAACATCCATCGACTTATATTAGGGAGGAAGCGGCAATTGGGGCTGGGATATCAGCTTTGGAACAATATGAGGAATCAGTAGATCATGAACTTATTTTGGCTTCGTTAACAGAATTTGAAAAGATAAAAGGTGCTGAAAAGGACGGCTTTGCTGAATATGTTCAAAAGAATTGTGTGTTATTACATGAATCGGCAGAAAAGTTAAGGAGCATTTTTCTTGATAGAATAGCTCCAATAATTAAGCCAGAGAGTCGTATGCCAATTGAAGGAATAGATTATTAGCCATGTTAATATTAAATGAAAAAGAATAAGATGAAAAAACTTTTGAGTGCAAAGAAACAGCACATCATACTAATTGACGGCATTGATAATGTGGAAGGAGGTGTCTATGAATTATATACAAAATGGAGTAATAGAGTAATGTTATATTGATCTTATTTAATCTACAGGAGAAAAGTAGTATATACAAATATCAAATGCGTTCATTATACATCATGGGCTTAGTAGTGTATGGGATGAGGCTAGTTCGGGTGAGGGCGTCAACCGATATGTGTTTGTATGGTATAACCACATAAGACCTTATTCCTATAACAATGGGCTAGCCCAAGCACGATTAAAAAACTGGATTTGTCGAACAAAGTGTAATAATAATGATTGGCCAGAACAAACAGAGTTGGCTGGTGAGCCCACAAAGTGATTAAGTTCTGGATAAACAGACAAGATAATGATTCGCTGCGCACAGCCGTGGAAGTGTCTAGATATTACATTCGTGCTCTTGCTTATGAAATGGGAGTTAAGAGAGTATAATATATATATGATTTAATATTTCCAGAAGAAAGGTAAGACATGTTAAAAGTTCAAATTGATTTAGATATTAATAAGATTATAACGGAAAGTAAGTACTCTCAAACAGTCTTATCTGCTACTGTTGCCAAGGTTTTTTCTGATAAAGGGATGAATGTTTCGGTAGATGCTGAAAGCGGAAGAATTATTGTAACCGATAGCGGTAGAGTTGATGATTATGGAAAACTCTGGTCCGTTATATGGAGGCTGTCAGAAAAAAACTGGCTTGTTGATAACTTAAAGGAATGGTTATGGTTCAACAACGATGATGGCGATGATTCAGTAGAGGATATATTATTTTATATTAGATCAAAAAAGAATGGGAGTTGAAATGGAACGAAATGATTTTGAATCAATAAAAAGTAAGATATGGAAGTAAATAGAATTGTTGATCAAAGATATTTTATGGAATGGGGAATGGAGGAATTATGGTTCTGGATAATAAAAGTAGATTTCATTTTCAGGAAATGTAGGAAGTTATATCCGGGTCAGATGAATTTTACCTTTGGGTATTTCTTAAATGGCTAAGAATGGGAGAGAGTGAATGGATTAGAGATTGGCCCATAATCTTCGTAATCTTAAACTAAATGAATTAAATATTCCCCCATTACGTACCAAAATCCCAAAATACAACGTATAAAAAATAATAAGTATAATCCGTCTATTTTATTAGAATGTATACTTAGGAGGCCAGCTTATGTATTTAACACAAATAAAAGATATTTATGCAGGAAAACCAGATGCTAAAGATGAAATTAATACAGAAGGATATGATCAATTTTTACGTAGCTTTATCGTACCAAGGAATTTCGATATTAATTCCCTTATAAATGATACTTTTTGTTTTATATCAGGATATAAAGGTATAGGCAAGACAGCTTTATTATATTATCTTGATGAATATATAAAGAATGATGATTGTTCCACATGCTCATCTTTTGTATTTTTTAAAGGTGATTATTCAGATATAAAGAAACAAGAAATGGAGTCTATTTCCAAACGTCTGGTATCGTTTATTTCTATAAGTGATGATGTTGTAATTGATGGATCGGATTTTGAATATATCTGGCGTTGGTTATTTTATCGACGCATTTGGGAAGATAATATTGAATGTAAATTTGGATTATTTGTCACAGATGAAACTTGGGAAAAGTTTGCAAAGGGTATATCTAAAATATCTTGTATAACTACAAAAAGAAAACTATCCATTCCCCAAAAACTCAAATTTCGTATCCCTTTTACCGACCCTGGAAGTGGAATAACGATGACACCGGAAACGGAACTTGATTTTACTTCATTGAAATCAGCAGAAACAAACGCTTATCGCCAATTCGTAAAAATAATAGATGAACTAGATATGTTATTTCCACAGCTTGTTCGATCCTCTAAACCGTACTACATATTCGTTGATGAGCTCGAAGCATATTACGGCGATGAAGCTATTTTTAAACGTGATCTTAAGTTGATTAGAGATTTAATTTTTACCGTGAAAAAGTTAAATTCACTTATGTCTGGATTCAAAACTGGAAAAACAAAAATTATTTGTTCAATTAGGACAGAAATACTTAACGCAATTAATAGATTCATTGTAACAAAAGAGTTAAATAAAGTTACATCCGGTTTTGATATACCTCTTGTTTGGGACTACACAAATACAAATTCATTTGAACACCCTATATTAAAAATTTTATCTAAGCGAATATCAAATGCGGAAAGTGAAAATGGTTATGATTTAACTGAACGTGAATTAATTTTAAAATGGTTCCCAGAAAAAATACATGATATTGAAGCTGCTAATTTTATTTTAAACAATAGTTGGTGTAAACCAAGGGATATTGTTAGATTGATTTTGTCTGCAAAAGCTTGTTTATGCAGTACAAATTCCTCATTTAATCAAACAACATTCGACATGTTACAAAAAAGATACTCAATAGAAAGTTTGAATGAAATTCGAGAAGAAATGAGAGCACTATATTCACCTGACCAAATCAATACTATAATTACATGCTTAACCGGATTTCGTGTTGCATTTTCAATGACCGATATTGCTGCAAGAGTATCGCAATACTTTAGAGGAAGTATATTAGAGGAAAACCTTAGTAATGTATTGATGGATCTATATCGTCTTGGACTTATTGGAAACTTTTCAAGAGCTTCAAAATCATACAGATGGCAACACAAAGGGGATGATGGATTAATTATATCTGACGAGTGGAGTATGATGGTACATTATGCTTTACAGAGTGCTTTATCTGTAAGTAATCGACATGATCGGGGAATTAACAAAGCTGTATATTATAATCTAAAAGCTGGGGATATTGTACAGATAATAGTAGAACGTATTGTCCCCGGTTATGTGCTTACTAATTTTGAAAAAGATGGTCATAAGTATTATGGTAGCATTCATATTAGCCAATTGTCTAATGAATATGTTGATGATATTTTTAATTTCATTAAAGAAGGAGAAACTTTATCCGCACAAGTTTTAAATTACGATGATTTACATAAAAAATGGAGGCTTACTCTCAAATATTAAATTGACTTTTATAATCAGAGGTGGATGTTAATGTCAGAATCGAAATCTAAAGATATCTTATCATTTGATGGGGCCCGTAAGAACGAGGAAAATTATATACCTCCAAAGCAAAGTGCTAATACTCTTTTCCGCTTTTTTAAAGAACCAGAATATCTCTTTGATTCACTTGAGAAAGAATCAATGATACCAAGATATTATCCAGAAACTGTTAATTACCTTGATATAGATATGCTACATGTTGCCTATCCTATGATTTGTTTCTGCGATATTAATTTACATAAAATCGATGATCACATGTTTTTTTATGGAGGATATGGACTTGCATTTTCAAAAAAATGGGGCATTCAAAAAGGAATTCAACCAATTCAATATATTAATCCACATTCTATATTACACAGTGATTTTTCCAATGCATTTAAGTCAGCAATAAAATGTGAGACAGAAGATTTTGCTCAAAATTATCTACTTACTCAAATGTTTTATTTCAAACCGATAGAGGGAACCATGGAGAGGGATGGTACTGAAAAGCCAAAGAATTTTACTGATGAATGTGAGTGGAGATTTATACCTAATGTGACAGTTGAAGAACTTCCGCAAGCTGTTTTAGAAACTGAGATATTTAGCTTACCTACCCTCAATAAAGCAATTAGTGTAAAAAAAAGTTGTTGGTTGGAGTTTGATTTAGAAGATATCAAATATATAATTATTCAAACAAATGAAGATTTTGTAAAATTAATTGAATTAATTGAAACTAAGCTTATGAACTCTGAAAAAAAAAGTAGATTGATTTCTAAGATTCTTGTATGGGAAAATGCAAAGGGGGATTTTTAATGTTTTCAAATTTCAAAGAAGCATTTATTAAAAAACCACAATATACTGTTCGCCCTCCACAAGCAGTGCTAGATGCAATTAGTGATGAATTACCTGAAGGATTTTCTTATATATATGTTGATGACGGTTTTTGCCGCCTCAATTGTGAAAATGGTTTTAATTTAAACTCAGGTAAAGTTATATTGCCATCTGAAGCACAGGTTTTATTTCAAAGTGATTTACTTTCAGAACCATCCAATCTACTGCGCTATTCTTATAACGCACAAATTAGTCTGCAGATTTCACCAGGTGATGATGGTTATTATATTGTCAATGGAAAAAAAATTAAAGCCACTGAATTTATCAAGGCTCCTATGAGAAATATTACGACTGGTGAGATTCGGTTTTTCCTTGAACCGCCTAAATTCCCAGGTCCTTTCCAACTGACTGTAAGTGGTGATGGGCATTTGATTACCCTTTTGGTTCAACGAAAACCAAATAACAGCATATATATACAAAAGTACGAATCAATTGATAATTCAGCATTGAAATTAAGTTGTCTACTGGATCTAGAGAAGGAAAAAGCTAGTTTTACAATAAATATTTCTATTGGAGATGAAAAATATGTTGAAAATGTAGTTGCCGCGAATTATATTTACAATGCATTTCTTAAGGGAAAAGGGTTTATTGGGGCTAGTAATATTGTATATTCTGATGAAAATAAACATAATTTAATATCTGAAGATACTATAAATTTTTGGGATCAACTTCTGAGTTTGGAAAAATTTCTTAATATAAAATTTGATGCTACATCTGAAATAACTATGAACGACGCTAATAAAATTACGGAATTATACCAATCCTTAATTATCAAAAAGCCCTTTAAAGTATTTCAAACTTTTAATACGGTTAGTGGTTCTGGAAGAATTGATCAATTAATAGAAGATGACCTTGTTGGAAAGCAATTGTTTTTTGAATTTACAGAAGAAGAGGAAACAGACTTACTTGGCGTACATTTAAAATACTGGGGGGTAATTGCTGTTTACGGAGCTACTGTCAAAGCCATTATATTTCCTTCAGAGACAGGAATTTATGAAGTTGAACTTTGCACAACAGAAGGTAAGAAAATGTACTCTTCGATAATGTACTTTATGGAAGAAAGCCAACTTATTAATTGTAGAAGTGAGAAAAACCATAAGGAGACTTTTGAAAAAGCTGAGGAACTGCAATATATTAAGCAATAAATAAGCAGAAGAAAAACCCCCAGAATGCTCCGAAATTTGAAATCGGCATAAGTGTAATATGAGTTGGAAAAGATTTGTAAAAGATAAGGTCGAAGGAAAGGTAAGGGAATTTTGGGAGGAATATTTATGAATATTTCACATGTATTAAATAAATATGGCGATTTTGAGATTGCCAATAAAGGTGTAATAAGTTTTACTGGAAAATTAGTTGAGCGTGATAGAAATATTGTTTTAGATTGTTACATTGAATGGGATTTGCTAGGGGAGCTTGATAAAATTTCTCCAATAACAATTAATGGTACTATAGATGGAGAAAAAATTACGTTAATTTCTGCATATTGCATAACAGGTAATAGCACTATGCTTGAAAAGAAGTGTACAGCTTATTTTTTACCTAACGAAATAATCGTTGGAGAATGCTATCAGAATGAAAATTTTAAAGTTAAACAAATGAAAGCCCAGTATACTGATTTGGAAAATTGGTTTATGAACTGTTGTTTTAAGCCAACATGTGGGCAAAATGCAGCTCTTGTAGAAACAGTTGAGTTAAACCACATTTCTGTGAGAGATAATTTATGCACTATAAATTTCAAGTTTGAGGTTATTCGAAAATATGAGACTGTAAAAAAGTTGGAATTAATTAATAAAATTACTGTTGAATTTATCTTTAGCGAATCAATGTCTTTATTAGCTGCTCGGGATAAAGTGTGTTCTTTGAAGAACCTTTTTCTATATTTTGCTGCAGAAAATATAGACTGCTACAATATCATGTTTAGTGATGAGAACGATACTGAATGTTTTTACCATTTGAATTTTAAGGATAAGGTGCAACGAAGTCAGGATCTACCTTTCCCAGTTACTTATTCAGATATAGAAGATCGTTTCCAAAATATTTGGACCAGTTGGATACGGTTTTCAGAGGAGCAAGAGCCACTAAATAATCTGTTTTTTGAAGTTATCAGTAATCATTCTCGCTGGGCCAATCAATTTCTAAATCTAATGCAAGCTTTAGAAACATATTCTTGCAGAGAACGAGAAAAAAACGCAAAGAAAATATATTCAGAATATAAAAAGATAGATCCTGAAGGAGAAAGAGCATTTGCACTAAAACACCGTATTATTGATTTGTTAAGGGAGGTACACGTAGTATTTTCTTTGGACAATGATGAAATAGATACTATTGCATTTTTGGTATCTAATACTCGGAATTATTACACACACTATAACAGAAATAAAAAAGATAAATCTTTATCAATTCAAGACCTTGGTCCCGTAAATCGTTTTTTACAAGCTGTTTTAATGGCAATAGTTCTTAAAAGAATAAATATATCAGAGACTTGTATTATTAAAGCGCGGGAAAGATGGTTTTGTGGAACAGTATTATCTGGTATAAAGGCATATTTAAAATAATGTATTGTGTTGAAGGATATTATAATGGCTTTAAAGGGCATACTCAATTCCGGGTGGTATAGCAGCCTTAACGAATTGGGGCTAATGGGATATTATCAAAAACTAGAATTAACTGTTTCCTTCGACCGGAATGGAGATTTCCAAACAACGGACAGATGAAGGACATTATATTTAATAAAAAAAACTTGATAATTTAATTGGCATGTGATATATTTGTAACATGATACAAATATATCACATAGGAGGCCATATATGATAAGAAAACCAATAACAGTAATACAAAAAGAATTGTTAACAGATGGTTTATCCAATGGAGCCCTACTATTTATGGGTTTTGTAAGCACTTTTTATAAGAAAACAATGTTGGGAACTGCCATAGCTGGAGGCTTGTTAATAATTATGATTATGAGTCTACTACTAAAGAAGGTTAAAAGTGATCCTTGGGATGAAATGACTATGGCATTTTATAATGAGGCCAGAAGAATTACATTAAATACGATATGCATAATTATAGCGATAGCTGGGTTACTTTTATTAATAATGAAAAAGGAAATTATTATATCTTCAAATTTAATCTTTGTTATATTGGGTTTTGTGGGATTATTCCAAACCATCACTTACATTTGGATTGAACATAAAAATTCTGTGATTTTGGAGGCATAATTTTATGTCTATATTAATAACCCATATTAAAAAAAATAGAGAGCTACTTAACTTAAGTCAAGCTGAACTTGCTTCAATTGTTGGTGTACGAAGAGAAACTATTATCCGATTAGAAAAAGGACTATATAATCCATCTTTGAAACTTGCTATGGATATTTCAAAAGTTTTTAATGTTCCAATTGAAACTTTATTTTTCTATGAAGAAGAAAACCTTATCTGATATAATAAAATTAAACCAATCTGGTATAATTTATAAAACAAAATCTTATAAAGAAAGCATCTTTCAGGGGTCACCTCAATATCCATTTATCTCAAAAGATGCTCTCTTTTTTGTTTTTTATAAATCCATCTTCTGATCACGAAAATAAAGAAATATTTTTAAAACAGTTTCTGAGCAATAACTTCCATTTGCTTTTTTTGCAATATAAAATCACTTAGCATTGAAAAAAAATCCTGTTGCTCTTGTGTTTCTGCATTTAACACTAAGTCTAGTGTCTCTTCAATGTCCATATCTTTACATAGTTCATATAATTTTATTGCTGCTTCTGTTTTAGACATAAGATACTCCCTCAATTCACTTGAATATATAAAAGTCATTAAATGCACACAGCTACATTTAGATTTATATTAAAAATCTTGAAATGTTCAGATAATACTGATATGATATTAAAAAACTAATAGAACATTTATACGATAAAATAAGCATTAACTCTCCCGACCAAAGAAGTTATTAATGCTTACTGATGGTGACTTATATATTTATCACTGATTTGCATCTTACCATAAAATGCGCAAAAAATCAAGTGACATACTCTGCAGATCTTACTGCTTACCGGCTATAAGTCTATATATTTCTATCATCATTTTTTGAAAATTCTCACTAAAGCTGAGGTAAAGAAATTATGAGTCGTATTACTCCTATTAATCCTATGGAAGGGTATCATTTTGCTATTTATAGGCACCGCCTAATTATACACGATGACCAGCTGATTACCAGACAATTTATTGTACTTAAAGATCCAGATAATATTATAATTGTTTTTACTACATTCCATAATCATATTAAATCAACCAGATGGATCAAATCAATATCCGATGACAGTAATAACCGGTTCTCATTTGTTATTGCCTTTTTGAATCATGTTTTAATTAAAAAATATACTGTAAATCGAATTGATTGTCTGACGCAGTTGACGGTACCAATGATTCAGGATTTTTTTACAAACTATAGCTTAAATAGTAGTCATAGTAAAAGTACTGTTGAACGTTGTGCAACGTCTATTATGGATTTTTTAACTAGTTATGTGAAAAGCTGCGAGAGTGAATGCAAATTGAAAGTATCTGATTTTACTAAGGAAGAACGTTATCAAACTCGTCATGGAGAAATGAAATACAGGCTTGTACCTGCTTTTGAGGTCTTATATAACCATAATTTTAAATCTATTTTTCGAGATATACCAGATGTTGTGTTACATATTTTTCTGGCTTATGCTGCACAACATTATAAAGACATATTTTTCTTAATGGTGCTGAGTGCTTTTGCTGGTTTACGGCCATCAGAAGCTTGTAATGTTCGCCAGGAATGCAGTCCACTTGGGAGTGGTCTTACAATAAGAAAAACCAATGGAAAAGTTACTCGTATTGTTATAGATCTGACAATAGAAAAGAATTTACGTTCAGATCTATTGCCGGTAGGACGAATTAAAAAGGAAAGAAAACAGCAAATTTATCCGAGATTTCTATCAGCATTTATGGATGCATATGAATTACACAAGCAATATTTATCTACATGTAAGTTTGAAACTGACTTTTGTCCAATGAGCGTTAATTACCAAGGAAAAGCAATGACATATGATAATTACAGAATAAAGTTCAGACAACTTTCACGCGATATCATACCTTTGCTTTTGCAATCGAATAATCAGGAAGTTATTGAATATGCCCATGATTTACAAGAACACAATATTGCTCCACATATCTTGAGACACTGGTTTACGGTAAAATTATGTACTTATGGAGAAGACGTAGCTGGCCTTCAGTTCTGGAGAGGTGATAAAAGCCCGGAGAGTGCACTGACATACTTACAAAACAAAGGGGAGTTACAGAAACAATTAAGGTATATTAATGATGAGCTTTTTGACTTCCTAAAATACAGTTCTGATAAAATGATACCAAAAGGGGATTTTAATTATGAATAGGAATATCAGCTTAAAATCCTATTTGTTAGAGCAAATGAATAGACGGAATATAGCAGAAGGTGATCAGCAAAATTTCTTACGAGATATCGTTGCGATTTTGATTGATAACGAGTGGTATGGAATAGAAATTAGCGTTTCTAATGTAGGAGATGAGACAGAACTTTTATTTTCTGATAATGATGTTTCCAAAATGGAGTCTAATATTCAATTTTTCTTGGAACATTGCAGAAAAACAATGCCAGAGAAAGTGGAAATAATATTACAGCTTTTAAAAGAAGAATACCCACTTACAGCAAATGTATTAACTTCATTTTACATAGAGTATGACCTTGATGAAAATGAACAGTACATGATTAATGATTTTTTACTATATATTTTGGAGAAAGATATCCATTTATATAATAACCAAGAAATAGAAAAACTTGTTCAAACAGTATGTGAAAAACTGCCACTTTATATTGGAAAGCAGCTGATCTATTTTTTGTCTTGGATACGTAAAATGCATAATACTAATTTTACTCTTGATTTCGAATTAGCGCGTAGAAGATTAAACGCAAATAAAACAAATGCATATGACAGCGATACAATTCTACAAATGGTCTATTATATATTTAATCCATCATATATTCAGGAAAATAATCTCTTTATCCATGCAGCTAGAACACCTGGAGTTGCTAACTGTTGGATATATTTAGCATTACATTGTATTAGTGCGTTACGAGATACCGATATAATCAGAATTCCTCACCCCAGGCTCCGGCAAACGCCAGATGAAATATTACAGTCTATCATTGATGATACATTCGATACAAAATCTGCAATGCTTGCAGTAAACAGCGTGTTATGGCAATTGAAAAGTCGCCCAATAACGCCTTCAAAAACTGCTTCCCATTCAAATATTTCTGATATCAAATTGATGATTCCAGAAAGCAGCATGGAGTTATTCGGAATGATGTTTATTATTTCTGAGTCTCATCACCAAAGGAAACAAAGTGAATCTGTATTTATTACACCGGTGAAGGATTATGAAGCAATTACCAGGTATTTAGGAGAGGATGTTGGAAACCTATTCTTGGAAAATGATTTCCGAGCTAGAAGTGCAAATAAAGCCTATATGCAGGCAATCGAATTATTAGGTGATACTATTTTAGAAGGAGAGACATCATATACTCAGCAACCACATGCAAAAGGCTATATGCTAGCAGCATTGGCACGCTCCCATAAAGGCTCTTATGGAGAATTCTGTAAGACTACGGAGATTTATTTAAAGGATGCAGCATTTTCCGGATATTCTGCGGAACAGATAGCTCAAGAACTCTTAGAAAGAGGAGTCTGTTCTTTTGTAGTATCCATGCTTCTTAACATTGTGACGGAAGGCAAATATAAAAAGCTGAATGTCTCTAAACAAACCCAGTTAATTAAAGAAGTTGGCTTATCAGTATGGGAATCGGATACCTTTGTTACGGCGTTGGACAGTTCTTTCGAATCTGCAAAAAGCATTGTCAGCAGAATACTTCCAATAGAATCACAAGAGAGAAGAGTTAACGAAATTCTAAATATTCTCCACAATATTGGTTCAGGAAGAGCAGCTTCAAAGTCTACCGACTTTTTGTGCTTAATGACTGCAATGAATAGGCAATGTCCATTCAAAGACTCAAAACAGTGTATTGGATGTCCATATGAAATCACAACCAAAGCATCTGTATTTACTTTAGTAAAAGAATTTCAACGACTACTGGCCTTACGGGATCAAGCAGTTAGTGAACATCTTAAACAAAAATATACCTTGCTAATAAAAGAAACGGTTGCTCCATCATTAAGTGAGATTTTTTCAATTATATCTGCTGAGTATAGCGACCAGGCATTAACAGAATATATTCAAATGATTAAGGAGATTTTAGATGAATTCCCTGGCTAATAAACAAAATGAAGCGCTATACGAACCTATACTTATTGAACAAGAGTTGGATTCTTCCAGTATACAGTCCGCTATGGATTTATTTGAAATTTATAAACAGAAAGGCGTTATATCTAATTGCCAATTTCAAGATGTAAGATGGCAGTTACATGATGAATATTCAAACGTAGGAATTCGTTTTAATTTCTCACAATTGTTTTATAAACGAAAATGGGAATCAATCTTTGGAATTACATTTGCTCAATTTATCCAATACCAAAAAACTTATATTATACTAACACTTGGAAAAAGAGTACTGATTACATTGCAAAACATAGTTAATGATATGAAAATGTTTTTAAAATATGTTTTTCGTGATGACCTTGATTCTTTTCCAAACTATAAATTGCCTTATCATATGACTGAATTTCTAAGCATGTTGCCATGTGTGGACCCGGATCGACGAGATGAAGTAATTGGTTATATTGAAGAACTTGTGGATATTAATTTCAAGGAATACTCAATAAACCGAAGAAGCTTATCTCAGTTCCAGAGCTACTTTAGATTTGATAAGTTATTAAATGAATATTGGGGTAAAAATATTAGTACAGAGGACCGTCTGTTTTTTTATCCTGTTTATCTGTGGTGGAAAATAACCGGAGTTATTCCCCTCAGACCCAGAGAATTTCTTTTAACACCACGAGCTTGTCTGATGACTGATGAAAATGGAAAGACTCAGATAAAGTTAAGACGAAATAAGTTAAAAGGTACCGGAGGAAAAGTTCATTATAACATCAACCAAGATTATGCGGAGGTGTTGTATACAATCCCTGATTCACTTAAGGAAGAAATTGTACGATATATTGACTTAACAGAAATATATGAAGCAAATGATCTCGATACATTATTTCGCACGGATCCACATTTTGCAAAATTCAGGCAACCTAAACATAAAAATAACCGCTTTTACACTTATACAAACTTAAGCTGTTGCTTACGTCTGTTTTATCTTGAAATATTATCAAAAATGCTGCACTTTCAGGTGATAAAAGGGAGTGATACAACTGAATACACTCTTGGAGATAATGACATTGAGTACATTTATCTTGGAGATACCCGGCATATTGCAATGATCAATATCATAGCGGAAGGTGGAACTCCTACTATGGCAATGCTTCTTGCTGGACATGCAAGTATTGATATCAGCTCACATTATTATGCCAATTTAAGTAATATGATTGAATGTCGTACTTATATGAAATATAAAACAATGCTGGAAGAAACCAGTGAGTACATCTTAGGTACTAATTATTATCCATCAGCAAAAATCGAACAAAGAAATACTTATGTTGAACTTGAAAATTCTGGACGATGTTATTCTATCGCCTTTGCTAATTCTTATATCTCTGATTGTAAAAAAGTAGTGGGGGACAATGGAGAAATTGGTTACTGTTTTAATTGCCCATATTATCGCAAAAATCAAATGTCATACTTTTTAGATAACGATGATATTTACAAATCTAAAATAGATAAAGAACTCCAATTTTTTATCAACAGCCTTGAAAAGTACCGGAAAAACATGGGTTATGAAGAAGATGTAAAATCGGCTTATATGCGATTAGAAGCAAGTTCTAATCAGTACGAATCTTATTATATGCAAAAATTGGTAAAAGGCTGGGAAGAGGAGAGGAGGAGTAACCATGGCGCGTCCAAAGAAAATCAATGAAAATATATTACCTATAATTGATGAATACTGGATTGAACGATGTGATAGAAATCCACAAAAGTTAAAATATGCAATGATAGCCTCTTATCTTGAAGAAAAAGGATTTTCAATAAAAGAATACGATCTTAGGCGTAACAAGGAAGTAGCCAACTATATCAAAGAATTAAAAGGGAGTAATCAAATCTCCCAATCTTTAGACAATAATACGATTGTATTTCAAAGTCTTGATATTAATGACTTCCTTAAAAGAAACAATGATATTTATAGTTTACGAAGTGCTTTAGCAGAAAGAGATGTTTATTACTCTGATATTTGTGATTATGCAGTTGATAATATAAAAAAGGCTCAATCTGCCACTAAAGAATTAAAGAAATCAAGAGAAGTAAACAGTAAAAACGAGAAGAAGATTGAACAACTACATAATACTCAAAATGAATTACTTGAAGAAAATCAGAAGCTTAAAAAGAAACTGGAAACAATGCTCAATGTATTGAAAGTACATGTATATCCGGAAATTGCGAATGAACTATTACGTAAAAACAAATTATTAGATGGAGGGGATCAGATTATATCTCCGGAAGGATTCAAAAATGTTATTCAAGATCAAGATTCTATACTTCTGGCCATAAAGAAGAAAGAAGAAAATAAAACCAATTTTTCTGTATTAAACGACTTGTTTGACAAAATTTAGGAGTAGTACAAAATGAAACTAAAGGAAATAAGCAAAATTGCATATAATCAATGGCATTTTGAGAGAAACAAAAGACTAGATCCAGAAACAATATCATCTACCTCACGTGAGATAGTTTATTGGCAATGCAAAAAAGAAAACAAGCATGTCTGGGCATCATATGTATACGCAAAGGTAGATAATGATATCGAATGTCCACTCTGTATTAACACTGAGGTTCATACTAGTGGTCCTGAATTATTAAGCGTAGAAAGACAGTTCAATGGTTCTCGCAAGAATATTTATTATATTTTAAACACCTGGCATTGCAAAAATTGCAAAAATGTTTGGCAAACCGAAAGTGGAGATACTATTCCTACAAATACATACTGCACTAATTGTTTTGGTGAAGAAACGCTCGAGAACAGTTTTGCTGAAGAATATCCAGAATTAGCTGAAGAATGGGCAATAGATAATATCCTTCCAGCAACAGAAGTATTATCTTATCTTCCTCTAGCGGTTAAATGGAAATGTAAAATTTGCAATAATATCTGGAATTCAAAGGTAGAAGAGCGAAGATTCGGCTTGAAATCATGTCCTTATTGCGCTAAGAAACTTCCATTACCAGGAATAGATTCATTTATGGCGCTATATCCAGATATTGCAGAAGAATGGGCATATGAAGCAAATGAAATGAGGCATCCAGATGCCATATTTCCGGACAATCGCTTAACGCCTATAGTATGGAGATGTAAGAAATGTCTCACTTTACATGTTGCTTCTGTATATAATAAGATTCACGGAACAAGTGGTTGTAAAAATTGTACCAGTGAGCAACCAATATCTGCAGAACGTTATATGTTTTTAAAAAGCGAATTTCATAGTAGCAGTGGAGATATCAAAGATTTTGATCTTATGATACCGGATTATACGGCTCCATTAAAATGGCTATGTAAAGAATGTAATGAAATATTTATATTATCAATGAAAGAACGTTATTATGAAGCAAGAGATTGTGCCTGTGTTGAAGGAAGAAAGGCGATTCCTGGAAAAACTTCATTTAAAGCTTTATATCCTGAAATGGCTGTAGAATCTTCGGAAGTAAATGAAGTAGATCTCGATAATATTCTTCCAACATATAGTCTACCTATTACATGGGATTGTACAAAGTGCGCTTTGACTTGGAAAAGTTCTGTAAAAGATAGAGTAGAAGGGAATGCTATTTGCCCCTATTGTAGTGGCAAGAAAGCCATTCCGGGCAAAACCTCATTTAAAGCACTGTATCCTGAAATGGCTACAGAATATTCTTTAAATAATGAAGTGAGTTCAGATAATATTCTTCCAACATATAGTCTACCTATTACATGGGATTGTACAAAATGCACTTTGACTTGGAAAAGTTCTGTAAAAGATAGAGTAGAAGGGAATGCTATTTGCCCCTATTGTAGTGGTAAGAAAGCCATTCCGGGTAAAACTTCATTTAAAGCACTGTATCCTGATATAGCTACAGAATATTCTTCAATTAATGAAGTGAGTTCAGATAATATTTTTCCAACATATAGTCTACCTATTACATGGGATTGTACAAAATGCACTTTGACTTGGAAAAGTTCTGTAAAAGATAGAGTAGAAGGGAATGCTATTTGCCCCTATTGTAGTGGTAAGAAAGCCATTCCGGGTAAAACTTCATTTAAAGCACTGTATCCTGATATAGCTACAGAATATTCTTCAATTAATGAAGTGAGTTCAGATAATATTTTTCCAACATATAGTCTACCTATTACATGGGATTGTACAAAATGCACTTTGACTTGGAAAAGTTCTGTAAAAGATAGAGTAGAAGGGAATGCTATTTGCCCCTATTGTAGTGGTAAGAAAGCCATTCCGGGTAAAACTTCATTTAAAGCACTGTATCCTGATATAGCTACAGAATATTCTTCAATTAATGAAGTGAGTTCAGATAATATTTTTCCAACATATACACCACTAGTTAAATGGGATTGCCCAGTATGTAGTATGATTTGGAAGGGATCCGTGAAAGATAGAGTTAACGAAGAGGTAGACTGTCCTTATTGTAATGGAAGAGAAGCCATACCGGGGAAAACGTCTTTCAAAGCATTACATTCTGATATGATGAAGGAATGGAATTTAGGTAATTGGCTCTTTATTGATCCAGATGAAATTATAGAGAATTATTCGGGAAGTGTTTGGTGGACTTGTTCCGAGTGTAGAAATTCTTATGCTATAAGTCCAAAGAAAAAGTTATTTTATCAAAAGAGGAAAAAGAAGACTTGTCCTTATTGTAAAGGATTGCGCAGAAAAATGCATCATTTTTTATAAATATCATTGGACTAGAATAATACCAATATGATATACTTATGAATAGTATCTAATGGAAAAACGACAAAACCCCTATGATTTTAGTTTTTCGGTTTTCCAGGAAAAATGTTGAAAAACGACAAAACAGTAGTAAAATTTTTTTTCGGTTATTTTCATGACAAAGCAGCAGTAAATTTTTTGGTTATCAGCTTTGTGCTGGTGAAAGGCATACTTCCAACTATTCGCGAAAGTCTAGTTTAACGCATAGTTATGGGTGTTTAATACATCTTTATGATTCATTCGTAATTTTATTATTTTTTGTTTGTTCTTTTAATGTCTGCTATTGATAATATTTTTACTACTCAACTATTCAATGCACTTCTATATAATACCTCACTTAATTAATCCCATATATATTTTCATATTATACATCCTATAATACACTATATAAATACTTATCTTATACATTATTTAAATTATATGATATAATATTAATTAACCACTTATTTACAAGAATAAATCTCTTAATTTCACGGAGTATTCTTTCTAACAAACTTAAATTTAAATACATAATGAAATGAGGTAAAAATGTGAGCGCCCCACTATCCTATCATCAGCAAAAAGACATCGAAAATGTGAAGCATCTTCGTGAGCTAATCAAAGAGCTTCCCCGCTTCTGTGGAGACTTTTTTCGTGGTATAGAGCCGCGTACGTCCTCCCGGACGAGAATCGCATACGCCTACGATTTAAAGGTATTTTTTGATTTCCTTAAAAAAGAAAATCCGTCACTTTTCAAGTCTGACATTCAAAATATTACTTTGGACCATCTTGATAATCTTAAAGTGGTAGATATTGAAGAATATATGGAATATCTTAAATATCGTTTTAACGATAAAAACCAGGAAATAACCAATAAAGAAAGAGGAATAATGAGAAAAGTCTCATCATTAAAAAGCTTCTATAATTATTATTACCGAAATGAACGTATTCAAAACAATCCGGCTGCTTTAGTACAACTACCTAAACTACACGAAAAAGATATTATCCGGCTAGATGTTGATGAGGTTGCTCTTCTACTTGATGAAGTGGAAAATGGAGAAGCCCTGACAGAGAAGCAGAAATCCTATCATGCCAAAACAAAAATCAGAGATCTTGCTTTGTTAACGCTGCTACTGGGTACCGGAATTCGTGTATCCGAATGCGTTGGTCTTGATATAGACGATATTGATTTTAAAAATGGGGGCATACGAATTGTTAGAAAAGGCGGAAAAGAAGTCATGGTCTATTTCGGTACTGAGGTAGAGGATGCTCTTTATGAATATCTCATAGAACGTAACAAGATTATTGCTGAGGAAGGCCATGAAAAAGCACTCTTCCTTTCCCTCCAAAAAAAGCGCATCGCCGTTCGAAGTGTCGAGAATCTGGTGAAAAAATATTCTAAATCGGTGACTCCTCTAAAAAAAATTACACCTCATAAACTTCGAAGCACCTATGGAACCAGTCTTTATAAAGAAACTGGTGATATTTATCTTGTGGCGGATGTTCTTGGCCATTCAGACGTTAATACAACAAAAAAGCATTATGCCGCATTGGAGGATGAGCGTCGAAGAAGTGCAAGAAATAAAGTGAAATTAAGGGAGTCAATAGATAAATAACAAATGAAAATATCATAAAAAATTGCATATAGTACTGAAACATCCTATTATTGCAATTTTAAATATCTCATCAGTCCATTAAAGTCTTTATTTATTATAACAAACATAAATAGAGATGTATAGAACTATAGGTGATATAAATGTAAGCAAAGCATTTTAAGAGGAGTGATCTGCATTAGACCACTCCTCTTCCATTCTATCAGAAACAAATTTATATCAGCAACTCTCTTCGATGACCTACAGCTGGCATACTTTATGAGGATTTAAAATATTCTTTGGATCAAATGCCAGTTTAATCCCCCTCATAATTTCAACCGTAGCCGGATCCAGCGCTTTCATAAGATAAGACTTTTTCGCATAACCAATGCCGTGTTCCCCGGATACCTGACCACTTAGTTCTCTGGCTTTCCCATAAATCTTATCCATGGCTGCCTTCACTTTCTCTTCCCATTCTTCTTCACTTAGTTCATCCTTTAAGATATAAGCATGGAGATTGCCATCTCCTGCGTGGCCAAAGCTTTTAATTCGGATATTGACTTCTTTGTATAATCCGTGGATATATTCCACCATTTCATTCACGGAACTTCTGGGGACTACGACATCGACTTCATCCATAAAGGAGGTCGAACCTTTGATGGCTTCCAGAAAAGCACCTCTGGCTTTCCATATGGAATCTTCTCTTTCTGTGGTGTCAGACACTAAAATATCAATGGCTCCCTGCTCTATACAGATTTGGGCTACGTTTTCATAGTCTTTTTCTATTTCTTCCGTTGAATTGCCATCAAATTTAAGCAGCAGATAGGCATCTGCACTGTTATCAGGAAACTTTTTGCCCAGGTATTTTTCAGCATCCATAATAACTTCTCTCTGCATAAATTCAATCGCAGTTGGGATGGCTTTGGATTTGATAATTAAAGGCACGGTACCAATTGCCTGTTCCAGAGATGGAAATGGAATCAACAAACTGATTGCTTTCTTTGGCAGAGGAAGAATCTTTAAGGTTGCCTTGGTAATAATACCAAGAGTTCCTTCTGAACCTACCATCAGATCCTTCATGGCATATCCGGTACTGTTCTTTACTACCTTACCTCCAAATTCCACGATTTTGCCATTGGGCAGCACAACTTCCAGCCCTCTTACATAATCTCTGGTCACACCGTATTTAACCGCTCTCATACCACCGGCATTGGTACTGATATTTCCTCCGATGGTGGCAGATTTTTCACCTGGGTCAGGAGGATAAAATAAACCTCTCTCCTCTACATAAGCGGCCAGCTCCATAAGCAAAACTCCCGGTTCAACTGTGATGGTAAGATTATCCTCATCGAGTTCCAGAAAGTGGTTCATTAAGCTGGTATCCAGCATGATACCATGTTCAATTGCTACAGAGGCTCCTACCAGACCTGTGCCAGAACCTCTGGGAGTAACAGGTATTGTGTTCTCATAGGCATATTTCAAAATAGATGATACTTCTTCCGGAGATTTAACCTTTACCACTAAATCCGGATAACTGATCGTATCGCTTAGCTCATCATGGCTGTATTCTTCGTTAATATTTTCACCCATAAGAATTCTCTCATTATCCTTGATGATACTTTGTATGTAATTAATATCTTCTAATTCCAACTTTTTATAATTCATTATAATAACCCTACCTTTCTCATAGCTTTAAAATCTTAAGCCACAGGTACAATTTTGTATATCGCCTTTCATGTTTCACGCTAATGTTATTCTGGATTGAACAATTCTTAAGCGCTAATGAACTTACCAGCCTTGATCTGGCTGATGATTTCAGGAAGGATTTCGTATAAATCTCCAACCAGGCAATAATGAGCTGTTTTAAAAATGGGAGCATTCTCATCTTTGTTAATGGCAATGATATGATCGGCATTATTCATACCTGCCGTAAACTGGACGGAACCGGATACCCCACAGGTAATAATCAGCTTCGGTCTTACGGTACGGCCGCTTAAGCCTACCTGACATTTGGCTTCCAGCCACCCTGCTTCCATGACCGGACGTGTACAGGCAAGCTGACCCCCCAGTATATCCGCAAGCTCTCTTAGCATTTCAAGGTCCTCTTCTTTTTTAACACCCCTGCCGGCGACTACCAGCACATCGGCGGCTTCGATAAACTGTTCTTTTTCCTTTGCAATGATATCTAATACAGTTACCTTACTGCCCAGTTCCTTTGAATCAATCACGCAGTTAATAATCTCACCGTATGCCTCCTCTTTTCTTTCAGGTGCATCCATAACCTTATAGCGTACAGTAGCCATCTGAGGTCTGTGATTAGGCGTTAATATCTGAGCCATAATGTTTCCGCCGAAAGCAGGTCTTATTTGAACAAGATCTGTGTTTTCATTTATGTCCAGAATCGTACAGTCAGCAGTTAATCCCGTTTTTAATCTGGCTGCCAGCCTTGGCGCCAACTGTCTGCCTACCGGAGTTGCTCCTATTAAGATAGCAGTAGGCTTTATATGTTCAACAAAATCCTCAAATGCTCTGGTATATGGCTCCATCTTGAAGCGGTCCAACTCTTCCTTATCATAAACGAATACTTTATCCACTTCATAATGCAGCAGTTCCTCACACTGTTTCTGTATATGATGTCCCATCATTATGGCATATACCGGGTGATTGATTTTAGCTGCCAGTTCCTTTGCTTTTCCAATCAGCTCATAGGTTACGGGGTGTATTGCTCCATCAATATGATCTACATAAACAGCAATTCCCTTCCATTGATCCTTGTCGATGGATTCAACAGCTTCCTCTACATATTCAACGGCACCTGCCGGGCCTTTTTTTACACAGAGCTTACACATTTTACAAGCTGCGTTGATTTGAATCATGTTGTCTTTCTCTTCAATAGCACCAAAGGGGCAGATACTGATCAGCTCCTGTTTGTTTCCTACCTTTTCCTGGTTTACGATTAACTTAGCCATATCTATCCTCCTTAGGCAAATTTTAATTCCTTTAATTTATGTAATAACTGTTCAGCCAGCTCTTTACCATCTCCATTCCACACTTCTCTGTGGTTATTTACCTGGGGCGGAAATATTTTCTGCACTTGTGTGGGAGAACCATTTAAGCCATAGTTTTTCTCTTCCTTATCCTCCATGTCGGCAAGGGTAATAACTTTTATTTCCCTGTCCTTTGTCTCCTGCTTTCTGATATAAGAAGGAAGCCTTGGGATAAATATATCCTTATCCACCGCCAGCAGGCAGGGATATTGTATTTCTGCTACTTCTATGTCATCCGTCATATCCATTTCCACCACTAATGAGCTTTCTTTTTGTTCAACGATCCGGGAAACATTGGACAGACTGGGAATGCCCAGCCATTCTGCCACTTCTGGTCCTACCTGAGCGGTATCTCCATCCGTAGTCTGTTTTCCGCAGAGAATCAGGTCAAATTCTCCACTTTGTTTAATTCCCTGGGAAAGAGTATAGCTGGTTGCCAGTACATCGGCTCCACCAAACTTACGGTCGGATATCAATACTCCGTTATCTGCTCCCATGGCAAAGGCTTCTTTGATGATTCCAACTGCCTGCCCTGGTCCCATGGTAATTACCGTTATACTGCCAGCGGTTTTCTCACGGATTCGAAGCGCAGCTTCTAATGCATACAGATCATAAGGATTCATCTTGGATTCTACTCCATTTCGTTTTAACACGCCGGTAACCGGATCCACTTCCACCTTATTGCTGTCTGGTACCTGCTTAATACATACTAAAATATTCATTTAGAACTCCTTTCTTTCCCCTTTAAGGATTGCTGTGAAGCAATGGTAATATTATATTGGCAGGACATTATGCCAACATTCTTGAACCTGCATATGTAATAACCCCGACTATAATTATAAAAATAACAAAACACTTGATGGTTCCCTTTAATAACATATTTTCCTCGCCCTCAAGACTTACAGCCGCCACTGCAATCGCGATACTCTGAGGTGAAATCATCTTGGCAATTACCGCACCGGCTGTATTAGACGCTGTAATCCAGGCCTGGTTAAGCCCCAATGCTGCAGACGTTTCTGCCTGTAATCCCCCAAATAATACACTGGCAGAGGTTCCGCTCCCGGTCACAAAGGTTCCGATGGCACCTAGGAAAGGTGCAAAAAAGGGATAGAAGGAACCCGTATAAGTTACAAATACCAGTGAGATGGAGGCAATCATACCGCTGTATCCCATCAATTTTGCTGTTGCCATAATGGCAATAATGGTGATGACCGTCTTCATCATCTGAAGAATCGTCTTTTTAAGGATTACAATCAATTCTTTCATGTTCAGACCTTGAATGTTACCTCCGATAAAGGCGGATAATAGAATCCAAAAACCAGGAGTAGCAAGCCAGGAAAAGGTAAATGGGGACCCTCCTCTCCCCTGATAAATACTCACTGAAGTTTTTACAGATTCCAGCGTTCTATTGAAGGGACCTGCCAATTTAGATGTTACTAGGAGAAATACAAAAATCAGGATGAAGGGACTCCAGGCAATCAGAGCTTGATTCACTGTTATTTTGACTTCCTCTCTGCCATCCAGACGGTATTTTTCTTCCACCTCGCCTTTGCCAATGATACGAGCGGCTAAAACCGTGGCAGCCATGGAACAAACCGATCCAATTACGACTGGAAGCTCCGCTCCTAAATATCTTGCCACCAAATATTCAGGAATCAAAAAGGAAATTCCTGAAATGAATGTGATTAAAGTGATTCCTTTTAAAGAGTTCTTTGATTTTCCTGTAAGAAACACTAATACAAACGGTGTTAAGATGATCAGCAGGGCTAACAAAATTACGGTATTGGTGGAAAGATCAATAACATGAATACCTGTTATTTTAGCCAGTGTTGTGGTTGGAATACCAATGGAGCCAAAGGCGGTGGGTGTTGCATTCGCAATCAGGCAGACGATTGCTGCAAATGCTGGAGGAAAGCCAAGACCCACTAACATACTGGCCGGAATAGCAACCGCTGTTCCAAAGCCCGCCATTCCTTCCATAAAACCGCCAAAGCCCCATGCTATAATAAGTACTAGCACCCTTTTGTCTTGCGTTACATTTGCCAGCATTTTTTTAATTACTTCCATTTTTCCGGTAGAAACACAGATGTTGTAAGTAAATACCGCGGCAATTATAACAATGATAATTGGCCATAAAGCAAGTGCGGCCCCTTCCGCAACTGCACCCAGGCTGTCAATCAAAGGCATCTTCCATACAAACACGGAAAGTACGTATGCAATTGCCAAAGCAATGACACATGCTTTAAATCCTGGGATTTTAATAGCTGTCAGAGCAATGATCAGCCAGATAATAGGTAACAATGCCAAAACAAATTCGAAAATTTTCTCCATAGCTTCTCCATTCTGTGGTCTTTTGGGAGCAGCAAAGAATTCTGCCGATTCTCAATGCTCCTGAAATAAAATTTTCAATTGGTAGTACCAATTATCGTAAAAAAATAGATGCTGCAAAACAGATTTGTCTTACTACACCTATTAGCTACCACCCCATAAAATTGGTAGTACCACTTTGCAATTTAATTATAATGACGTATGTTATATAAGTCAACATACGTCATTTTTTTAACAAGTATTTTGTTGATTTTCACTAATTATCGTGCTTTTTGAGCATTGTCAACTCTTTTTCCTTGATTTTTTGGTCAATAATACTAAAATGTTTGTTAATTGATTCATAAGCAAGATTTTTGTCCCTTTTAATTAAACTTTCTAACATTCCATTATGGGCTTGTATCAGAATTTTTCTGCTGTCTTCCTGGCTTAAGATCTCTCTTCGCAGATCTACAATAAATTTATCCAGTATTTCTGATAGAGCCTGAAGGATATTGATAATCAGAGTGTTCTTAGAGGCCAGGGCTATATTATAGTGCATCTTCTTGTCCAATACCACATTATTCGCCTCACTCTCCCTCTCCAACTGAGATACGATCTTTACCAGGGTTTGGATTTCCTCATCGGTGATATGATCGATTGCCAGCATCAGCGCCTCCATTTCAAGCGCTCTCCTAAGTTCACTGACCTGTCTGTAATCGATCTGATTCAGCAGAAACAACATGGACAGTGATTCTACCAGATTATTCTCAAAGTTACCTGTAAGAAAATTGCCTGCACCCTGTTGACTAGAGATTACCCCCATAATATCAAGCGTACGAATCGCTTCTCTCACAGAATTGCGGCTGATCCCCAGTATCTCTGACAATTCTCTTTCCGCAGGCAGCTTTCCTCCTATATTTAACTCACCATTGCGTATTTGTTTTTTAATATAATCTATCACTTTCATGTATGACTTATTCTCTGTTCTATCCTCTTCCATAAATACCTCCTTGTGTTTCTAACATCCAATTTTAATCAAAGCAATTTGCCTTTTTACTATTTATAATTAAAACATATCCGGTTAGTTATTGTTCTTTGTAGACGATATAACCTCTGGCTGTCTATAATTCTATCATAATTTATTTTATTTTCAACTATATGCGGTTCTTTTGAATGGTCTTCTACCAGATATGGATATATTAGAAACACAGAGAAAGGTTTCATTATATTGGAGTTTATGACAGAATGCACTATCAAATATTTATAGTAAGCGTTTGTAAAAGAATTATCCTGATTACGTAGACAAACCGGCAATAGGAGGCGAATCCTATTGCCGGTTCATTATACTGATTTTTCAGTTTGTAACTTAATTTGTTAACCATGTTTCCTTAACAAGAGATATCAAGTAATGAAACATATTGCTGTCCGCCATGCATATCCCTCTCATCGCGGCTTCCCTCAATTGGTACCCGGGGGAGGCTGATCTTTGCCACCTGAATATGTTCCAGACAGAAGATCTGTAGTTCCTCCGACTTCACCTGAAATGATTTGGCAATAAACTCCCGCTCTCTTTCAAATGCAGCAGTAACGCTTTTTGTATCTTCAACATTATTGCAAAAAGCATCAATGGTAAGCCAAAAAGGACCTGCATTTTTGCTGCGAATGTATTTAACAGTCTTTTCAATCGTACTCATCATGCACCTCCCAAATTAGATATTCTCATAAGAAAAGCGAACCAACTCCAACGGATCCTTAACGGATACTGTATGGTACAATTTGAACTCATAAATTGCACCTCGTTCCATCTCCGCAGGTGAAAAAATAAAAGCATAAGAAGGCATTTGTTTTCCTTCAAACATATTGTAATGAAGCAGTAACGGATTAAATGCTTTGGTAATTTGAGTTGCCATCTCCTGGGTATCAGCGGTCACTGTCAGCATCATAAGTACCTCATTCGGAACATAACCTTCGGGTACCTCCATTCCCGAAACGCCGTTATATCCATAAGGACGCAGCCAGAAATGATAGCTGTCACTTGAAATACCTGCCTTTTCCAGCTTTTCTATACCGGCTCTGGATACTGCATCCACCCATTTCATAGGGTCCTGCATTACCTTTCTGTCACGAATGCCTGCCATGCTGACCGTCTGATATCCTACAGGACCAGAACCTTCTAACTTCAAGGTATAGGGAAAATACTCGATGGTTGTACCCTCTACCCGTACTTCTGTTTCAGACAATTCTGTATAGGTGGAATTTGAAGTATCAATTTGAATTCCCGGCTCTGTTAATTGAATCGGATTGGAATTTTCATAAATCAGATGTGCAGATACAGAATAGGCAGAAACCGTACTGCCTGGCTGCACTGCTTTAATTGTAAAGCCTTTTTCATCTACTTCCATAAATACTCCGCCCTGCAGACCAGCACTGGTACAAACGCCTCCGCACTCAACGGTTTTTGCTGCGTGCCAGCAAGATGCAGGATCACAGCCTTTCATCAGAGGGTATGCTGCGATTACGGCGGTATCGGTTGACCGGCCTCCAATGATGATTTCTGCACCATTCTTAAAAGCCTCCTCATACGCCTCCGCACCAAGCAGCGCTACAATGGTGCTGCACTCATCAAACGTCTTCTCTGAGATTTCAGGCGCTCCATGTAATGCATTTATCATTCCATCACAGTATTTCTGTTTTATTACGTTAGAATCCTGCTGGGAATAAATTTTGGCAATTTTTTTGTGGATTCCAGCTTCCTCACATATTTCCCTGATTAATTCGCAGGCAGTATCAACCCCCTCATCTGAACCGCAGGTTCCTGCAGAACCAATGGTCATGGGAATTCCCAGCTTGTGAGCACCTAATACCATGCGCTTTAAGTCTCGTTTTACGTCACCGATAGAATATTTACCGTGACCAGATCCTAAATAATAAGGCCCTGAATCCGTGGAACCTGCATCACTGGAAATGATGTCCGGCTTCATGGCCAGACCTGCTTCAAATGCTTCTTCCGTACAATTTAAACCAACTGCACCGTATGGAACAAATACTTTTACATTTGCCATTGCTATACCCTCCTGTAAATCCGAAAATATCACTGGACTTTTTCGTAATTCCTATGATTCATACAGTGATTACGATTCATCTTGACTTCATTATAAACACAGATTAAAATAATGTAAAATACCAATACTAACATTCATACATAACATTGATGTTATACTTTTACTTGCAAACTGCGTGGAGATACAACCATGATAAACGAAAAACAGATTTATTATCTACTGACCGTAGCCGAGGAACGTAATATAACCGCGGCTGCTCAAAAGCTATACATTTCTCAACCTGCACTGAGCCGCCTTATTCTTGATCTGGAGCATACTCTTGGCACCTCATTGTTTATCCGTAATCGGGGTAATCTAAAGCCTACAAAAGCTGGAGAGGTCTATTTACGTGGCTGTAAGGAGGTGCTGGCAATTTCCAGATCTGTTACAAAAGAAATTTCTGATTTAAACAACAGCCTAAGCGGGCGGATTACGTTAGGCCTTACTTCTCTGACCGGGGAATTTATATTTCCAGCTATTTTAGATACCTTCGAGCAGAAATTTCCCAAGGTTGAGTTATTGCTGATTGAGGAACGTATGAGCGCTCTTTTAGAAACAGTTAAAAGCGGAAAAACTGATATGGCTTTTGTCTATCAGACGGATGATCCAGAACTGGAATATCGTCTATTTCTGGAGAATCCTATTTACCTACAAGTTCCGCCGTACTTTTTGGAAACAAAAACCTTATGGATACCAGGGAGTCAAAATCCTTCCATATTGCCAGAATCACTTTCCGGTCAACCTATGATTCTCCTAAAAAAAGGCCGGAGCATGCGTGAAGTGGCAGATCGTTTTTTGATGCAATATCAAATTACTCCTGGTAAGGTTATAGAGACTGAGAATATTCATCTTGCCAGCAGTTTAGTAAGATTGAATAAGGGATTCACCTTTGTTCCCAGCATTGCCATGCATCATTTTTCCAGAAGTAATAACACCAATTACTACTGCCAGATTAAAGATTATCCTATGAAACGCAGCTTATATTGCTGTTATAGAAAACACGGATATTTAACTGCTGGAGAACAATTTTTAATCAATATGATACCAGAAATACTTGGTCATTCGTGATCAAGTTTTCCCCTTTAGAATTTCTTCCATAATTCTTAAGCTATCATTTTGGTGAAAAAGGATTGAAATATATATTTTTATCCAATATAATAGCTATAATAAAAATAAGCATTAGCGTCCTAACTCAAAAGGTTTCGCGCTGATGCTTATTAAATATCTGCCTTTCTGCAGATAATAGTAACAAGCAGAATATTTACATCAGGAAAGGAATTTGAAATGCAGGAATGGATAATTAATACGATGGATCAATACGGATACTTGGGGATAGCATTGCTGATAGCAATAGAAAACGTTTTTCCTCCCATCCCATCTGAATTGATCCTGACATTTGGCGGTTTTATGACAACTTATACATCCATGAATCGATGGATCGTTGTGCTGTTTGCTACCTTGGGTTCTGTCATTGGCGCATGTATCCTTTACGGGGTAGGTCTTTTACTTCCCGTAGAAAAGCTGGAGCTACTGGTAGACAGGTGGGGACATATCCTTGGACTAAAAAGATCTGATATTAAGCGAGCAGAAGGCTGGTTTGAGAAAAAGGGAACCTCAACGATCTTCTTTTGCCGTTTCATCCCTCTTATCCGCAGCCTGATTTCCATACCAGCAGGTATGGCCAAAATGCATATGGGGAAATTTCTCCTCTATACCACCATTGGTACCTTCATATGGAACATTGTGCTCGTGTTCCTGGGAGCATTCGCAGGGTCGAAATGGAACACCATTGTACATTACATGGATCTGTATTCCAATATTTCCGTCGCTATTATGGCGGTCATCGCAGTCGGTGTCCTTATCTGGTTTGTAAAGAAACGAAAAAAGTCCATATAAAACGAAGGCAGAGACTTTATTTATGTCTCTGCCTTCGTTTTATATATCCGTATCTTTTTTATTTAAAAATATGAATGCTACCCTCTTTATCCAGCTTAACCAGAATGGTGGCTATGATCGGCAACATAAACAGTCCCAAAATTCCCATCAGCTGTGCTCCTACGAACATTAATATAAGAGTTACAATGGGGTGAAGTCCTATCTGCTGTCCTATGATTTTGGGTTCCAGTATCTGTCGAACTACTGTAATAAAGATGTATAAAACAATCATTCCAATTCCTACCTTGGTATCCCCCATGGAAAAGGCAATGATTGACCAGGGAATCAAAACAGCTCCAGTCCCCAAAATAGGAAGAACATCTATGATTGCAACAAGCAGTCCAATCAGAAATGGAGTAGGAATGCCTATAATAGAAAAGCCAAGAGATAATTCTATAAAAGTGATGGAAATAATCAAGGCATAGGCACGAATGAATTTACCTAATGATCCAATGACATTATCTTTTAAATTCAGCATAATATTTCTGCGCTTGTCTCCAAATTGACGTAACACAAAATTTCCAATCTTGTAATAATCAATGGTGAAAAAGAAGGACGATACAATTGTAAAAATAACCTTTATTAACAAGGTTGGAACCTGACCAGCCAAACCAGTGACCGTTGTCACTACCTTTGAGGATATATTGGAAAGATAGGTGAATATTGATTGTCCAATGTTATTAATAAACTCATCCAAATACACCTTAATGACAGGAAACCTGTTAGACATCTGATCCGTAAAAGCAGAAAGAGCTGGTTGAAGAGTTTCCTTGTAAAGCGAAGGCAGGTTATTAAATAATGAACTGATGAACTGGAAGAACCTGGCACCAATGAGGCTAATGACCAAGAATAAGCAGGCATAAAATAAAATCAGAATTATGATTGAGGAAAAGGTCCGCTTGATACCTAACTTCTTTGTCAGTAAATCAATGGGCTTTCGAAACGTCATGGAGATAATTAATCCAATAACAAAGGGCATTAAAAGTGGAAAAACATATTTAACGCCTGCATATACCATGATTAATAAAATAAATGCAAATACACAGTGAATAATAAAAGCTTTCTGTTTTTCTAAACTCATGAATTACAATACCTTTCTGATGGTCGCATGTAAATATGGTACCTATAATTACCAAATTCCTTGGTTGTATTATAACGTTTATACGGGCGGTGTCAAGCACTACGGCTAATCTTTGTCCGAAATTGTTGAAAAACAGGGGCTACCGAAGGGTATGCATATAATCTTCTGCCTTATTCCAATTCACTACAAAGGAAGTCCCTTTATGGCAGAAAACAGAACAGGATGGGTTCTTAACATCTGCATCCGCGTTGTAATGATAAGAGGCCACCACTTCGTCCTGATTATGACATATGTCATAATGAGAAAAATTCATAGAGATTCCTGCCCGTCCTCCTGTCATCATAAGCAGCTCTTCTCCATAATTCATAAAGGAAGAAACAGGGCCGGTTCCTGTAACAACACATCTACCGCTTCCATCCATGACCGGAGCCTCATACACTCCGTAGCGTCTTGTAATGTCATTTAAGAGCTTTCCAGCCAGGGTGTCGGGAATGGACAGGCTAAACCTGTAATAAGGCTCTAAAAGGAGGTTATCCGCCTTCATCAGCCCCTGCCGGATTGCCCGATATACTGCCTCGCGGAAATCACCGCCTTCTGTATGCTTTATATGAGAAATACCATCAATCAAAACAATCTTAACATCTGTCAGGGAAGAACCGGTTAAGATTCCTTTATGAACAGTCTCAAATACATGGGTACGTATCAGATTCTGATAATTAATCCCAAGCCTGTCAACATGACATTCGCTCTCAAACGTAATGCCCTCCCCTCTGGGCGCCGGCTCTATTCTAAGGGCTACTTCAGCATAATGTCTAAGAGGTTCAAAATGACCATAGCCATATACTGGTTCTTTCACCGTTTCCATGTATACAACCTCCGGATTCCCAAAGGTTACTGGAACCTGATATTTTCTTAAAACCGTTTCTTCTAAGACTTCCAGTTGGATTCTCCCCATAACATTAACCTTAAGCTGCTGTAAGGATTCTTCCCACTCCGCTTTCAGAGATGGATCCTCTTCTTCTAACATATGGAAGATACGTAAAACCGTCTGATCAGGAATGTCCGGTGGATACTGTACTCTGGCCTGAAGGGCTGGATAAAGGTAAGGGTTTTCTCTCGTCTGGCAGGCGCCAAGTCCCTGACCAGCAACGGTACTTATTAATCCGGTTACAGCAACTACATCGCCAGCAGTTGCTTCCGTAGCTGTAGTGAATTTCTCCCCCCGAAACAATCTGATCTGATGTATCTTCTCAGTCTCAGAAACAATATCACGTACCTTTACACTTCCACTTAATACTTTAAGATAAGTCATACGCTCCTGTTGTTCATCATAACGAATCTTAAACACTCTTCCTCTGAAAACGTCAGAGGTCTCGTAACTAGTCTGAGCAAGCTCATAAAATGCGGTAAGGAACTCATAAAGCCCAGCCCCTTTTAATGCACTTCCCCCAAAGCAGGGAAATAAGCGGCGTTTCTTAATCTGTGTTAACAATGAGGGCTTCATATCTTCATAAGACATGGTTCCTTCCAGCCACTCATCGACAAGACCTTCATCCAGTTCAGAAACATTATCTATGAGATCGTCCGTAAAGGTACCTTCCATTCCATTCTTAAAGTTCATGTCCTGGAAATCCAAAATGCGGTCTGATAGCTGGTTTTTAAGTTCTTTTACAATAAGCTCGTAAGAGGCTGTGGGGATATCCAGTTTATTGATAAACAGAAATACAGGAATCTGATATCGTTCCAGCAGCTTCCAAATTGTCTCTGTATGACCCTGTACCCCATCGGAACCATTCACTACAAGGATAGCATAGTCCATAATTTCTAATGTTCTCTCCATCTCAGCTGAAAAATCAACGTGCCCGGGAGTATCTACCAGATAATAAGTATTATCGTTGTGTGTATAGCACGCCATATCAGAAAAAATCGTAATCCCTCTTGTTTTCTCTATCTCATCATGGTCCAGACAGGCCGTCTGAGAATCTACCCGCCCCAAAGTCCTGATCACCTTTTCCTGATATAAAATCTGTTCAGAAAATGTAGTTTTACCAGCATCCACATGAGCCAGAATACCAAATGTGATTTTCATATAGGTTCTAATCCTTTAGTCATTAAAATTGCGCCAATTTACTAATAATAGAGGACGCTTTCTTTATTCTAAATTATTATTCCCATAAAATCAACGCAATTTAAATCTCCTATCCTCTCATAGGAATGAAAAATCAGGGGGTCTCCTCAGAGGTACAGTACATAACGGTCAAATAGTGCCCGCTGTGTATGATATCTTCCTTTAACCCATTCATGTTCTTCAATTCTTTTACATACTGAGCCACTGTCATTCCGCTGTTTTCACTATATTTTCCTGCAATGCTCCAAAGACTGTCTCCCTGCTGGATCTCAATGCTGGTGTAGTACTTGTCTATAGCTGCCTGTTCAAGGGCCTGTGCAGAATCAAGTCCCGGAAAGAAACCAAAGATACGGAATCCAAGAAATGAGAAAAATAACAGCACAATTATTTGTTTCATCATACGGATGCCTCCTAAAAATAATCAGAACTCACGTTCTGTTTTGATAAGGCAATCATATCACTCCAAACATATGTTTGTCAATTCGTTTTGGCTTTTTTCGAACAAAGGTTTGCATTTTTTTCGAACATATGTTACTATAGGTTTAATGATAAAGATTTGAGGAGGCTGTGCGATGGCTCAGGAGAAGATCACACCCAAGCAACAGGAAATTTTGGAATATATAAAAGAGACGATATTAAAGAAGGGTTATCCCCCCGCAGTGAGGGAGATATGTGAAGCGGTTCATTTAAAATCAACCTCTTCCGTTCATTCACACCTGGAGACTTTGGAAGAAAAGGGCTACATACGAAGAGACCCGACCAAACCCAGAACCATTGAGATCATTGATGATTGTTTTAATCTGACCCGCAGAGAAGTGGTGAATGTACCTGTTCTTGGAACAGTAGCAGCCGGTCAGCCATTATATGCTGAGGAAAATATTGAGAATTACTATCCTATTCCTTCCGATTTACTTCCCAATGGGGAAACCTTTATGCTTAAGGTACGGGGAAACAGCATGATTAATGCTGGTATACTGGAAGGGGATCAAATTATTGTTGAGCATTGTCCTACTGCTGTTAATGGAGAGATTGTTGTTGCATTGGTAGATGATTCTGCTACAGTAAAACGTTTTTTCAAGGAAGATGGCCATTACCGCCTTCAGCCAGAGAACGATTCCATGGATCCGATTATTGTAGATCAAGTAGAGATTCTTGGAAAAGTAATTGGTCTGTTTCGTCTGGGAATTCATTAAAAGACGGTTTAACACCAGTAGAGATTATAATAGCCCAGCACTAGTTAACATAATTATTTTATGTCAACTAGTGCTGGGCTATTTCTTAATCCATTTAAAGGACTGCAACAAAAAACGGCTAACAGGTCCTGTTAAGCCGTTTTCTACTCTCATCGTATTATGATAAAGTATCTACATCAATGGTTTTTCCGTCTCTCCAGATTCTTTCCAGATCATAGAATAAACGGTTGTCACGATCAAATACATGAACGATAATATCGCCGTAATCCATGAGGATCCAATTGGCAGAGCGATATCCCTCCATCTGCTTGCAGACATAACCCTTTTTACCCAGTTCTTCTTCCACATTATCAACCATGGCCTGAACCTGGCTTGAATTTGTACCGCTGGCAATAATAAAATAATCTGCCATGACCGATACGTTACGGATATCAATGATAGTAATATCCTCACCCTTCTTATCAGACAACGCATTGTATGCGGTTTTTACCATTTCAACTGACTGATTCATCACAACTCTCCCTTCTTCATTTCATGGATCTTCTTATAATAATCATATGCCTGTACCGACATGGAATCCACAAAATAGCCTTTTCCCTCCAGATATTCCAGAGTGCCTTTCAGGATGATATAAACGCATTCATCCAAATCTATAAAAGCAACAGACCTTACGATAGGCAGATCTGCCGCCTTATCTCGTCTTGGTTCTATATAATCCGCTGTAAATACGATTTTTTCCAGTAAAGACATATCCGGCCTTCCGGTCGTATGCCACCGTATGGCATCTAAGACTTCCTTATCCTCAATGCCATATTTATGCTCTGCGAGCCATGCACCGTATTTCGCATGGAGCACGACTGGAGCCTTTAATTCATCCGATGTTAAAAAGATATTCTGTTTCTCACATTTTTTAATGATATTTCCGTCACCGTAATATTTCGCGCAGTCATGCAGCAGACCTGCTAATTCAGACTGCTCTAAATCAGCACCATACCTCATCGCCAGCGCTGTACAGATAAATGAAACGCTGATTGTATGCTCATACCTCTGAGGGCTAAGTTTTTCCTTTAAGTCATCTCTAAGATTTAAGATTATCTCTTTCATGCTTCTATCTCCTGATAAAGACCATGATCCTGAATATACTTATTAACCACCTCTGGCACATAAGGATCTATGGATTCCCCATTTGACACCATGTTCCGAAGCTCTGCAGAAGAGATATCCATTTCCTTGCAGTGCAGCATTCGAATATCTGCATCATACTTTCGGCAAAGATAATCAATCTGTTCATCCAAAGATCTTTCCTTAACCTCATATTCCCGAGGAGCAGCCAGTATTACTGCCAGCTTTAACACCAGCTCCGGTTCATACCATTTCTCAATCTCATAAAGGGAATCAGCCCCAACAATAAAATAATAGGTATGCTCCGGATATGCCTCTAAAAGTAATTTTAAGGTCTGCGCTGTATAGGTATTCCCTTCTCGTACAACTTCAAAATCAGAACACGAAAATCCTGGGTGATACTTTACCGCAGCAGCCGTCATGGCAAGGCGGTGTTTTGGTTCCGTTACCTGACGCCTTTTTTTGTGAGGCGGATGCCCGGACGGCATAAACCAGACTTCATCTAGACGGTATTCATCATACGCCTGTTCCCCAAGCATAAGATGACCATTATGAATCGGATCAAATGTTCCGCCCATAATTCCTATTTTCCCCATAATCTTCGACTCCCTCACTGGAACGTGATGCAGTTTTATTTGGGAAGTGCTATTTTTCGCTTTGCTTCCTCTTTTGCCTGCTTATAAAGGACAATGCGTCTTCCAATTACCTGTACGACCTCGGAATGGGTACGCTCAGAAAGAACCTGAGCAATGCTTGAACCGTCATCCAGGCAATTCTTTAATACTGTAATTTTAATCAGCTCCCTGGCTTCCAGCGCCTCTGCGATTGCATTGGTCAGTTCTGGAGTCAAGCTTGATTTTCCAATCTGGAAAATCGGATCTATATTCATCGCCAATCCTTTTAAATAGGATCTCTGCTTACTTGTCATATTATTCTCCTTACTTACTTGTAATAGTCAAATTCCAGACCATACATACGAACAGTATCACCCTCTTGAATTCCAGCCTGCTCAAGATCTTCTAAAATTCCATTTTCCTTTAAGAAGTTCTGGAAGAATCGGAAGCCTTTTTCTGTCTCTAAATTGGTATAACCCAGCATCTTATCAATTCTTGGGCCTTCCACCACATAAACACCATTCTCATCCACTTCAACCGTATAAGGAAGCTGCTTAATGGTCAGTCCCTTTAAGTCAAATTCTTTTTCGAAAACAATCGGACTTAAGTTCACAGTCTGTATAAGTTCATAAATGGCATATAACAGTTCTTTGACTCCCTTACCGCTTACGGCTGATATGGGGTATACTTTAACACCCTTAGGTTCAAACTCAGCTTTAAGCTTTGCTACAGGATCCTCACCATCATCATAAATAGCATCTGTTTTATTGGCTGCAATGATCTGAGGCCGTTCCAAAAGCTCTGAATTGTATGCGCCTAATTCCTTATTAATGGCATGGATGTCCGCAATGGGATCTCTTCCTTCTGTAGAAGCAGCATCCACTACATGAACAAGAACTCTGGTGCGTTCTATATGACGAAGGAAATCATGTCCAAGACCAACGCCCTCGGAGGCTCCTTCAATGAGTCCAGGAATATCGGCCATTACAAAGCCCTTTCCTCCATCAATATCTACAACTCCAAGATGAGGATTTAAGGTTGTAAAATGGTAATTAGCGATCTTAGGCTTGGCATTGCTCACTCTGGATAATAGAGTAGACTTTCCAACGTTAGGGAAACCAACCAGTCCTACATCTGCGATTACCTTAAGTTCCAGCTGTACCCAAAGCTCCTGAAACGCCTGTCCCGGCTGAGCATACTTTGGTGCCTGCATGGTGGGAGTCGCAAAATTCATATTGCCCTTGCCGCCTCTGCCGCCTTTTAAAATCACTTCTCTGCGGTTTTCACCGGACATATCTGCAATTACTTTACCAGACTCAAATTCCTTAATAACAGTTCCTTCCGGAACTTTTATGATAAGGCTTTCCCCGTCTTTTCCGTGGCATCTGCGTTTTCCACCAGATTCCCCGTCTTTTGCTGCATATTTTTGGACTTGGCGGAAATCACTTAATGTATTAAGGCCATCATCCACTACAAATATAATGTCACCGCCCCGGCCGCCATCACCACCGTCAGGTCCACCGCAAGGAACGTAAAGTTCTCTACGGAAACTGACATGGCCATCGCCGCCTTTACCGGATCTGATATATATTTTTGCTCTATCGGCAAACATTCATTCACCTGTTCCCTTTCTGCTTTATTTAAAATCTAAGTTCTACCCCCTTCTAAAGAGGATAAGACTTAAACTGAACATTAGCATCAAACATACTGCCTGTCCTTTCTGACAGACAGAAAATACAGATAAGTAAAAGCATTATCTGTATCGCAAAAAACGGCTCCATACGTCAAGGTATGAAGCCGGTCCAATTATTCATTAATTGCTTTTGGATAAACAGAAACCTGCTTTTTGTCTCTGCCTTTTCTTTCAAATCTAACAACGCCATCCACTAAAGCGAATAATGTATCATCACCGCCGCGGCCTACGTTGATGCCTGGGTGGATATGTGTTCCACGCTGTCTGTAAAGAATATTGCCAGCTAATACGAACTGACCATCAGCTCTCTTGGCACCTAATCTCTTAGACTCGGAATCTCTGCCGTTCTTGGTAGAACCAACACCCTTTTTATGAGCGAACAATTGAAGGTTCATCTTTAACATAACTTACACCTCCTTAAAACAAATTTTGATATATGGTTCTCCATATTCCTCCTCAATATCCTGTAATCCGAATACGAGAGAGTTTATAAGGAGCTGCGACTCTGAACTGATATCTGAGGTAAACCGAAAACGAAAAGTACCTGACTCTTCCTCCTGATCTACTTCAAAAGAATCCTCTGTAAATTGCTCTACACTGTTGGACATATTAATCGTAAGAGCCGATACCGCAGCACAGACAAGTTCTTGCCCCTCCTGAGGATCGTCTTTCAGACCTGCATGTCCCAACATCTGAATTCCAGTATAATGCTGTTCTGAATCAACAAATACGGTTACACTTACCATAATTAAGCATTGATCTTTTCGATCTTAACCTGTGTATAAGACTGTCTATGACCATTTTTCTTATGGTATCCAGTTTTTCTCTTATACTTGTAAACAATAACCTTTTTAGCTTTGCCTTCCTTCACAACTGTACCTGTTACGGTAGCACCTGCTACGGTTGGGCTGCCAACGGATAATTCACCATTGTTTACTACAAGAACCTGGTCAAATGTGACAGCTTCGCCAGCGTCAACACCAAGCTTTTCTACCTTAATGATATCGCCTTCCGCTACTTTGTACTGCTTTCCACCTGTTGCAATAATCGCGTACATATGGCACCTCCTATTATCATTACTCGCCAACTTCGGTGTTCCATAAAACATGGAAGCTTACTAACCTCATTGTGCGGCATACTTAATTAATATAGCATTCTATAATACTTCTGTCAATATTATTTCTTGACTTTTCTAATTTTTATGCGTGTATAGAAAGAAATGGCTCTTTTCTTGAGGAAATGTGTCTTACCCTTGTCTTTCCGTGAAACCCTTAGTATAATGAAATGTGTTTTAAATATGACTAAGGAGTTTTGTAATGAAAACAGATAAGTACAATCACATCTTTCTACGTTGCTGTTATGGGTATGCAGTCAGCGGGATGGCAGTTCTTGTTATTGGTGCCATATTGCCATCGATTATTACAGAAGCAGGAATCAGTTTTCTGGCGGCTGGAAGCCTTTTGTCAGGAATGGCAATCGGAAATTTAAGCGCCAGTTTTTTATTTCCGGTGCTGGTATCCTGGCTGGGAAGAAAACGGGCGATCTTTTTTATCACTCTTTGCGCGCCAGTTTGTCTTTTTATATTAAGTATTCTCCCACCATTTCCAATTATGTACGGTGTTATGCTGATTTACGGTTTGGTTCGTGGCAGTATAACGATTTTAAATAATTCTGCTGTCAACGATATCTATGGAAGTAAAGCGACTGGAAAACTGAATCTTCTTCACTGTTTTTTTGCAGTGGGAGCATTCCTGGCACCATTTCTTACTGCTGTTTTAATGAAGCTGGGATTTAACTGGCGACATGTTCTCTACTTAATACTCATTCTCACAGCAGCGACTGCGGCACTTTATGGTACCATGGATGATACTCTTTTAAATGAGACTTCTAATCGCATAAATAAAGATAAAGGTAAGAAGGATTCTCAGGATAGGTCATTCTTAAAGTCATATTCCTTTTATGGAATCGCGTTTATCCTGTTTTTTTATCTGGGACTTGAAAATTGCATCAATGGTTGGTTTGTTACTTACCTACAAAATACAAATGTTATGAGTGCAACTTATGCCACAGCTCTTGTGTCCTTTACCTGGTTAGTTATTATGGCTGGACGCTTAATCTGCGCTGCGCTTTCAAAGAAACTGGATAAGAGCACCATTATACTGATTCTCTCATTGGGAAGTGCCGCCTGTTTCTTCCTATTGATATCTACGAAAAACCTGACTCTGATTACAGCGGCATTGCTGGGCCTTGGATTCTTTTTATCTGGAATTTATCCTACCTGCATTGCAAATGCCGGCCCAATGATTAAGGGCTCCACCCTTGGGATGTCTGTCTTAACTGCAATTTCAGCCATGGGCGGTATCATTACGCCTCAGATCATCGGTGGTATTGCTGACCGTATCGGTATAGTAGGTTCCATTGGGGTATTGAATATTAATGTATTTATGGTGATTTTCTTATCCTTTCTTAATTTCAGAAATCATCATAAAAAGAAATAAGAGCCTTACGATTAAAAATGAGGATAAGCTGGTATGAAACCTGCTTATCCTCATTTTTATGACAGCTGTGCAATCTGCTCGTGAAGAGGCTTGCGGATTTTTTTTCTTGTGACCTCTACCAAATTTAACTTTGTTATTTCAACTACCGTTGTCTTAACCGGGTCCTTAGAAAGAATCTCATGTAAGCGGTTCACCAACAGCATTCTATCTTCTTCCAATTCCATATCAATGAAATCAATGATTATGATTCCAGATAGATTTCTAAGCCTGAGCTGATGACCAATTTCCAGGGCTGATTCTAAATTAATCTTCATAATGGTGTCGCGAAGTGCCTTTTTACCAGCATACTTACCGGTATTCACATCAATGACCGTAAGAGCTTCTGTAGGTTCAATAACCAGATATCCCCCTGACTTTAACCAGACCTTTTTCCCCAGGGCTTCATCCATTGATTTCTCAATCCGGTACAGCTTATAAAGGGGGAGTAACGGGTCTTCATAAGAAACCAGAAGGGGTAAATCCTCCGGTTGATTCTCACTTAAATAATTTTTTAAGGCTTCATAGATATCAGTCTGATCCGTAATTACAGCTTCAAGAGATGACTTAAGGCTATCTCTGATGCCAGAAAGATAAGATGGAGCACCACTATATAACAGACTGTAGCTGGTTCTGTATTTTGCATCCTCTAAAAGCTTCTTTAAGCTACTATGAAGGGACTGAAATTCGTTCTTAAGCTCTTCTTCCAAGGCTCCAAAGGCATTGGTCCTCACAATGATTCCGAAGTCTTCTTCCTTTAAAGTTTCAAGATAAGACTTCATATTAAGTTTCCACGTCTGATCAGTAATTTTAGAAGAAAATCCAATTTGCTTTTTACCAGTTGTAAGAACAAAATACCGTCCGGTAAGATTAATATTTCCGGTCAAAACAGGTGCCTTTGATTTAACGGCATCCCGTTCTACCTGAACGATAATATCATCTCCCTGTTTCAGCCTTCCATCCCACGCCCGGCCATCGGCATAATGTACCATTCCTTCATTTAAAGATAGATACCCCATCTGACCATTGCCAATATCGACGAAGGCTGCGTTAATATTCTTTACCAGCTTATTAACCTTTCCAATGTAAACATTGCCCAAAGAAAACCCTTGCTGCTCCGGTTCCACGTTAATCTGAAGTACTTCCTTACCAGAATGAAGGAGGGTTACAATCCCTCCATTCCATCTGGTAATAATCAGCTTATTCACAGGCTGCTCCCATCAGGCCAAGCGGCACCAGGTTCGGGTTTTCGTCGTCTCCTGTATTGCCGTATACTTCCTCTCTTTGAATATGAAATGCAAATTCAGGAAGTGTAAGGCCAAGGAACTGATAATAGGCCTCCATAACAAGCTCTGGCTTTAAATTATCTGCACTACCGGAAGATACCTTCATAAAAATACGCTCTCCATCTACAGAAAGCTCATAAATTCCAGCCTTAATATCTACTTCCTTTTCCCCTTTTTTTGTTTTTTTGGTTATAAGGATCTCAGATTGCTTCATAAATTCAGAAAGCCCCTGAAAGAAGCCTTCTAAATCAGCCGGTTCCTTTCCTTCCCTGAAGGTAAGGGTGTAATCAGCTGCAGCAACCAATGACATTGCATTTTTGGCACGTTCGTCCAGTACGTGGCAGTCTGTAACTGAAATACCCTCTACCATCACTGCATTTAACTGATCCATCATGGTCTTTGTATCTGTCATGGAATTTACTTCGATGTCCATATACTCTCCATTGCTTGTAAGCCCTACGCCTAAAGGCGCTGCAAATGACATGACCTGGTGAGGACTGAAGCCTTCACTGTATTTAATATCGATTTCTGCCCTTCTAATTGCTTTCTGGAAATAACGCATAATATCCAAATGCCCGATGAATTTCACTGGGCCGTGCTTTATAAACTTAATTCTTACCTTCATAGCAGATTCCTCCTTTGAAACTCATGGCTCCACAGCCCGTACATTGCTGACGGCAGTTTGGAGTTACTTTTTCGCCGATGGCATTCTGCCACTCTCTCTTTAAAAACTCTTTCGTTACGCCTGCATTAATGAAATCCCATGGAAATACTTCATCAAGATCACGTTCTCTTATGGTATAAAAGTCGGGATCAATGCCACAGGTCTCAAATGCCTTCATCCAGATATCATTTTTAAAATGCTCTGACCAGGAATCATAAATTGCCCCGTTTTTGTAGACCTCCTCAATGAGAGCCGATATCTTTCTGTCGCCTCTTGCAAGAACACCTTCTAAAACGGTTAAATCTGCCTCATGGTAATTGTATTTTAAGCTCTTTCGGTTCAACATTTCACGGAATTTGTCTTTCACGATGTAAGCTCTCTCTAAAAACTCTTCCTTGGTGCACATTTTTGCCCATTGGAATGGGGTAAATGGCTTTGGAACAAAAAAGGAGGAGCTTGCCACGACCTGTACTTTTCCGTTTCGTTGATCTTTTGGAATCTCGTAATAAGCTTCTGCAACCTTTTCAGAAAGCTCCGCAATTCCTTCCATGTCCTCTACAGTCTCTGTTGGCAGACCAAGCATAAAATAAAGCTTGACCCGGTTCCAGCCTCCGCGGAATGCGTCACTGGCTCCCTTTAATATGATTTCCTCTGAAAGTCCTTTGTTAATAACATCACGAAGTCTCTGGGAACCTGCTTCGGGTGCAAAGGTCAGACTGCTCTTTTTAATATCCTGAACTTTACTCATTACATCCAGGGAGAATGCATCAATACGAAGGGATGGAAGGGAAATATTTACCCCTTTTCCCTTAAATTCATCAATCAGAAAATTCACGATTCCTTCTAACTGAGAATAATCACTGGAGCTTAAAGAGCTTAAGGATATCTCTTCATGTCCGGTGCTTTTTAAAAGCTTATGGGCGTAATCTTTCAAATAATCAAGACTGTGTTCTCTGGAAGGACGGTATACATTGCCGGCCTGGCAGAAACGGCATCCACGAATACAGCCTCTTTGTATCTCTAAAACAACCCGGTCCTGGGTGGCTTTGATAAATGGTACCACAGGCTTTTCAATAAAATAAGCATCATCCATGTTGGTGACAATCTGCTTGGTCACCATTTCCTTTGCATGAGGATTGTTGGGTTTCATGCTTTCGATGGTTCCGTCTTCTTTATAAGTAACATCATAAAAGGCAGGAACGTAAATTCCTTCGATTTCTGCAGCCATCTGAAGGAATTCCTTACGGGTTCCGCCATTTTTCTTATTTTCCTTATAGCGGTCCATTAATTCAAAGTAGACTGTTTCTCCTTCTCCGATATAAAACAAATCAAAGAATGGAGCCAGAGGCTCTGGATTATAGGCGCATGGTCCGCCACCGATCAGGATAGGGTCTTCCTCTGTCCTGTCCTCGGCATGGAACGGAATCTTGCCTAAGTCGAGAATCTGCAAGATATTAGTATAGCACATCTCATATTGCAAGGTGATTCCGATAAAGTCAAATTCTTTAATAGGGTCCTGTGATTCCAGCGCAAAAAGAGGGATGTTTTCTTCCCTCATAATCTTGTCCAAATCGGTCCATGGAGAATAGATGCGTTCACAGTAAATATCATCTCTGCGGTTAAACATATCGTATAAAATCTGCATTCCAAGATGGGACATACCAATCTCATATACGTCGGGGAAACACATGGCAAAGCGGATATCCACTTCGTTCGGATCCTTCCTGGCCATATTTACCTCGTTACCGATATAACGGGCAGGTTTTTCAATTTTCATTAAAATTTCATCACTTAAAGCTAATTTTCTCATGCCTATTCCTTTTTTACATGTGAATCAATCACATTTTATAATTGATTGTGTTGCATAAAATATTGAAGGTGATTTATGCAATGCATTCTCTGATAGCCATTTGCTTCCATAAATAGCATTCAACACTACGCATAATTATATAGGATTTTTCTGCATTAGGCAACATGATTTAAAAATTGGCAATTAAGCAAATGGACTTTCATAAATTTGCTGTTTTGACACTAAAGAGCGGTATAATCTATTATTCTCCATTAGCTCTCTATGGTATCCGATTCCAGCGGTTTTTCCATCCTTTAAAATAATGATTTGGTCTGAGTTTTCAATAGTTGATAAACGGTGAGCGATTATTATTGTTGTTCGTCCTTTCATCAGCTTGTTTAAAGAGTTCTGAACCAGGAATTCGGAAGTACTGTCAAGATGGGATGTGGCCTCGTCTAAGAGAAGGATTTCTGGTTTTCTTATGAGCGCCCTGGCTATTACAATTCTTTGCCGCTGTCCTCCTGACAGGTTTGTTCCCCGTTCCCCTACTTTTGTATGTATTCCTTTTGGAAGCTTTTCGATAAATTCAAGCAATCCAACATCCAATAAGGCTTTTGTAAGCTCTTCATTGTCATAGTCTTCAATTCCATAAGTTAGATTATCATGAATAGTCCCTTGCATTAATGGGGCCTCTTGAGAGACATATGCGATCTTATTTCTCCACTCATAAAGATCATAGTCCTGAATAGGCACACCCCCATAACAGATATTCCCGGAGGAGGGAAGATAAAACCTTTCTAATAAAAGAAAAAAAGTAGTCTTTCCCACACCACTTTCACCAATAATTGCAGTAACTGATCCTTTTTGAATCCTAAAATCAACAGATTGAAGTATCATTCTGTTATTTTGATACCCAAAGTTCAAACCCTGCACTTCTATATCCTGAGGCGGTAAAAGGCTTGCTGACAGTTTTCCTGAAATCCCAGGTTCTTCTTCCTCTGCAAAAAGCTGGTTAATCCTTCCGGCTGATACAATAAATTTAAGAAGCTTTGCAGAGAAGCTTCCAAAGATAGTGACTGGGCCAGTCAATTCAAAAAGATAGAATATGACAGCCACAAACTGACCGGCTGATAAGCTTCCTTGAGAAACTCTAATACTGCAGTACCCAAAGATAACCAAGAACAATAGCATAAGTAAGATGTTTGCGCAAGGCTGAATCAAGGCAAATATTTTGTTCTCCATACTGCTGAGGCGGAATAAATTTCTGATAATTTTTTGGCCCTGAATACTTTCATACTCCTCTGCCTGGCTGGATTTAATCGTTCTGATTTCATAGAGAACCTGATTAATCCTATTCTGAAATTCTTCCGTTTCTCTTTGTATGGATTGAGATATATCATATTCTCGTCGGGCAATAAAGGAAATCAATAAAAGCGTCGCAGGAATTGCGAAAATAATTAACAATGATATCTTCCAATCAATAATAAAAATAATTGCTCCAATAATCACAAGGTAAATGCTTCCTGAAATAACGGAAAATGTCTCAGTAGTAAAAAAATCTTTAATAACTATAGCATCATTCGTTAACCGGCTCATGGTTTCACCATTGCTGACAGAATCATAAAAGGAAATCGGAAGCCGTAATATTTTTTCCCAGATTTTAAGCCGCAGATTTTTTAACAGACCCGCGGCCAGATTGGAAAGCATGAGATAGTGAAAAGATGAGATAAGCAGTTTTATAAATAATATCATAAGAACAGGCAAATACTTGAATATGCTCAAATGAACTTCCATAAGAGGGTTGTCAATTATATCCATGACAGCTACTGGTGTTACAACAGTAGCCACAATTTCAAACAAGGCAGCAAGGATGGCGAATATGACAAGTTTTCTGGATGGTAAGAAGTATCTGATACTCTTAATTGCCATAACGCCTTCCCTAAATCTGATCCAATATTCTTTCAACTGCTACCTCCTTGTATAAACCTGCCTCTGATAAGCTCGTCACTCATCAAATAAATAATGTTCAATTTCTTCCGCTGGCATTCCGATTTTCTCCAGTTGATTCCATAGATCCTCATAACCAGTTAAGGAATAAGTCTTCCACAGCTTTGCGACCAAGGCTGTAATAATATAGTTTGCAACGCTGGAACCAAGAGAAACATTTCCTATCAACCTGTCAGAATCATCATCATAATCAATCCATTCTGGAGTTGCCTTTACTATATTAAAAGTTCTGTCCAATAATATCATATTATAAATAGAAGTAATTCCGATACCTAAAACATTAGAAAAAGAAAATGGATAGCATTCCTTTGTCGTTTCAATATCCCGGGGAGCTATGATAATACAACCTTTTGATACCGCATAGTCACACGCATTCTGCAAATCATCTTTAAAATCCTGTGATAAGGTTGCACCGCCAATGGAAATAACATTTGCACCAGAATCAGCTGCTAAATATATGCCTTTAATCATATTTTCACATCTGCAGTCTCTGCCTGAGAGAGCTCTTACAATAAAAAATTCCGCATCAGGATATATGCTTTCTATGATTCTTACTGCCAGGTTTCCATGTTCTTCATTGGAATAAAAATCATTATCTGTTTTTACACTCCCATTTTCATAAAAAACATGAACTCCACCTATAAGATTTACTTTTCTATTCTGACTTATTCCAGTATCTATAATAGCCACTTTCGTTTGTTTATTTCTTCCCGGGCCATCCTTATTGACCTGATTCAGAAGAAGACAATTTTTTAAGAGTTCTGCTTTACTGCAAACTTCTACTTCATGAAACCTTTTGATTTTATTGATCTGTTCCTTGGTAATTCGGCAGAATATTACACTGTATTCATCTAATGTAATATTTAATTTACCAAGACAGTCAAACTCGGAATAGATATCTGTATCCGCTGGTTCTACTCCTTTCAGACGAATGGTATGGGTATCCCCATTGTAATACATTCCCTGCAAATAATGTTCGACAAAGTCCTGATAAAATAAATGAATTAACTTATCACGATCTGTCTGGGAATCCCTATTAGATCCAGGCGCAGGCAATATAGTGAAAAATTTATCAATATACTTATAAACAGAATTGTATCTAGTCTCCGCTATAAGTAAAATTTCTTGGTCTGGAGATTCAAAGCAGGAATTTAAATATAAAAAAGCCTGTTCAATAAAGAAAAACATCCTTTTGCTTCCCCGAAATTCATCTGAAATAATCAGAATATCAATATGTACCAGCCAGTCACCAGCCCGTTTCACTCTCTTCCATGTAATCAGTCCTTCTATTTTGTCATCTATAAGCAATACTGCAAGTAAAGAGTTTTTACGAAATAATCTGCTGAATAAATTAAATGTCTGGTTATGATTGTCAAGATGCCGGCGCATGAAATAATAAATAGATTTGGTTTGCTCATTCCATAAGATAAATTCATCCCGATCAAACTCCATAATCTCCACACGCATATTTTCAGATTGCTTCGATATGGTTATCATATATTGACCATGCCTATTTCGTATTCTCTTATTAGCATCCGATATATGGATTCCTTATAATCATCGTTACAGGCAGGAGCACAATAATCCCCTTTTAATGTTTTGTTATAAACACGGCACCCTCCCATACATAGACCACTGACATCGCAGCCCTTACAGAATTCAAACTTGTCCAGGTGGTAGAGATTTCTGGTATTTAATGTCCGCTTTTTGATTACCTCATGCCCGTCTGTGAGAACATTTCCAAGAATTTCTGAGGTAGGTATTCCGCACAAATAGCAGCTGCCATCAGGTGATACGGTTATCTGCTTTCCGATTCCGCATATTTCCCGGAAGGTAATAGGCATAGGCGCAGAATCACAGAGATGATTTTTAATAAGCTGGGTATGTACGTCAAATAATAGTTTTTCAAAATCCGTGTAACTACAGATAAGGCCCTGTTCAGCCAGATCCTTTCCTCTGCCAACAGCTCTGGCGATGGAAAAAGAAAAATGATTTCTATTATTTATTAAGGAGCGGTTTTCGATTAAAAAGGGAATGAAGTTCTCCCTTATGTCTTTTTCATTAATCCTTGTAACTGTGGTATGCATATTAAGGCTGATTCCCTTTTTATTGAGATAATACAAAGTGTTCATAACCTTTTTAAAATTGCCCTTACCTCGAACTTTATCAAAAATTTCTTCTGTAAAGCCATCAAGACTAATCTGAAAATCATTTACATTTTCCAATAAAAAGTTGATTTTAGCCTCATCTTTATCAATCCAGTCACTGAATAAAAATCCATTTGTTAAAAGAGTTATTCCTGCTGTATTAGGCTTAATATAACGGACAAAATCCGTTAATAATTCTGCATTTAACAGCGGTTCGCCACCGGATATTGCCACCTTAGGCTTATGCGGGAAAATATTGAGAAGCTCATCAAAAACCCTGCAGAATGTATTGGTATCTGCGCTCGTCATATCAGGGAAATCAGTAGCAAAACAATGAACGCACTCTGCGTTGCATTTATATGTCATATCAAATTTAATATCAAGGATTTCATCAGCAGTGTCAAAGGGCTCAGTATGTTTATTAGCATGTACAATATCACCAAGAAGTTTTTGATATTTCTGACGAATTTCTTCTTCCGTACAATCAATGAATTGGCTGCTGTAATGTTCAAAGGCTTCACCAATACTCATACCGTCATATAGCTTTTGAAAGCAATCCATTCCTTCATCATCCGTAACAAAATAATTCTTGAATTCAGGAAAAAGAACCAAATTAAAATGATCAATTTTTATAGAACTGTATCTACTGGTAAAATGAATTTGATTATTATATTCTAATAACATATATAGTTTCCTTTCTACAGCAAGCTGCGGCCAATGCATTGAGTATCAAAACATAGCCGCAGCGATATAAGTAATCTAATTCCTGTTAAATGCCTCAGGAATTATTAACAGGTACAATTGCTTTTACCATTGGACCCCCACAAGAAGCCGCCGGGACGGTTGCAATTGGTGCTGCTTTTACTGTTGACCTGAAGCTTAACACGGTTGTCCTCAGGAATGGTAAAACCTTGTTTTACATTAGATTGCTCATGGTTTTTGTTCATATTCACACCACCCTTTCAAAGTTAAATAGTATGTATATATGTTCTCATTCAATCAGATTCACAGTTTTCTATATTCTGATAACACATGTATCTTCCTTTGTACACAAGCTGAGATTATGCGTCAATTGCCATAGCAAAGTCACAGCTGACTTAACAATATCTTTCCTGTTGGGCCAATCAAATAATAATTAACAGGTACATTGGCTCTGACCATTACCTCCCCATAAGAATCCACCAGGACGGTTACAGTTGGTACTGCTTTTACTGTTGACCTGAAGACGAACACGGCGATCCTCAGGAATGATAAAACCTTGCTTTACATTTGTTTGTACTTGATTTTTGTTCATATTTCCACCACCTTTCAATAATAAATGTTGTTTATATTAAACATCTGAAATAAATGTTTAATATCAATATTTTGCAATCTAAATGGATAATAAGCTGAGTTTTGATTATGCTCTATCATATACTGTCGCGAAGCATTGACGAATTATTATCATTATATAATATAAAAGATATTTGAAATGCAATCAATATTTTGGGATATTTGATATATTTCCGGGATATTATGTAATGACTACTTTAAATTAAAGTTAAAAAATAATGACATTAGAAATAAGCCCTTTATTTTAAAAGGCTTATTCCTATCATTTCTCATTTTTGTTTGTATACTAAGCACAAAATGAATCTAATAAGAAAAATTCATAAAAGATACGTTAAATGAACTATAGAAATGTGATAGACGGGTAATAATTTAATTTCACTTTTTATGAGGTAGGAATTAATATTTTAATGCAGAAGAAGCTTTCTAGTTCGTAGATATCAATATGTCCATGGTATTTATTGATAATATCATTTATCTGTTGATATCCATATCCATGATCTTTCTTTTGATATTTAGTGGTAATGAGATCAGAATTCACTTCTAATATAGAGGTTTCAATTGTGTTTTTTATAAAATAGGTCTGATAGCCAGCATGATTAAATATCTCAATATGAATCTGTTTTTTTTCTTGCCCTTCTACTGCTTCTATTGCGTTATCAAGAACATTACATAGTAATATACATAAATCAAATTCTTCTAAGCAAGGTTTCTTTAAATCTTCTATCTGAGCAAAAATCTTTATATTTTTTTTATACGCCTGATTGAGTTTATGATTAATGATAAAATTGAGAGAGTTATCGGTAAGCTTTATAAAATTAAAATTTAAACCCGCATTGTTTATTAATTCTACAATATACTCTTTTGCCTTATCATAATTTTTATTATCTAAATTATAAGCAATATAAGTTAAATGGTTTTTAATATCATGATTAATTCGGGCCATTCTGTCAACTTGTTGATTATTTCCTATTAAGTACCGCTCATCTTCATATATCTGCATAAGGAGATTTTTTACATGAGAGAGTCTGCTTTTACTGTTCATTTTAGCATACATATAAAAGAATATAACCTGACTGACCACAATTCCAATAATAAGGAGTAAGAAACCATATGGTTCCTCTAAAATATTATTATTGATTGCATATAAGATAACAACTATAAAAGCAATATTATAAATCGAGTTACTTATCATTGGCTGAATGTTATCATTTTCAGACGTAATATTTCTCTCTTCTAAAAAAATATAAAATCTAATAATTCCCCATTGATAGCTTTTTAAGATCAGACATAGTAAAACAGCAAATACATGAGGAATCTTGAAAAAACCAAGACTTTTATTCATAAGTAACAGAAACAAAACGGAGACCATGGAGTTTGATAGCATTAATGTTCCATAATAAAGAATGCAGGACCAAAGAAGACCAAATTTTGTTCTACCTTCAAATTTCAATATAATCATTAAAAGATAAGAAACAAAAATATTTCCTATGACAGCCAGAACATGAACATTTCTGTCAGAATACCAAATGTTCATGTTCAATATTGGAAACAACATTAAAAATTGAGGCTTGTCATTCCATTTATATCCATTATATCGCAGTAAAAAGAAAACCGCGAGTAAAGAATCAAATATAATAAGGCTGAATTGAAATATACTCATGATTGATTTTATCGTAAACTCCTTTTATATTCAGAAATTAAATTGTTTCTACGATTTCTGCTAAGCGGAAGAGAAATTATATTATCATTAAAACTAATTTCTACGGCAGACCCCCTGATAAGATAGATATATTTCAAATTAACCAAAAATCCGCTATGTATTCGAACGAATGTTTTGCCTTCCAATTGTTTTTCAATGAGTTTTAAAGTAGATCTAAATACAAATGAATCTCCATTTAAGACTATTTTTACATTATTATGCAATGATTCGAAATAGATAATATCATGAATCTTCACTTCCTTGTGCGTAACCAGATTAATTGGCACGTTAAAAATATCCAAATTATTCTTTATTATAGATACAGCGCTGCTCAATGCTTCATTTAATTCATTCATATGAGATTTTCTGATAAATCTGAATGGCTGGAGTTTAAATGATTCATATACATACATGTCCATGTTTGTAATGAATAAGACCAGCAACTGATGATTATATATTCTTACTTCCTTAACTACATCTAACCCTTTTATATCAGGCATCTCAATGTCTATCAAAAGCAAATCAATAGGAGTATCCTTTGCCATACTAATAACATGTCTTGGGTCGGTAAATTCATAGCAAGTATATTGAATCAGTGGATCAAGAATGGTACATAACCTTTCTTTAATTAATTTAACAGCGCTTGCCTCATCATCACAAACAACGATATGTATTTTCATATTCATTCCCCTTTATTATAATGAGTGTATATTATGATAATGCAATATTACTTTCATTTTGTATTTAACATTAAATATATTATAATACTATTTTTAATCAAAATAAAGTTTTATTGAGCTAATGACAGTTATATGCAAAATAATATTATTTTCAACATTCAATTCGATATATTCCAACATATTTCGCAATATTAACATAAAATCACTCCCTTGCTAACTTATAAGATTGATTCCACAAATAAATTCTATTTCTGAAAAAACAAAAAACCGTCAAGATAATCTTGACGGCGATTTATATATTTCATATGCAAATAATAGATTTATTAAAGCTTTATTTAATAAAATACTTGTAAAAGAGCTAATTCATCTTAAGGTGAAAGTCAAGAGCCCCATCCTCTAATTCTAATGCAAAGCCTTCTACTCCAAACACCTGGTGTACCCTTTTCTTTTGAAGGACCTCTGACGGCCTGCCTCCGCAAACAACGTTTCCCTGCTTCATTAAATACAGTGTATCGCAATAATGCGCAGCCAGCCTTAAATCGTGTAAGACAATAAGAATGGTCTTTTTACTCTGCTTTAAGATATCTAAAATATAAAGCTGATGTTTGATATCCAGGTGATTTGTTGGTTCATCAAGAATAATCGTATCCACACCCTGAGCAAATGCCCTTGCAATGAAGACCAATTTCCGCTCTCCACCAGATAAATTCTGAATATTCCGGTCCCTTAGGTGTACAATGCCTAACTGCTCCAGTGCATTCATAACGAGAGCTCTTTCCGCCCGTTTATTCAATCTCCCACGGATAGGAACGGCCATGGATACGATTTCATATGCGGTAAAATCAAACATACAGCTGTTTTCCTGACCCACGTAAGCGAAACGCTGGGCCAGCTGCTTGTTGTTTAATCCTGTCAGGGAAGAACCCTCTAATAAAATATCTCCAGCTTTCATGGAATGAAGACCCAGAGTTGTTTTTATGAGAGTTGACTTCCCACAGCCATTTGGGCCTACAATTCCCGTTATATTACCGCTTTCAGCAGTCAGATTTACTCCATATAATATCCTGGTCCTCCCTATAGACACATAAACATCTTGATATTCTATCTTCATAATACTCCTTTTCTTCCTTTACGCTCTAACTCCGTAATGTTTCCGGATCATAAGAAAAAGGAAAAATGGCGCTCCAACAAAAGCAGTTATAATTCCTATCGGAAGTTCTGCCGCCCGGAATGCGCTGCGGGCCAGGCTGTCTGCCCACATCAGATAAATGGCTCCTGACAATGCACTGAGTGGAATCACAAGTTTATTATTGCTGGAGCGAATCATCAGACGAACCACATGTGGAACCACCAGACCCACAAAGCCAATGATGCCGGTAACAGAAACCAGGGATGCAACGATTACCGAGCAGACAATAAACATACCAGCCCTAACATGCTTTACTGACAGACCAAGAGCTGCCGCATCCTCATCCCCCATCATCATCAGATTTAAATTCCCTGACTGAAGGATACAAACGATGAGACCAAGAAAAACGCCAAGAGCTGGAATGGTCAGTGTAGACCACTGAGCAGCTGCCAGGCTTCCCATCTGCCAGTTATACACAGCTGCAATGCTTTCAGAGCTTTTTGCAATAAATATCAAAAAACCTGTGACAGCACTCATTACTGCATTGATTGCAGTTCCGGAAAGCAATAAGGTAACCGGATGAAGCTTACCGCCTCCAGCAAATTTCGCCATGAAGTACACCAGAGCAGAGGATATCAGGGCGCCAGCCATAGCCATGATTGTAGTCTGATACTGGCCTCCGAAGAATGGAATCGGAAGAAGCAGCGCGCAGGCTGCCCCCGAAGATGCTCCTGAGGAGATGCCAAGAATATATGGGTCTGCAATGGGATTTAAAACCAGAGCCTGCATCACTGCACCGCATAATCCAAGACCGGCACCGCATAAGATACCAAACAATACTCTGGGAAGCCGGATATTCCAGATGATCTGATAATCCGCCCTCCCCCATAAGCCCTCTTTTAATTCCCGACCTCCATGTAAGACCTGGTCATTTAAGATTCCGTAGACCACAGACATGGAAATATCTGTGGAGCCTTTGGATATCACAAACAGGAGAGAAAGCAGCAAGACTGCAATCAGTACAGGAAACAGTATGATTCCTCTTAAATTCTTACCGTTTTCCTGTCTCATTGTTTAAATTTCTCCGGATAGAAGAACTCTGCAAAGCTTTTGCACGCGCTGGCTGACCGGATATTCTGCATAACCGTTACCAGAGGAACCGTTAAGTAAGCCTTATTTTTAACAGCTGTAACATCAGCAAGTGCTGGATTATTATTCATAAAATCCATTTTTTCCTCCATGGTCTGCTGGCCGTAATCATTAAAGATAATAATATCAGGATTTGTTTTCACAAGCGTTTCCACGCTGGTGTTGAACCAACGGGAGTCAGCCATATTTCTGGTTGCGTTAATGCCACCTGCCAGTTCAATTAAGTTGCTTTGCAAGCCAGCTGATGTAGTATATATTTCATTTCCCTTAAAGCTGTCCATGACAAAGACCTTTACTTTGTCCGTTTCCTCAATATCAGAGACAGCGGACTGTATATCGGTGATTTCCTTTTTCATCTTATCAATCAAAGCCGAAGCCCTGTCTTCTACCTTAAATATTTTACCAAGGTTTTCAATGTCGGTATAAACATCCTCTATGGTTTCGTCTTTTACAAGGGTGCCGGTAATGGTATAGCAGTTCACGCCTTTGTTGCCGAACATATCGTAGGTTCCCCATTTGCTTTCCTGAAAGGAACTGATTTGTCCAATTACAAGGTCTGCTTCCAGAGCCACAGCGTTCTCATGTGAGACCTCTATTTCAGGTATGGGGGCAAACTCATCCGCCAGCTCCGGCAGAGGGGTTTCTGCCTTACTGGCTGGTACATTTCTTCCTGCTATATAATCTTTTAATCCAAGCATTACCATGTTTTCAGCACTGTATAAATTACAGCAAAGTACTTTCTGGGGCATGGAGGTAAAGGTAATAGTCCTTTCACCATTTTGAATTACTACTACGCCATACGCTTCCTTTTGCTGACCAGCTGTTTCTGCTATGGAACCTGATGTTTCGGCCTGTTTACTGCCTGATGGTGCTGCTGTAGAACACCCTGTCACAGAAAGGACTATGGCGGCTGCAAGTGCAATTAATCTTTTTTTCATCTTTTGTCTCCTCAACCTCTGTTATTTTCTGATTTCATAATTTTCATAGAACTCCGCCTTGATGGTTCCTGCTAAGAACAAGGAGATCACAAAAGAAAAACCCCTGATATCTGCCTTTACGCAAATACTAGGGGTATTTTACCATGAACAACAAACCGCCATCAGGTACACCAATAATGTCCTGTCTGTAACTGACACGATTTTTATAAAGCTGTTCCCATCGTCATCCGCGAGGAAATCACAATAAAATACGGCAGTTCTTCTGACTTAAGCGTTCCGAATCTTTCTTCAGCGGTTTTTTTACCTTCCCAAGATTGCTCTCAGTGGTTGAATGATTCACAAAAAACCTACGCTATCACAGCAGCGGGACTATGCAGGAATCTCACCTGACTTCTCTATTAATCGGCAGAGGGCCGAACCGTATTTCTTCCTATGTAATTTGAAACTCATAGGTATAATATCTTACTTCTACCATAAAGTCAAGACAATCTAATACTTTCCATATGCAGTATCACCGTCTTCATAGAGGTGGCTTTCCGGCTCATGGGTTTCACTCATTCCCTTATTGGTGTTTAAGGAAAGCTTAAATTTAGACAGCTCTCCCCGAAGAATCTGAGCCTGGGCAGTGAGCTCCTCGCTGGAAGCTGAGCTTTCTTCTGCCGTTGCAGCATTATTTTGAACCACAGAGGATACCTGAGATAAGCCCTGATTGATTTGAACGATGGCATTGGTCTGATCCTGTGAATCTGCTTCAATTTCTTTGATTGCCTCATCCACCATAGCCGCTTTTTCCGCAACATCATTTAATAGCTCGAGGGTCTGACTTGCTATTTTTTCTCCCTCTGCAACCTTCCTATTAGACTGTTGAATCAGCTCTGCCGTCTGCTTTGCTGCTTCTGCAGACTTAGCTGCCAGATTTCTCACCTCGTCGGCAACCACTGCAAAGCCTTTTCCCGCTTCCCCTGCCCTTGCTGCTTCTACCGCTGCATTGAGAGCCAGAATGTTTGTCTGGAAGGCAATGTCTTCCACCAGCTTTGTTACCTTGGAAATTTCCTCGGAAGATTGGATGATCTCCTTCATTGCAGCATTCAAGTTCTTCATATGATCGTTGCTTTCATATACACCCTCTCCTGCCTGAGCCACATATTCCGTTGCTTTACGAACAGAGACTGTATTCTTTTCTGCTTTTTCTGTTACGCTCTGAATCGCCGCCGTTAATTCTTCCACAGTGGCAGCCTGCTCTGTAGCCCCGGATGCAAGTGCCTGGGAAGCATCTGCCACCTGACCGGCACCGGAACTCACCTGATCCGCTGATGTTGATATAACCAGCATGGTAGAATTAAGTGCCTCTGTGGTTTTTAAAAGGGACTGCTTGATTACTGCAAAATCACCCATATAGTCGAGATCAATGGAAATACACATATCCCCTCTGGAAAGGCGGGACAATTTATCAATAATGTCCTCAATATATGTAGTGAGTCTGGCATTTGTCTCCCGAATGTTCAACGCCATCCGGCCCAGCTCGTCGTCGCTTTCGTATTGAACCTGTTTATGAAGATTGCCTTTTGCCATTTCTTTGTAGACCTCTTGGATTTCAGTCACAGGAATCAGGATTGCACGGACCAGCACATATATAACACCAATGGTTGCTGCTATGGCGCTGAGTAAAACAATCGCAAGTATGATCCAGGCATTGGATACAATGGTTTTAGCTGTCTTACTCTGAAGGGCTTCCTTCTGATCTCCTACTGCATTCATATCATCCATGATCTTTGCAATCTTATTAAACGTAGGTACAAATTCATTTTGGAACAGCTCATAGGCGGCTTTGGTATCTTTTTTTGAAGGATCCTTAATCATGTCAATGATCTTCATTCTTGCTGCCTCTGCCTCAGTTACATACTGCGTGATCTGCGCAATATTCTCATCGTTGGCTTTGCTTCGCTGATGGGAGGCAAAATACTCCATATTGGTTTTAAACCCATCTACGCTCTCATTGGATAAGTCAAGGGAAGCCTGATAATCTTTCCCGGCAGACTTATCTAAAATCGCCATTAAAAGGTAACGCTGTACAGAGTACATATCAACCTGTGCTGACAGATTGCGGCTGGTCAGGGGATAGGTGAATCTGGAGTACATCTCCACCTGCTTTCCGATGCTGGAAATACTTTTTGCTGAGGTGCCCAGAGATAAGAGCAGGATAACAAACAAAATACCAAATCCCACTGCAAGCTTCCATTTCACCGGCAATCGTTTCATATACACCTTAGCCGCCTTTTTTTCATTCATAATGATACCTCCCATTTGTAAATTATAATGAAACCGTCTCTTTCCTTCCGTAGTAACAACTGGGATCCTGCCATTTTATCAGGTTATTCCTGCTCATTGTCTTTAGTAAAAAAGTAAACGATTTACTTTCAGATTTCAAAAGTAAATGATTATGATAATTCGCGGATCACCATTGGTGCCGCTGTTAAAAACCAGACCGTATACAGATGAGGGCTTGTCACAAGGCTTTTTGACAGCTCATCTACATCTACCCACGCCACATCCATAATTTCCTTTGGATCGGGGGATACCTTGCCTTCGTATTCCCCTAAGAATACATGATCATATTCGTATTCATAGAGATTCTGTTCAAACTGGTGATAATAAATAAACTGACCGATTTCCTTACAGGGACATACGGCTCCCACTTCCTCATTAAGACGCCTTCTAACAGCGTCATCAAGAGCTTCCCCATATCGGGGATGAGAGCAGCATGCATTGGTCCACAGCCCGCCGGAATGATACTTATTCCTGGCACGCTGCTGAAGAAGCAGCTTCCCATCCCGATATAAGAATACAGAAAATGCTCTGTGGAGGAGTCCTTCCTTATGACATATTTCCTTTGTAGCCTTACCAACCGGCTGATCCAGAACATCAACGCATATTAGCTCATCCATATTAACTCCAATCCATTTATAGATATTTTTGAAGAAACACATCTACGCCTTCATCCACATTGGTGCATATCAGCTCAATTTCCTCAGGAGTTGCATTTTCCACATGGATTCCCAGGCTGACAGATACCGGCTCCCCGGATGCGATGCAGATCTTTTTTGCGATTCTCTGAGCGAGCTCCGCATCCTTATGCCCTGGAACGGTAATGGTCCAGAGATCACATTTTGATAAGGTTCTGCCATGCATCTCAATTCCAGGGGAAGCCAGGGCGACCCCTCCCAGATGTGGTTTATCCCCACCTCTTACAAACACAGCAAGTCCGGCCCCATTGGTATCATGGACACTAATATTCACAATGTATTTTCCATTTCCATAGGTTTCAGTTATCATAGTCATACTGCCTTTCTTTATACGATGGTCTTAATGTATTCCGTTCCAGGGAATAAAGCTTTTATGATTGATACCAAACTGCATCAGCGTTTTTCCTATTACATGATTGATCTGGTCATCAAGGGATTGCGGGTTATTGTAAAATGTCAGCATTGGGGGCATAATGGTACAGCCTAAATCAGCTGCTGACTGCATATTGCGAAGATGCAGCTTGCTTAAAGGCATTTCTCTGGTACAAAGTATAACCTTTCTGTTCTCCTTGATACAAACATCCGCAGCACGAATCAGTAAATTGTCCGTATATCCGCTTACAATACCCGCCAGAGTTTTCATACTGCAGGGCATAACGATCATGCCGTCGGTTTGGTAGGAGCCGCTGGAAATGGCGGCTGCCAGATTATGTACATCATAATACTGATCTGCATTGTCTAGCAGAAGCTGAAATGGCAGATCTGTTTCCAGCTCCCAATTTAATTTTGCATAATCGGATACCACAAGGTGTGTTTCACAGCCCTCCACTTCCTTTAAGGCTTTTAGCAGATAATAACTCATGATAACACCGGTAGCACCAGATACTCCAATAATGATTCGCATGGATACAACCTCATTCCTATTTTTTCTTATACAAGGCCAAGTACGGTAAACCACATCACTGCAAAGATAACTGTGAGAAATACGGGAATCAGCAACGGAATTCCCATTTTCATGACTTCCTTTTGGGTATACATTCCGTTTTCTTCCCCTTGTCCCACCAGGATATTAAGATGATGGAACGGCATGATGTAGTGAGTATAGACTGCCAGGTAGATAATGGCCGCAATCACGAAAGGATCAATTCCCAGTGCATTGGTACATACGAGAATAGCCGGAACAGCCACCCCCATTGCCGCAATGACCGAGCCGATGAACATGTGAATTACAATTGCAATCCCACCAATCAATACTGCCAGTATAAAGATGTTCTCCGGCAGCTTGTCAGGCAGCAAGGTAACCGCCAGCCAGTCGTTAAGACCAGTCGCTGCCCCAACCTTTCCGATTGCCATTGCAGCTGTTAAGAATACAAGAACATGAACTGGTACATCTCCCCATTCCTTTGGCGTGAGTACATTGCCAATGACAGGAAGGGAAAGACACATGGCAACAGCCAGAGTTACCCAGCCGATATCCAGCCCAGTGATGCCGTTGGTAACCCATAAGGCAATGGCTATGAGAATCCACACCAATGTCCGTATCTCTTTCTCGCTGATCCTGCCAAGATCGGTCTTGGCTTTCCGTACTTCCTCAAAATCCATGGTGACTTCCCTGGTCGGTTTAAACAGAACAAGAATCAGAAAAAGATTCATTAAACTTAAAAAAACAGCAGGAGGACCAATGATCACAAGCCAGGTGATAAAATTAATATTGCTGGAGGTAGAATAGCTGACCACCAACGGATTTATAATGGAATCACCAGTCATAAAGATCAAAGATACTGGTACAGACGCCGCAAAAACAGTAAAGCCTACTTTAACAGCATCCTCCTTTGGCATCTTTGCAGCCTTTATAATTACTGTCATCACCGACATAATCAGAAAGGCTCTGGACCATGGGTTTGGAATCAGGAGGGATAAAATAAGTGTGAGTACGAAGATTCCAATAATAATACTTCTCCATGATCTAACAAATTTTAAGATGTACATATAAGAGATGCGCTCGCCCAAACCAGATTTTTTTACCGCATTGGCTATCATATAGGCACCGATTACCAGCCAAAGGGTCGAGCCGGTCCAGCTTGCAAAAATAACCTTTGTATCCGCCAGCTTTAAGAGGCATAAACAAACAACATAGAATCCCCCTACATATCCGGACTGGGCCACCTGCGTGGCCCACCAGACAACGGTCATAAGCGTTAATCCAAGAAAAATACGACCTTCCCTTGCCAGTCCCTCTAAAGGTAGAAATAAGACGATGGCAAGAACGAGGATACCGCCGAAAAAACCAAGGATCTGTTTATTCCATTTCATAGCAAACACTCCTTTCTATTCTAAGGCATTGCATAAAGATATTCCCTGTTCGTTTACTTATCCAGGGGCGGAATCGGTGGAATCATAGGCAGATGGTCAATCTGCTCTTTCGTCAATTTAAATTTTTCGTGTACAACCGGAGTCTCTGTGGACCGCCAGGAATAAAAACAATCCATACATTCATAAACCTCCCACACATTCCCTACGGGTGAGGTTGCAATTATTTCGATTTTATTGCCGTCACAGCGTGGACATTTCATAGTTCTTTGCTCCTTCCATTATGGTCTTACATCTTTGCCATCAGTTCGCGAATCAAGGTCTCATATTTTTCATAACCCACAGGAGGCTCCAAAAGCTCTACTTCACGTGGATTGGGTTCCGGATCCTTTGGTGTGGTAGCATCGATAATCAGCTTGGAATGCATACCTGCCGGGAAGGAAGATGGATCAAGAGGCATTCCAGGACAGTTAGGTATGACTACCACATCCTTATCCGGACGTACTCTTGTTGTCATGGCCCACATTACCTGGGGCAGATTAAAGGGATCCACAAATTCATCTACGATGATGATGATCTTACTGTAAGAGCCTCCATGGGGTGTAGAAAGCAGACGGAAGGCGACCTCCTTGCCAAAGCCTCCGAAACGTACCTTGGTAGAGATGATACAGCCAATTCCATGGGTGTACATGGCGTTAACGGCCTGGACTTCTGGGAAATCCCGCTTGATCTGCTGGTATAGGGGAACCGATGTGTTAAGAGCCATAAGGTAATCAATCTCCGTCCAGGGAATACCCAGATACAGATTTTCAAAAATGGGATTGGTCCGGTGAGTTACATGGGTAATGGTAATCACACACTGACGGCGGGAACCGGAATAAGAGCCTGGAAATTCACCAAAAGGTCCTTCGACTTCCCGAACTCGCGGTTCGATATAGCCTTCCAGTACCACCTCTGATCCGGCGGGAACGTATAGATTATCATAAAGATCTGATTTTACAATTTGAGTGGGAACCCCATCTTGAAGTGCGCCGACAAATTCATACTCATTTTGTGTATACATGACTGGTGTTGAAGCCATATAGGTCACAAGAGGACTGTTGCCTACGGTAATACAGATAGGAACTCTCTCATTCTTTCGTTCGGCTGCCTCCAGCTGTATGGCAATATCATGAAAAGCAAGAGCCTGAATTCCCACACGGTTTTTTCCTTTGACCTGGATGCGGTAAGTACCTACGTTCAGTTTGTCAAAATTATCCGGCTCATTGGGATCAGCAGTAATGATGGAAGCTTTTGAGAGGAAGAAACCGCTGTCCTGTTCATTGATCCGGTATAGGGGAAGTATTTCAAAAAGATTGATATCCTCTGGATTATCAATGGTATTCTCCTTGCAGGGCGCCTTATCCCGGTCCAGAATCTCAGGCTTTACAGGAAAGCTCTCCCATCTGCGGTTAATCTCATGAAATTGTTCTTTTGTCGAAGCTGTTTTAGGCATACCAAGCATAAGGGCATGATTGGCCCAGGAACCATGTACATTGGTTACAACGCTGTAGGGATACCCTTTGACTTTTTCAAATAGTACTGCCGGAGCATTCTCGATATTGGCCGCAGCTCTGCCAGCCGCTGCAATGTCAGGTTCTGGATTTACTTCTTCCTTAATACGAACCAATTGACCGTTTTCTTCTAACGTGGAAAGAAAACTTCGCAAATCTTGATAAACGTTTGCCATAACTCATCCTCCTGATCTTTTGTGACCTGTTTGCGGTTTCCAGGTGAAATACCACCAGTTTCTTCGATTATAGCATTTGAAGAAACCATGGCAATTCGAAAAGAAACGGGAGCATATTCCAAAACAGAAAGACGCACTCCATATCGGCTCATTACATTTGGAGGAAATAACAAAAAAATAGGTTGAATTCAAAGAATAACAAATGAATTGTACTAAATTAGGTATAGTTGTATGTCACTGTTTGTCGAATTTAATCACTTGGCCCTATTCTAAAATGTCAGCACAAATTAGTAAAATTGTATTTTCCTTCTGGTGATTCTGTATTATAATATGATCAATGACAAAATATCTTATAAAAAGACAATTTTTCATTATTTTATAACTACAAAAGATGCTTTATAGACCATATGAGGCAAAAGGGGGGGGCACCAATCATGATCAGATGGATCGACGATTTTTTGGCATTGGCGGAGCACAAGAGTTTTTCTACAGCAGCTGATAGTATTTATATCTCACAATCAGCGTTATCAAAGCATATTAAAGCGATCGAAAATGAACTTGGTGTAGTATTGTTTGTAAGAAGCAACACAAAGGCAGAGCTAACGGAAGCGGGAAAAATATATTTAGAATACGCTCTTAACATACGGAATTTTTCCCATGAACTCCGGCTCAAACTAAATAAGTTTGGTATCTCTCCATGTATTTACCGCTTAAACATTGGGACAATCCCATGCTTGGCAGAAAGCGGAATCATGGAGCCGCTTCTGGATTTTCAAGAAACATACACCAACTATTCCGTTCAGATCTCGGAATCAGATCAAAGCTACCTGATGAAACAGCTTACACAAAAGGAAATTGACGCTGCGATCTGCCGTACTGATTTATTGCCGGATAAAGGATATGACATCGTACCTCTTGTAACAGATGAGATGGTCCTCATTTGCAATAAGGATACATTTCCCTTTGAACAGGGAAGTGAAATCGATCTGGCTGGTTTTAAACCGGATCACGTATATACCATCTCTAAGAATTCAGATATCTATAGATTAGCTAAAATGCAGTTAGATCAAATTGGATATAAAAAAGAAATATCAGGTACCGTTCCAAGACATATGATGATTTTTCCCATCCTGATTCAAAAGGGAGGCTGCGCCTTGCTGCCAAAGCAGTTGGCTAATCTCTATATGTTTCCCCAGCTTACATACTATCGGATCAGAGGTGCGGTCAAAACAGGCATTGGACTTGTGAAGTTGTCTGCTAACGACGATAATCCCCAGTTATATGAAAAAACAAATGTATTACTGGATTTCTTTAAACAGATGAAAGAGAATAAGAAAGTAATGATGTGATATCAAAAAAACCTTGATTTTCTTTCTATAAAGAAACCAAGGTTTTTTTGATTAAGTATTTTTAACAATGACGCACTCAACAACATCTGCAGCGTGTTCACAAGTGTCGCAGCATTTTTCCAGCTGCTTGTAAACTTCTGACCAGGCGATAACTTCCAGAGGATCGCCGCCCTTTGTGTAAAGGTTACGGAACGCTTTGATGTATAAATCATCGCCGAGCTCTTCTAAATGGTTGATCTCAACAATGTCCTTTAAGATAGTATCTGATTTACGGAAGTTTGAGAATTCTACCACTAAACTGTTCACTTTTTCACAACACTGTCCAACGACTTTAAGCATTTCCATCGCTTCTGGTGTAATGGATTTGATATTATACATGTAGATTTTAATCAGGATATCTTCTATATTATCTGTAATATCATCAAGCTCTCTTCCAAGGGCAATGATATCATCTCTCTCAATTGGAGTAACAAAATCCTTTGCAACTCTCTTCATAAGCTCATGGGTATGACGGTCTCCTTCTGATTCAAGCTCGTGAAGATTGTCAAGCTGTTCCGGCAGCTTGTCCAGATCAAAATTACTCAGTATCTCTGTCAGCATCTTATGAGTCTTTAACGCAACCTCTGACATTTTGACAAACAGCGTAAAATACTCATTGTCACTTCTTTTTGCCATTCCTTTATCTCCCTTCAGAATAACTCACTTTAAAAAATACGCAAAAACAGATGGGTCATCAAAAATCCAACCAATCCACAACCCGGAAACGTAAGAATCCATGCAAGTGCCATCTCTCTTGCAACTCCCCAGTTTACAGCACTGATACGCTTTGAAGCGCCTACTCCCATCATTGCTGTCGTTTTTGTATGGGTGGTACTAACCGGCATTCCGGTCAGAGTGGAAACCATCAAACAGGCAGCCGCCGCAATATCGGCAGAAAATCCCTGATATTTTTCCAATTTAACCATACTCATACCTACTGTTTTGATGATGCGCATACCACCAATGGAGGTTCCAAGTCCCATAACTGCGGCACAAAGAACCATGAGCCAGAAAGGCACTGCAAAGGTACTTTCACCACCATTTCCTCTAGCAAGAAATGTACCCAGCAAAAATACACTCATGAACTTCTGTCCATCCTGTGCTCCGTGCATAAATGCCATGGCCGCAGCACCAGCAATCTGAGCCCCTTTAAAAAATGGCTGAGCAGCTCCTCTGTCTACGTTCCGGCATAAGCGTTCCGTCAGCTTTGTCATGATCCATCCAAGGCTAAAGCCTAATACTGCAGATGCCACCAGTCCGTACAATACTTTCACCCATTCACTTCCGTTTACGCCGGAAAGGCTTCCGTGAAGAGCAATGGCTGAACCGCTAAGACCTGCAATCAGTGCATGACTTTCGCTTGTAGGAATACCAAACTTCCAGGCAAGAACTGCCCAAAGTACGATAGCTGCCAATGCTGCACAAAGTGCGGTCAGCGCATCACCGGCCTGGTTTGCTCCCTGCCCGAAATCTACCATATTATAAATGGTCATGGCAACGGTAGCATTAAAAGAGGTCATAATCAAAATCCCGGCAAAATTCATTATTGCCGCCATTAAAATCGCCGTTCTTGGCCTCATAGAACGGGTGGATATGCATGTCGCTATCGCGTTCGGTGCATCAGTCCAGCCATTAACAAGTATAACACCTAATGTCAGAACAGATACGATAAGGAGTGGCAGATTTTTTGTCAGCTCCACTAAAAACTCACCTAAGGTAACACCCAAGCAATCACCTCCAAATTTTTTGCCGCAAAAGTAAATACTAAATAATCAGCGGTCAACAATATTCTTTGTGGCGTGCCATTTTAACACAAAATTAGCATTCATTTTACAAAAAAATGACAAACCTTAGTAAGTATAGCATAAACCTTAAAACAACACAATCCTTTTTCCGCGCCACAAAGACAGATATTTTTAAGGTTTTTAATGAGAAATATTTAGAATTCCAGATTTTTCGAGGCTTTCACTTAAAAAAATAATAAGAAAATCTACAATAATTTTATCAAAGTATGGTATCATTTTAGTTACATGCCTCCAATGAGGTCTCATAATAATTTATATCAATAATGTTTTGGTACTTGGTTGTATCTACAACAAACAAAGAGGAAATGTTATGGTATGATAGTACCTACGAAAGATAGTTTGAAAAACATTTACTTATTACCATCAGAAAGGAAGAAACTATGTCAAATCATTTAAAAGTAACTGATACTATATATGATATAACAGAAAAATACCCGGAGACAATCAACTTCTTTGTGGCTAACGGCTTTGATAAAATGAGCAATCCCATCATGCGAAACACCATTGGTAAGACAGTCACACTGGAAATGGCTCTTTCCATGAGAAAGATGAATGCGGAGGCATTCCTTGCAAAACTTGACGAAGTCATCCATCAGGCACTTCCGGATGCGGGCACAGGACTTGCTCCTATGGTAAAGGAAGATGGCGGTGATATCAGAATTGAAGGAGTCCTTCCCTGTCCCATCCGCCTTCCGCTGATGGAAAAATTCGAATCCTGGCTCAGTGAGCAGTCCGATAAGCTTGGCTATAAAGTGGATTATAATTTGAAATCTGCCAATTTAGGCCTGGATGATGTAAAAGAACGTGTGATTGCTGCAAATGGCAATGCAGATGCACTTTCTGATCTGTATTTATCCGCAGGCTTTGATCTTTTCTTTGATAAGGAAATGATGGGCCGTTACCGGGAAGCTGGAGAATTTGAAGATATCTCCGGTCTGGATCATATTAATCCTGATTTTGATAACGAAAAGATATCCTTAAAGGACCCAAAGGGCCAGTACGCGATTATTGGCGTGGTTCCAGCTATCTTCATGGTAAATACCAATGTTCTTGGAGATCGTCCTATGCCTGAAAGCTGGGCGGATTTAATGAAGCCTGAATTTGAAAACAGCATCAGCCTTCCCATGAAGGATCTTGATATGTTCAATGCATTCTTACTCCATATCTACCGCTACTACGGAGAAGAAGGCGTAGAAAAAATGGGAAAGGCACTTCTGCGCAGCATGCATCCTGCTCAGATGGTGAAAGCACATCTTGCAAAGGGAGAGGGTAAAGTTCCAACCATTACGGTTACCCCTTACTTTTTTGCCAGCATGGCTGATGGAAAAGGACCAATGCGTCCTGTATGGCCAAAAGACGGCGCTATTTTAAGCCCAATCTTCCTTCTGGCGAGAGCTAAGAATAAGGATAAGGTGAAGCCTTTCGTAGACCTTCTTTATTCTAAAGAGATCGGCGAGATCCTTTCCTCCAACGGAAAATTCCCATCTACCAATCCTCTGGTTGAAAATAATCTAAAAGAAGACCAGAATTTCATGTGGCTTGGCTGGGACTTTATCCACAATCATGATATCGGCGAACTGATAAAGAACATAGAGCAGAAATTTTATCAGGCGGCAGAAAAGGAGATTTTATGAATCTGATTATATTTTCAGGTCCCCCTTCTTCCGGGAAGACCTCCATTATATTAAAGGTCATTGCTTCTTATAATAGAAGAAACATTAAAGTCGGTGTGGTGAAATTCGACTGTTTGTATACCGATGACGATGCTGCCTATGAAAAAGCAGGCATCCCCGTAAAAAAGGGATTATCCGGCGCTTTATGTCCCGATCATTTCTTTGCCTCTAACATTGAAGAAGTGGTCAGCTGGGGCAATCAGGAGAAACTAGATCTCCTGATTACAGAATCAGCAGGGCTGTGCAACCGCTGTTCTCCTTACTTAAAGGACATTAAGGGCGTTTGCGTCATCGATAACCTATCCGGTATCAATACTCCGAAAAAAATTGGCCCCATGTTAAAGTCCGCAGATTTTGTAGTCATCACCAAGGGAGATATTGTATCCCAGGCAGAACGCGAAGTTTTTGCTTCCTGTGTAAGCTCCGTCAATCCCCGTGCTGTTACCATGCATGTAAATGGCCTGACCGGACAGGGTGCTTATGAACTTGGCAGCTTATTATACGATGAAGACCAGGATATAAAATCGGTTCAGGGAATGAAGCTTCGGTTTCCTATGCCATCTGCGCTCTGCTCCTACTGTCTTGGCGAGACCAGGATCGGAGAAGCTTATCAGATGGGTAATATTAAAAAAATGGATTTGGGGGCTGATAAGAAATGACAAACTGGACAATTTCAAGGATATTAGAAGAATACCCATACTCTATGTCTTACTTTGAGCAGAATAAATTAGATATCACAGGTTTTGAGAATCAGACACTGGAAGAATATTTGGATCATTTTTCCGAAGTGGAATTAGAAGATCAGGCCATTGATAAAGAAAAGGTCTTATCCGATCTTCCGGTATATATCGAACAGATGCAGGCGTTTCTTGGTATTGAAAAGAAGAACCAGGTACTCTCTCTGACCATTCTTGCGGGACATGATAAGTCAGGAGTGACAGAAGGCTTTGAGGAGCTGACCATTCACACCTCTCAGATTATCTCTATTGTAGGCCCTACCGGTTCCGGGAAAAGCCGCCTTCTTGCAGATATCGAGTGGGCAGCGCAAAATGATACACCTACCGGCCGGAGCATCCGCATCAACGGAGATGTACCGGATAATAAGTGGCGTTTTTCCTCCAACAACCGATTGGTCGCTCAGCTCTCTCAGAACATGAATTTTGTTATGGATTTAACGGTTCAAGATTTCTTAAATATGCATGCAGTCAGCCGTCTGGTGGAGGATCCACAGTCAGTGATCAATGAAATTATAAAAGCGGCCAATAATCTGGCTGGCGAGAAGTTTGATCTGACCACGCCCGTAACCAGCTTAAGCGGAGGTCAGTCAAGAGCTCTTATGATTGCAGATACTGCTATTTTAAGCTCCTCTCCCATTGTCCTGATTGATGAAATTGAAAATGCAGGAATTGACCGAAAAAAAGCCCTGGAGCTGTTGGTCACTTCAGACAAAATCGTCTTGATGGCGACCCACGACCCATTGCTTGCACTTATGGCAGATAAGAGAATTGTCATTAAAAACGGTGGAATCAGCAAAGTCATTCATACCAGTGACGAAGAAAAAGAGCTGTTAAAGGAACTGGAAAAGATGGATACCCTCATTCAGCATGCAAGACAGGAACTTAGAAAAGGAAGCAATTTAACTTCTGATCTATTAGGATAATCGAAGAAATAAAAAAGAGCTGTTGGTAAGGCAAAGAAACTATTCTTTTAGCCGTCCAACAGCTCTTTTATTTGAAACAGTAAAAAGCTTACCGCTCTGTAAATTTCTCAACAATCTTTAACAATAACTCTACTACCTTCTCCATGGACTGAACCGGAATAAATTCAAATTTACCATGATAGTTGTAACCACCAGTACAGATATTAGGACAAGGAAGTCCTTCATAAGAAAGACGGGCCCCATCGGTTCCTCCTCTGATTGGTGTTACCAAAGGTTCAATTTCCAGTTCCTCCATGGCTGCTTTCGCAATGTCGATGAGGTACATATGTGGCTCGATTTTTTCTTTCATGTTAAAATAACTGTCTCTTAACAACACCTCGACAGTGCCTGCTCCATAGCGGCTGTTCAAATACTCCTCCACTCTGCGGATGAACTGTTTTTTCTCTTCGAACTTTTCTTTGCTGTGGTCACGGATAATATAATCCATGGCTGCTTCCTCAACGCTTCCCTCCATGGAATCCAGGTGGAAAAAGCCTTCGTAGCCATCTGTATACATAGGATTGTCAAAGGCAGGAAGCATGTTATGGAATTCCATAGCCATTAATAGCGCATTCTTCATCTTTCCTTTGGAAGAGCCTGGATGAATGCTTGTACCATGAATCTTCACCTTAGCAGAGGCTGCATTGAAATTCTCATATTCCAATTCTCCCAGACCACCGCCGTCAACGGTATAGGCAACCTCCGCACCAAATCCCTTGACATCAAAGAAATCAGCTCCTCTTCCAACCTCTTCATCTGGAGTAAAGCCAATACGGATTTTTCCGTGAGGAATTTCAGGATGAGATAACAGGAATTCTGCCATCGTCATAATCTCTGCTACTCCGGCTTTATCATCAGCTCCTAAAAGGGTGGTGCCATCCGTTGTAACAATATCCTGACCTTTATATTTTAATAAATATGGAAAATCACTTACCTTCATGGTGAGTCCTGTTTCCTGATTCAGCAAAATATCATTTCCGTCGTAATTTTTTACAATCTGTGGTTTTACTCCTGCTCCTGAAAATGCCGGAGAGGTATCCATATGAGAAACAAATCCCAGAACTGGTACGGGCTTATCTGTGGTTGCAGGAATCGTTGCGTAAACATAGCCATGATCATCCACGATCACATCTTCTGCCTTCATGGCCCGAAGTTCTAAGGCCAGTTCCTGTGCCAGCACCTTTTGTTTTTCTGTACTTGGAACCGCCTCCACTCCATCTTTTGACTGGGTATCATAGGATATATACTTTAAAAAATGATTTAGTACTTCTGACATAATAATCGCCTCTTTTTCATGATTTTAGTTTTAATAGCTTTCCCTTATCCCAATTGGTTTATTATACCATAGTGATATTATACTGTCTACGCTGTGGTATCCACAAAATTTCAAGTACACAAAAAGGGCATCTAACATAAGCTTTAAAAGCTATGTATAAGATACCCTTAATTATCTAACGATTAGCCAGTTCCCTGGTTATGTCTTCCCAGGTAACACCTTTTTGAGCCATTAGAACCATCATATGATAAAGAAAATCTGAAATTTCGTATTTTACCTCTTCCGGGTTAGGGTTTTTAGCAGCAATGATAATTTCTGTCGACTCTTCTCCCAGCTTTTTCAGTATTTTATCCAGTCCCTTATCAAAGAGGTAATTGGTATAGGAGCCTTCTTTGGGGTTGATTTTTCTATCGAGAATCACCTGAAAGACGTCTTCGAATACTTTAAGTGGATTGGAGTCCTTGAATTCTTTTTTAATCAGGCTCTGGTGGAAACAGCTTTGCTCTCCTGTATGGCAGGCAGCCCCGATCTGATTGACTTTTGCAAGCAGCGTATCATTATCACAATCAAGAGATAAAGCCTTTACATATTGGAAATGGCCGGAAGTCTCTCCTTTTTTCCAGAGACTTTGACGGCTGCGGCTATAATATGTCATACAGCCGGATTTTAATGTTTCCTTAAAGGCTTCCTCATTCATATATGCCAGCATGAGAACTTCTCCTGTGCGGTATTCCTGAACTACCACCGGAATCAGGCCATCGGAATTTAACTTAAACTGGGAAAAATCCACGCTGCTTTCAAAGGTATCTACTCCAATGCCCTGGGACTTTAATTCCTGTTTTAAATCCATGAATACGGAATCTTCTAACAGACAGGCGATAAAGCCATCCACCAGATCCAGCTTTAAGGAATCTGAAAGCATATTTTCATCAGAACCAGTCAGCAGAAAATGTTCCTCACAAGAGGAAATTGCGAAAAGAATCTCTTCTGTAATGTCTGGATTACCAAGTATCATGACCGAGGCTCCAAGCTGAGCATATTCCCTGGTTCGGTTAAGATAGGAGGAATCTGGTAAATAAGCATAGATTTTATCGTCTCCAAACCGGTCGGCGGCTTCTTTCATAAGATCCACATTATCATCATCCCCAGCATCCAGAAATGCTGCTTTTGATCCTGCATAAAGATATTTTTTTACATCTTCCAGCCGCCTTACTCTGCCTCCGGCAATGACAGGGATATCCGAAAGCCTGACGATCTCTTTGATAAGACCAATGGTTTTTTCATGGTCTTCTTCCGTATCCGATAAATCATAAATAAATAGTTCATCTGCCCCGCTGTCTCCAAAATAACGGGCCAAAGAAAGCAGGTCTTCCTTATAACAGACCTGTAAATCATCAAGCCTGCACGCCTTGCCCTGCCGTATGCCAAAACCTGCAATCAGTTTTTTGCATTCCATCAACTTTTCCTCCCCTGATGGTCCTGTCCTTCAAAAGCAACAATAGCTTCTTTTAAATCAATTCTGTTCTCATACAGAGCTTTTCCGATAATTGCACCACATATGCCTGCATGGTATAGTTCCTCTAAATCTTCCATGGAAGACATTCCACCGGAAGCGATAATGTCAAGACCTGTTTCTTCCGTCAATTTCCTGGTGTATTCCACATTAGGACCTGACAGCATTCCATCTCTGGCGATATCTGTATACACCACATGACGAATTCCGTATTCTTTCATTTGGTTTGCAAGCTGGGATGCGGAAAGATTGCTGATTTTCTCCCAGCCTTCTACAGCAACCATGCCATTTTTTGCATCGATTCCTGCTACAATACGCTCCTGTCCAAATTTATTCACCATTTGCCGAATAAATTCCGGATTTTCTGCAGCTTTTGTTCCGATAATGACACGGCTTACCCCAAGAGACAGAATAAACTCAATATCTTCTTCCTTTCGGATGCCGCCGCCCATCTGAACAGGGATAGAAACTTCCGCCGCAATCTTCTTCACAACCTCTTTGTTCACTGAATGACCAGCCAGAGCACCGTCTAAGTCCACCAGATGGAGAAAGGTAGCTCCCTTTGACTGCCATTTCGCAGCAATCTCTTCTGGTCTGTCAGAATATACTGTTATATCCTTAAATTCGCCCTGTCTTAAGCGGACGCACTGCCCGTTTTTTAAATCAATCGCTGGATAAAGCTGCATACGAATTCTCCTTTATAATGTCCCTTTCGTAGATAACACTCCACGAATCCTGTCATCTATCATGGTAGCCTCATCAAGTGCCTTTGCAAATGCTTTAAAGATTCCTTCGATGATATGGTGATTGTTTTCTCCTGCCAGTTTTCTGATATGCAGATTCATCTCGCTGGCATAGGAAACCGCATAGAAGAACTCTTTTACCATCTCAGTCTCAAAATCTCCTACCCGTTCTGATGTAAATGGAACGTCAAAGCTGAAATAAGGTCTTCCGGATAAATCAATGGCACAAAGAATCAGGGTCTCGTCCATGGGAAGAATCATGCTTCCGTAGCGTTTGATGGACTTTTTATCACCAAGGGCTTTTTTAATTGCATTTCCCAGTACAATTCCAGTATCTTCTACCGTATGATGAGTATCTACTTCCAGATCTCCATCTACAGAAAGATTTAAATCAAAAAAACCATGACGGGTAAAACTGTTCAGCATATGATTAAAAAAGCCTATGCCTGTGTTTATCACTGCCTCTCCCTGTCCATCCAGATTAAGACACATGTGAATGTTTGTTTCCGCTGTCACTCGTTCAATCTCACAACTTCGTCCCACGTTCCTGATTCCTCCCCTGCGTTATGATTCCTCTTCCTCAAACCGGACCTTCACCGAATTGGCATGAGCGGTTAAATATTCTGCATTTGCAAAAGCCTCAATATCCTGGTGAACCTCATATAAGGCTTCTTTGGAATAATAAACAATGCTTGACTTTTTCACAAAATCATCCACGCTTAAAGCAGAGAAGAAACGGGCAGTCCCATTGGTGGGAAGCACGTGGTTAGGACCTGCAAAATAATCACCCAGGGGCTCTGAACTGTATTCTCCGATGAAGATAGCTCCTGCATGTCGGATCTTTGTCATATCCTCAAACGGATTCTTTGTCACGATTTCCAAATGCTCCGGTGCAATTTCATTGACGGTCTCAATGGCTTCCTTCATAGAATCTGCTACCAGAATATAGCCGTATTGATCCAGGGATTTACGAATAATTTCAGTTCGGGAAAGCTGGTTTGTAAACCGCTCTGCCTCCTCTGATACCTTTTGGGCCAGTTCCATGCTGGTGGTTACTAAAATAGAAGAAGCCAGCTCATCATGCTCTGCCTGAGAAAGAAGATCCGCTGCAACAAAACGGGGATTGGCACTCTCGTCTGCAAGGACCAGAATCTCACTTGGTCCTGCAATGCTGTCAATGCTCACATGACCGTAGACTGCCTTTTTTGCCAGGGCAACAAAGATATTGCCAGGGCCTACAATTTTATCCACCCGTGGAATGGATTCTGTACCAAATGCCAGGGCTGCGATTGCCTGGGCCCCTCCCACTTTATATACTTCAGTGACTCCTGAAAGACGGGCAGCGGTCAAGGTAACTGGATTGACCTTTCCATCCCTTCCCGGAGGAGTCACCATGACGATGCGATCCACTCCAGCCACTTTTGCAGGAATGATGTTCATTAAAACAGAAGAAGGATAAGCGGCCTTCCCGCCTGGAACGTATACACCGGCACTTTCCAGCGCAGTGACCTTTTGACCCAGAATGGTACCGTTTGGCTTGCTGTCAAACCAACTGTATTGTTTCTGTTTTTCGTGAAATTCCTGAATGTTTTTCAGGGATTTCTTCATTACCTCCAAAAGCTCTGGTTTTACTTCCTTTAGCGCTTCCTCCATCTCCTCTTCTGTTACTCTGATGTTGGAAAGATCGATATCCGCATGATCAAATTCTCTGGTATATGCGAAAACGGCCTTGTCCCGGTCCCTTTTTACCGTATCAATGATGTTCTGGACTGCATCTGCATACGTACCATATTGATTGGGATCCCGTTTTAAGAGATCTGCGAGAATGTTTTTTCTGGATGTTTCATCTAATCTTACGATTCTCATTGGTTTTCCTCCTGCAGTAAGGTGCGAAGATCACGGATCAGCTTTGTGATCCTGTCATTTTCCCGTTTTAAGCTTACCTGATTTACCACCATTCGGGCTGATAGGGGACAAATTTCCTCTAATACTGTAAGACCATTTTCCTTTAAGGTTGCTCCTGTTTCCACAATATCTACAATGACCTCGGAAAGTCCAACAATAGGAGCCAGCTCAATGGAACCATTCAACTTAATGATTTCCACCGTCTGGTGCTTCTTGTTGTAAAAATAGTCCTTGGCAATGGCTGGATATTTGGTTGCTACCCGGATTCTTTCGTGATGCTTTAAAAGCTCTCTGGCTGACTCGGGACCACAGACGCACATGCGGCAGCTTCCCATGCCAAGATCCATCACTTCGTAAAGCTTACGACCTTCTTCCAATATGGTATCCTTGCCCACCACGCCGATATCCGCCGCACCGTATTCCACATAGGTGGGAACATCGCTGGCTTTTGCAAGGAAGAATCTGATGCCTAATTCCTCATTCACAAAGATCAATTTTCTGGAGTCTTTATCCTTCATCTCTTCACAGGTAATACCTATTTTTTCAAACATGGAGAGGGATTTGCTGGCCAGACGCCCTTTTGCCAGGGCAAAGGTTAGATATCTCATACATTCCCTCCCGTCATTTTAAATATTCTGAAAGCGGTATTTCATCTTCTCTTCCAAGAGACAGATTTTTAATGGTAACAGCAATTCCCCGGGAATCCAGATACAAGAGATTGGTAAGCTCTCTGCGAAGGGCATAGGCTTCATAATCTTCCATGGAGCGTTTTCCAACCCTTGACTGAAGCTGGACCGACAAACCAGTGCTTCTAAAATGATCTGCCAACAAAATGGCCTGTTCCCTGGATTCCTGTTCATAAAGGATCATGGTATTGGTCACAGGAATCTCTGTTTTGATCTTTTGTCTGGATAAAGCTAAAAGCAGCTCATCCACAGAGATTCCAAATCCCACGGCAGGAGAATCTTTGCCAAACTGCTCTAAAAGCTTATCATATCTTCCGCCATTTACGATATAATCGCCGGTTCCATAGGAGTATGCCTTAAAGATAATCCCTGTATAATACTGATACTGGCTCAGCATTCCAAGATCATAGGAAACGTAATCAGAAAGCCCGTAAAAGGAAAGGATTTCATTTACCTCTTCCAGACGTTCAATGGCTTTTAAAGCTCTTTTATTACTCGTTAGTTCTTTGGCTGCCTTAATCTGATCCAGGGAGCCAAAAAGCTCCGGAAGCTTTAAGAACACCTGTTTTAATTCATTGGATATAGGCTGAGAGTTAACAAGCTCCTCCACACCAAAGTAATTTTTATTTTCAATCAGCTCTCTTAGACGCTCTTCCTGCTCCTCATCCATGCCTGCTTCTTCTAAAAGCCCTTTAAAGAAATCCACTTCTCCTAATTCCACCTGGATTTCCGTAAGTCCCGCACTCATCAGTGCCCAGATTACCATAGCGAGAATCTCGCCGTCAGAGTCCGCGGAATCATCTCCGATGAGCTCTACGCCAGTCTGACTGGCTTCCTTTAGTCTGCCTTGATAGCTGGAATGATTGATAAAGGTCCGTTCCATATAACAAAGGCGGATGGGCATATCCTCATGAAGGAAATACTTTGCCGCACATCTTGCAATTGCAGGCGTCTCATCGGGCCGAAGTACAAGGGTATGATTGTCACGGTCAAAGAACTTGAACATTTCCTTGGCCTTTACACTGCCTCTTGATTCATTAAAGATGTCAAAGAATTCAAAGGTAGGAGTCTCTATATCCTGATACCCGCACAAATGAAATACCTTTAACATCTTTTCCTGTATGACTGCCTTTCTGGTACACTCTGCTCCGTATATATCCCGGACACCATCCGGAGTATGTAACAGTTTATTTGCCATATAAACCTCCTGACTGCTGAAATCAGTGAAGAAATTCTATTTCATGCATTATCCTTCGAAATCACTTTATTGTAGTAAAGTGATAATTCAATGATGTGCTGTTTATTATAGGTTACAAATCCTGACTTGTCAATCTCTTCCTGTCAAATCTTTTTGAATCATCTCCAAATAGTGGACAAGAATATCACGGCAGCTTCCAATCTTCCATGCCTTATCCACCTCTTCGTAGGTGAAGCTTTTTCTGCCGCCTTCCTCCATTCTCTTCCAGTATTCTTTTAACCGGGCAAATGGAAGATAATAAATCTCGTTTTTCTGGGTGTAGGATAAGATAATAAAGGCAATTCCTCCCTGTTGCTCAAAGGCTTCCATAAAAGCGACCTGGTGAGGATGGATATTCTGTAAGGGAAAGGTATTAGCTCCGCACTCTTTTGCATCAAAACAGATAGGAATTCCCTGTACCGCACCAATATAATCCACCGTACTTTTCTGGTCAAAATACGCCAGTGTAATATGCCGGCTTTCCTTATCGATGGAGATTGGTGTGATTGGAGTCGGTATTTTCTGAATCAATGCAAGTCCCTTTTCCCGATATCCTTCATTGCTTCTGTTAATCAGTTCTTCCAGGGTAGATCCCCTTAACCCCCTAGTTTTCCAGGTTCCCATATCTCCCTCCTATCTCCAGTCCCTGCATATCTTTGAAAATGTTTTGGGAAGAGAGGCTTTATATGATTTACCTGATAAATACTCCAAAGGCTCTCTTAGTTCAGGAAATATCACCTGATAAGAATGGAGCATCTGGGAACTAATATGGTAAAGCTTTTTTGCCTCTTCATTGACCCGGCTGTCCCCATATTTATAATCCCCCACAATGGGGTGTCCAATGGAAGACAGATGAGCCCTGATTTGATGGGTTCGCCCTGTAATCAAGGTGACCTTTAAAAGAGTATATCCTCCGAAATACTGCACCGGCTCATATTCTGTGGTTATCGGCAGACTTCCAGGTATTGATGTTTTATGAATGGTTACCTGATTGGTCTTTTCATCCTTAATTAAGAAGCCATTAATAGTCTGACGTCCGGATACCTCTCCCTTCACCACACATTGATAAAACTTGTGTATGCTTCTGTCCTTAAAGACTTCTGACATAATTTGAAGCCCGGCAAGAGATTTTCCTCCTACCACAAGACCGCTTGTATTCCGGTCAAGGCGGTTGCAGATGGAAGGGCGGAAGCTTTTTAACTGTTCTGTAGATAACTGGTCACTGGATAATAAATAATCAATGAAGTATTCCACCAGAGACTCATCTGTGTCCTTTGCTTTTTGGGAAAGCATCCCTGCAGGCTTATTTACCAGCGCAATATTATCATCTTCGTAAATAATATCTAATTTGACTTTTTTAACATCCGGTATTTTTACTTCGGAAAATTTTAAGATAGTCTCTTCCGACAGAAACAGCTTGATTTCATCTCCTGATAATAATTTTTCCGAACCGTCACATTTTTTGCCGTTTAATGTGATGTTCTTTTTTCTCATCATCTTATAAAGAAATCCTTTTCCGGCCAGATTTAGATATTTGGTCAGTAGCTTGTCAAGACGCTGGCCTGCTTCATTACTCGATACAATCAAAGACTGCATGTGATATCCTTTCTGTAATCCTCATTAGAGTCTTTCATTTTTTACCTTCATTACACCAATTGCTCGAAAAAGGCGTAATATAAAGCTGTGAGGCATTACCTTTGCAGCCAGACGGAGAGTCTTCATCGTTCCTCCGTAAACGGAAACAGGACGGCCCATCATACTTTCCCGAAGTGCCTGGCGAACCACTTTTTTAGGATCGGCCATGACTACCTTTTTGTAAGCAGGAATACGCCCTGTTGTTTCAGCAATATCAAAAAATTCTGTTCTTACAGGCCCAGGGCATACTGCCGTAACGAATATACCCCTATGATTTAATTCTTCATTCAATGCCCGGCTGTAGCTTAAAACAAATGATTTTGTAGCAGCATAAATAGCAAAGCCTGGCTGGGGTAAAAAGGAAGCAGAAGAAGAAAATTGTATGATCCGGCTGTTGGATGAAAGATATGGAATCACCATATGAGTAACAGCAATAAGTCCTCTGCAGTTTAAATCAACCATTCCCATCTCGTCGGAAAGACTCACGCTGCCCACGGTACCGATTTTACCGTAACCGGCTGCGTTGATGAGCATTTTTACCTCTGGTTTCTCTCGTTCAAGAATTTCCTGAAGTTCTCTTAAGGAGCTTTCATCTGTTAGATCTATCGAAAAGGTCCGGAGCTTTACAGGCACCAGGGGAGATAATTCCTCCATGAGCTCCTGCCTTCTGGCAATGGCCCATATTTCACCGATTCCGTTAAAACGATCGGCAATCTGCATGACAAATTCTTTACCCATACCGGAAGATGCACCGGTTACAATTGCAATCTTCATATTAATCCCTTCTTTTCCTGAACTTCTATTCCTATTATTTGACAGCTTTTTTATGAACGTTACGTATGGTCTTTTTCTTGCGGTTCTTTTGTCCTTCCTGGGACGAAGCTTCCGCTTTTCTCATATTACCATTATATTTCCCGTTTTTCCCATCCATATTACTTTTAGGACCACCTGTTTTAGGGCGAATGAGGCATTTTTTATCAAAACCGATGAGATCGGTTCTTCCTGCCTGCTTTAACGCTTCTACCACCAGGTCGTAGTTCTTAGGGTTGCGGTACTGTATGAGAGCTCTCTGCATGGCTTTTTCGTGAGGATTGGTCGGCACGTAGACCTTTTCCATGGTACGGGGATCATGCCCGGTATAATACATACACGTAGAAATGGTGGAAGGAGTTGGATAAAAGTCCTGCACCTGCTCCGGCATATATCCCAGATCTCTTAAATATTCTGCCAGCTCTATGGCCTCATGAAGACCAGAGCCTGGATGAGAAGACATGAGATAGGGAACCAGAAACTGTTTCTTGCCTATTCTCACATTCATCTCGTTATACTCTTTTACGAACTGACGGTATACCTGATTTTGGGGCTTGCCCATCTTGGAAAGCACTTTATCTGCTACGTGCTCCGGTGCGACCTTTAACTGACCGCTGACATGGTGCTCACAAAGCTCCTTTAAGAACTTTTTGCCCGGATCTGCCAGAACATAATCAAATCGGATCCCTGAACGGATAAATACCTTTTTCACCTTAGGCAGATTCCTTAGTTTCCTTAAAAGCTCGATATAATCTGAGTGGTCTGCTCTTAAATTCTTACAAGGTTCCGGAAACAGGCACTGACGGTTGGAACAGGCTCCCTTTGTGGTCTGCTTTTCGCAGGCTGGATACCTGAAATCTGCGGTAGGGCCGCCAACATCGTGAATATAACCTTTAAAATCCGGTTCCTCTGTCAGTTTTTTTGCCTCATCAATGAGGGAATTATGGCTTCTTGCCTGAATGATCCTTCCCTGATGAAAGGTAAGAGCACAGAAACTGCAGGCTCCAAAGCAGCCCCTATTATTAATAAGGCTGAATTTTACCTCCCTGACTGCCGGAATTCCTCCCTGTTCCTCGTAGGAGGGATGGTAGTTGCGCATATAGGGAAGGTCATACGTGAAATCCATCTCTTCCTCAGACAATGGCTTTGACGGAGGATTCTGAACCACAAATAAATTATCCTTATACGGCTCTACCAGGCGTTTTCCGAGAAATGGATCGGTATTGGAATACTGAACATAATAGCTTTTTGCATATTCCAGCTTATCAGCCTTCATGCTGTCATAGGATGGGAGTAATTTATAATCATAAACGGATTCCAGGCTGCTTGCCTTATAAACCGTTCCTTCAATAAATGTAATATCTTTAATATCAATTCCGCTGTTTAAGGCATCTGCAATCTCTACAATTGATTTTTCGCCCATTCCATAGGAAATCAAATCTGCCTGGGAATCAATTAAAATGGAGTGTTTTAACCGGTCAGACCAGTAATCATAATGAGCAAACCGACGCAAGCTGGCTTCAATGCCTCCGATGATAACAGGAGTATTCTTATAGACGGAACGGATTAAATTGCAGTAAACTGTGGTTGCATAATCCGGCCGCTTCCCCATGACTCCGCCAGGGGTATAGGCATCCTGCTGTCTCCGTTTCTTTGAAACAGAGTAATGATTTACCATAGAGTCCATATTTCCGCCGGAAACTAAAAATCCAAGTCTTGGCTCCCCGAGGACCTGAATGCTCTTTTTATCCTTCCAGTCTGGCTGTGCGATAATTCCAACTTTATATCCATGGGCCTCCAAAAGACGGCTGATAATGGCATGTCCAAAAGAAGGGTGGTCTACATAGGCATCTCCGACGACGTAAACAAAATCGCATTGTTTCCAGCCTCTGATATTCATATCAGTCCTGCTGATAGGAAGATAATCGTGTATCATTCGTTTGCTCCATTTCTATTAAATATCTGATGATAGTCATGTATAAAATAATCTGCCAGTCTTCTCTTTTCTTCTTCCATATCCTTGGAAAAATCATCGTCTACTGCACAAACTGTCATGCCGGCTCTCTTTCCTGCAAGAATGCCCGCAGGGACGTCTTCAAAGACGAGACAGTGAGCAGGGTCTACAGAAAGCTCACTGGCCACTTTTAAGTAAATATCCGGAGCAGGCTTTCCAGCCGCCACCTCACAGGAGGTCGCCACTACCTGAAAATATTGCCCGATATGAAGGGATTCAAGCACTGCCTCTACCATTTGCCGGCCATTGCTGGTAGCGATACCCGCTTTTAGCCCATTTTCTGCTATATATTTTAGCAGTTTATCTGCACCGGGCTTTAAGGGCACTTCATTTCTATACTTTTCAATGGACATTCCTACCCAGATACCCTTGATCTCATCGAGAGACTCTTCCAGCTTAAACCTCTCCTTAAAGTAAAAGGCAGTTTCTGAAAAACTCATACCTTCTATATCCTTTTGGAGATCGTCTGGGCATTCAATCCCTCTGTCTCCTAAAAAATCTATATCAATAGACTTCCACATCCACATGGAATCCACCAGGGTTCCATCCAGATCAAAAATCACAGCTTTTTTCTCATTTAACATGGTCTGTTCTCTTTTCCTTTCCATGACGCTTCAGTTCTTCTAATTCCTCATTGGTCAGAGGACGGTAATCTCCTGGTTTCAATGTTTCATCCAGTGTAAGGCTTCCCATGGATAGCCTTTTTAAGTATACCACAGGAGTGCCAAATGTTTCAAACATACGTTTTACCTGATGGAATTTTCCTTCTCGTATAGTAAGGAGTATTTCAGATATCTCTCCTTCTTTCAAAATCTCAAGCCTGGCCGGAAGAGTAGGCGTTCCATCGGAAAGCAGAATTCCTTCCTCCATCTGCTTTGCCGCATCAGAAGGCAGCACTCCCTCTATCTTAGCATAGTAAACCTTGTCCACATGTTTTTTTGGAGAAAGAAGCTGGTGGGCCAGATCTCCGTCGTTAGTAATCAGAAGGAGTCCTTCGGTATCTATATCAAGTCTTCCCACAGGAAATAAGTCATCCCTCATTCGGTCTCCGATAAGACCGATCACGGTCTCATATCGCTTATCCTCCGTTGCAGAAACAACTCCCTGCGGTTTATTCAGCATATAGTATTCAAAGGCCGCATAGGCAATTCTATGACCGTCTACCGCCACCTTAGTCAGCTCCGGGTCTATTTTTCGTTCTGTCTTTTTCTCCGGGGTGCCGTCTACCGTGATCCTGCCTTTTTTTGCCATTTCCTTAATCTGGCTCCTGGTTCCGATTCCCATTTCACCTAAATATTTATCTAATCTGATTTCTTTCATTACTGCCACCGCCATCCAGGATAGTATTTGTTTTTCAGTGTGTTTCCGCTCCCCTTGGCAAAACCTAATGGATGCCCATCCACACAAATGAGACACCAGCCTTTTTTTTGCCCTTCCTCTTCCGTTAAGAAAATAGTCTCTCCCTTTAAATAGCGGATTACCCTTTCATCCGATTTGTTCCAGGAGATTGTCTGTTTAAATTCCCCCTGCTTTAAAGCCATAGCCAGAGGCTGAGCTGGCTCAAATCTTCCTTTTTTCAATTCTCCTAGCAGTAAGCCAGTTCGCAGATAACGAAGCTTTTTCCCCTGTTTCGGGAAACACTCCGGCAAATAATAGACACAGTCTTCTTTCATATAGATTCTTCTGGTGTCAAATTGTCTTGAAATCAGGGAAAGAAATTCTTTCAATTCCTCGGGAAGCGGTTTTTCCTTCTCTGTCTCTTTACTAATAATATCTTCTCTTTCATGACTTTGTTTTTTTCTTAACAATGCCATAAAATGACCTTCTCCCTTTACCTTGTGCGGAAAAAGTCTAAGGCAGCCGGAAAGACCGATTCCATCCGATGCTCCCTCAAACAGGGGAAGAGGCAAAAGTTCCATTTCCTCATATTCTTCTAACATCCAACGGATAATATCCTCATCCTCACATGGGGAAAAGGTACAGGTGGAGTAAAGCATCAGCCCGCCGGGAACCAGCATGTCCACAGCCTGAGCTACGATTTCTTTTTGAATGACAGCATAATACTCCGGTCCATGCTCCTCATAGCTTTTGACCATGTCCGCATCCTTTCGGAACATCCCTTCGCCAGAACATGGTGCATCAATTAAAATCTTATTGAAAAATGGTCCAAAGGTATCTTTTAGCTTTCCTGGCTCCTCACTGGTAACACAGATGTTTTCAATGCCCCAAAGCTCTAAGTTCTTAAGAAGTGCTTTTGCTCTTGAGTTACTGATATCATTGGATACCAGCATCCCTTTTCCTTGCAGCCTGGCTCCAAGCTCGGTGCTTTTTCCTCCAGGGGCTGCACAAAGATCAAGAACCCTATCCCCCGGTGCCACAGGAAGAAGGTCCGCCGGAGTCATGGCACTTGGCTCCTGCAAATAATAGAGGCCAGCATAATAATAGGGATCCTTAGCCGGACGTTCGTCCCCATTGTAGTAAAAACCATTCCTGATCCATGGAACTGGTTTTAGGCTTAAATCCGTTATATTTATAAACTCCTCTGGAGAAATTTTAAGAGTATTAACCCTCAGGCCATACAGCCTTTCCTCTTCAAAACTTCTTACGTAAGCCTCGAATTCTTCTTCTCCAAGTAAGTCTTTCATTCTGTTTAAAAAATCTTTTGAAATTTTCATTTCTTTCACGCGTTTTGCTCCTGTTTCCTGTCTATGTAAGCAATCTTAATATACTAATAGGAATATTTCAACCGGTATTTTTCCAGATATTTAAGAGCCCAGTATGGATTGACGCTCATCTCCTCATTATGGTCTGTTTTTAAATAAATTCCCACATGAAGATGAACATCAAAATTCCCTGTCGTCCCCTCAATCTCACTATATCCTGTGTCTCCCATAAATCCTAACAGTTCTCCCGCCTTCACAGGATCCCCTGCTTTCCATTCTTTGCTGTATCCATACAGATGGGCATAATATATATACGCCCCTCCTGGCGCCCGGATTCCAATCCGCCAGCCGCCCTTATTGAGCCAGCCTACCTTTTCCACCACGCCATCACTCATACTTACCACCGGATAGTAACCCCTGGGCTTCTTATTTCCCATAATGTCACACCCTTCGTGTCCTCTGTCACCGCCATAGGTCCTTGGCTGCATCCAACCATTTTCAAAGGTTATTTCAGGAGCATCCCCTTTTGTATTCAGTGGTACCGGAAAAAACTTAAGATCCCCCAGCAAAGTGACATAAGCATTTTTAAGCTTTCGGTACTCCTGAGGCTTTATTTTCCGCAGCTGGTTTCCATGGTTGTCCTTGTCCTTCACCTTTGTCAGGTCATACTGATGCTCTACCATAAGAGAGGTCAGCACATCGTAATCAATGGTATCCCAGTCAGCAACCATATTTCCAAGCTTTAAGCTCCTGAAATCCTCGCTTTCCCAAGTATATGCATTTAGCTGATAAAAGGTTGGATTGTTATATAAATAATCGATCATGGTCACATGGAATACGGACAGGATCAGAATCAAAAAAAGAATCACCATCATATCGGTCACGCCCCCTCATATAAATATATAAAACAATTTATTCAGGTGCACATGAAAAAATCCTTTTTCCGTCTGCTTTCCGTAGCGGCCCTGCTTTTTCTCTTATTCCGGCCGGCCATTGCTTACGAAGGAGCAAAAAATGGGCTTATTTTGTGGGGCTCAGTGGTGGTACCCACACTTTTGCCTTTTATGATCTGTTCTAATGTAATTGTGACCTTAAATGCAATTCATATCCTGATATTTCCGGTAAAAAAACTTTTGCACCGGTTTTTCTGCCTGTCTGATGCCGGAAGCTATGCCCTGGTATCCGGACTCCTGTGCGGTTATCCCATGGGAGCAAGGACCTGCAGCGACTTTATGGACAGCGGCCGTATTTCAAATAAGGAAGGGAAATACCTTCTTGCCATCTGCAATCACCCAAGCCCCATGTTTTTACTTGGCTATGCCGCTTCCGCTCTGCCCGCCCAGGTTCCGGTTTCACTACTACTTCTTTCCATTTACCTTCCCATATTCCCGGTCTCACTGGCTGCAAAGGCACTTTACCAGGTGACAGAACCAGAACGCTCCCAGCCTGTAAGCAAAAAGGCCCAGCGTTCTTTTGATGACAGTCTGATGGATTCCTGCGAGGTCATGGTAAAAATAGGCGGCTACATCATGCTGTTTTCCATTTTAGCTCTTTACATAACAAAGTTTCCCATGGATGCACCAAAGTACAAGGCAGTGATGCTTGGCCTTGTGGAAATCACCACGGGAATCAAAGCCATTTCAGAAGCATTTCCCGGCGCCTTATGCGGATTATGGATTGCAGCCGCTTCTGCTTTCGGGGGATTTTCCGGTATCTTTCAGACAAAGAGTGTCATAAAAAATGCCGGATTATCCATCCGGCACTATGTAGCATGGAAGGCTTTTCACAGCCTCCTAACCATTATCCTGTTTATTCTGCTGTCCCGGGTTCCGGCACTTGTTCCGTTCCCATAACAGCTCCGGTCAGTTCCTGACGGTTTGAGGAAACGATATCATAGCTTGACTGCATGGATGTCATAAAGGCATCAAAACGGCCTTGTGCACCTTCCATGGAGTGGCTGATAATCGTCTGCAGGCTTTTAAGCATATCATCGGTATACTGGACAGAGCTCTGTCTGATTCCGTTTGCATCTGCCACTGCCTTCTCTACGATCTGCTGTCCCTGCAGGCTGGCCTGTTCAATTATTTCATTGGCCTGGGCGTAGGCTTTCTGCATAATTTCGTGTTCATTGACCAGTTCATTGGTCTGAGCATTGGCCTGGGCCAATATGGAATCCGCCTGCTGGCGTGCTTCGTTCATAATTGCATCCCGGTTGCTGATGATTTTTTGATACTGCTTGATCTCATCCGGAATACGAAGACGAAGTTCCACTAAAAGCTCCTCCAGCTCGTCCCGGTTCACCACGATCTTACTGTTAGACAGGGGCTGATACTTGCAGCTATCAATATATTCTTCAATTTCACCAATTAACTGCTCAATTCTACTCATCATAAATTCGAACACTCCTTACTTTTATTTCATTCTATCTTCCATTTTCTTCATTACACGTTTCGCTACTTCTTCCGGCACAAACGCGTTTATCTCTCCGCCAAAAGCGGCAATCTCCTTCACAATGCTGGAACTCAAGTAAGAATATTTAAGATTCGTCGTCAAAAACACAGTATCCACTTCCGGTGCTATGACACGGTTGGTCTGTGCAATCTGCAATTCATATTCAAAATCTGTTACAGCGCGAAGCCCGCGGACAACCGCATCCGCCTGATTGGCTCGTACAAAATCAACTAAAAGTCCTCCAAACGCTGTTACTTCCACGTTCTTTAAATCCCTGGTTAGACTCTTTAACATATTAACACGTTCTTCTACAGAAAACAACGGCGTTTTTGAATTATTATTTAAAACTCCTATAATTAAATGATCGGACATTCTGGCTGAACGTTCTATGATGTCCAGATGTCCAAAGGTTACCGGATCAAAGCTTCCCGGATACACTGCTTTTCTCATAAGCTTCTCTTTTCCCCTATTACTTTTTCTCTATAAAAATATGCTTGTTGGTTTTATAAGTTTTATCCTTTACCATCTGATATCCCATGTCTTCCAGATAATCAAACGAAGTCTCCAAAGATGCCTCTGTAATAATGACGGTATGCTCATCTATCATCGCTGAATTTACTAGTGCTTCCAAAACCCTTTTTTCCCATTCCATGTTATAAGGGGGATCCATGAAAACGTAGTCAAAAACATATCCCTTTCCTTCCATTCTGGAGATGCCTGTTAAAACATCACAGTTCATGACAATTGCATCGTCTTCCAGTTTAGTTGTTTTCAAATTTTCCCGGATACACTCCGCTGCTTTTGGGTTTTGCTCTATCATAACTGCAAATCTTGCTCCGCGGCTTAATGCTTCAATTCCAATGGCACCGCTTCCAGAAAATAAATCCAGAAAACAACAATCAGCCATATCTGTATTTATCATATTAAAAAGAGTTTCTTTGATTCTGTCTGTGGTAGGTCTGGTATCCTGACCTTCTATTGTTTTTAATAAAAGCCTTCTGGCTTTTCCTGCAATCACTCTCATTACGATTCCTCACTTTATTTATCCAAACTATTATAGTATGAAACTTAAAAGTATACAACAAGATTTTGTCCCGAGATTCTTAAATTTATCAGTTACTCTGTCTTAATTATTTACAAAGAAAAGGAGCCGCAGCCCCTGTAAATAAAATCTTATTTACCAGGCTGCGGCTCCACTTTTCTTTTTTCTTTTACAGATTATTTACCTGCAAGCTGTCTCTCATAGGATTCGATCATTTTCTTAACCATATAGCCGCCTACAGAACCATTCTGTGCGGAAGTTAAGTTACCGTTGTATCCATTTGTTAACGGAACACCTAATTCGTTAGCTACTTCCATTTTGAAACGATCCATTGCTTCTCTTGCCTCTGGTACATTTGTAGTGTTAGATTTTCCTGACATAATAAAATGCCTCCTTTTCATCTATTTCACCATGTGTTCGTTTGTTTTTTTTACATGGTGTGTTTTGTGCTACACTCCTATTATGGCTGAAACAGAATGAAATACACTAGAAAATTTTAGGAAATTTTTTAACCCTCATAAACATTCTTACGCAATGGATTTTTATGATTCAGATGACAGCATTTTTTCAATGTTTGTGCGCATAAGCTGAAATGCCACTTCATTCATCCCGCTGTTAATAATCACGTCAGCAAGCGGCTTTGTGGGCTCAACATAAAGATAATGCATGGGCTTTACCGTTGTAAGATACTGCTCTACAACTCCTTCGATATCTCTGCCCCGGTCTTTGACATCCCGGATTACACGGCGTAGAATACGCTCATCTGCATCTGCCTCTACAAATATTTTAATATCAAACATATTTCTTAATCGCTCATCCGCAAAGACTAAAATTCCTTCTACTAAAATAACTTTTTTGGGCTCCACTCTTACGACTTCATCGGAGCGGTTATGCATGGAATAATCATAGACCGGACACTCCACAGCTTCTCCTGCCCGCAGCATGGTTAACTGATTCAGTAAAAGCTCTGTTTCAAATGCCTCCGGATGATCATAATTCATCTTTTTTCTTTCCTCAAAGGGAACTCCATCTTGCTTTTTATAATAATTATCATGATAAAGGACTGCTATGTTGTCACAAAATGCCTCCTTTAACCGATTCGTAAAGGTTGACTTTCCTGAACCGGTTCCTCCGGCAATACCTATTAATACACTTTTCATCTTCCGCACTCCTTTAAACTCTTTTGGATCGTATTCATTTTTTATCTTACTATGGTAACGTTATCACTTAATACCCGGTCATTCCCAATGGGATTATCTGTACATACGACCTTTTTTAATTGATTTAAATTTTGTAATGGTTTTAAATCAGATACATAATTTCCACTGATGTTAAGTTCTTCCAGCAACGAAAGAGAAGAAGCAAATTCAATCCCTGTAAGAGTATTATCTGCCAAACTCAGTTTCTTAAGTCCTGGAAATTTCGTAAAAAAATCTTTGTGTTCGTCAAGAACTACCTTATCATAATCTACAGAATAGATTCCGTTACCGCCGGCTACTTTTACGTTCTTATATAACTTTACACCGTCCATTTCCAAAACCTTCAAAGTTTCTGTGGGCTGAATTTTATCAAAATTAAGTTCGCATTCTACTCCGTTTAAATAAAGTTCCTGTATCGATGGAACCTGGAATATATTAGAAATATCTTCATACGTCGACATTCCGCTTACATTGAGATATTCAAGAGACGGTATGGCTGATACAAAATTTAAATTTTGAAAACTACCGGATAACCATCCACAGGTCAGTTTTTTCAAATTTGTAAGGCTGGCAAAAACATCCGGATTATTCACCTTACAACGATCCAGATTCAGTTCTTCCAATGAAGTCATAGAACTTAAAAAGCCTACATCAGAGGCCCGAACCAAATTAAGCTTAGTGATTCCAGGAAAATGTGTCATATCTGGCTGCGGACTAGTGCTTGGTATTTCCAGAAAAAGTTCCTTAAGCCCAGAAAGTCCCTCGATTCCGCTCAAATCCTTTATCTCATCGCAATCTGCAATGGTCAGATTCGTCAGACCAGAATGATTTCTAAGTTCGTTAACATCTAAAATCTTAGCATCTTTTAATGAAAAGTTTTTTAAGTTTGTAATGCCTGATAAAAAGCTTAAATCCCGGATCATTTCTGATTCAAGGGAAAGCGTTTCAAGATTAGGAAGTACGGAAAGTACGGAAAAATCGTTGATACTGTCTCCGTTTGTAATCGTTAAGCTCTTTATGGACTTGGCTGTGACCAGCGATTTAATTTCATTTATATTTATACCATTGATAGTAAGACTTTCAAGATTTTTAAATTGATCCAACCCTTCCAGATTGTAAAGACCTGATACAAATTGGACCTCTTTTAAATTAGATACATCAGGATATATTTCTGCCAGTTTTAAGGGAGAATCCATATTACAGCTGATTCCTTCCAAAGTAAGACCCTTTAAAGATTCTTCACTTACATATCCGCCCATCTCCAGCTTTTTAAGACCAGTAAATCGTGGCACCAGATCATAATCAAATATTCCACTTCCTTTTGGATATGAAAGCCATGTAAGCTGCGCATTTGTATCTTCATAAGGATTATCAAGGCTGTATCCTATTTGAAGATCGTCTATTGTGTATGTAATGTTGAGCCATTTAATCTTAGACAGCTCTTCTTTTGTCAGCTCCTGGGCAGGACGGCCAAGTGCAGCCTCTGCCATCATCCCAAGAGGCCCTGATAAGGGTTTTACAGAGGTCTGACTGCTATCAACAGTAGCTTGAACTTCTCTTTCCCCTTTGTTTGCCCCAGATTTGAAAAAGGTACCTCTGACTACCACATTAATTATAAATAATACAAGTACCAACAACAATATCCTGGGTAGTATTCCAGCTCCTGAGTTTACTCTCTCTGCCTGGCCCAATGATCCTGCGTCCTTTTCATGAGAAAAGTGAACATTGTCATCGTGGTCTGATTCTATCGCATACGTTGTATTGCAATACTCGCAGACTGCTATATGAGGGTTTTTTTCATCAATTCTTAATGTACCATTACAGGACTTACATTTTAATTCTGTTATTTTCATCTCAAGCTCCCTAAATGCTGATTTCAAATATTTACCATACATATTCTAGCAGAATCAATGGTTATATTCAATTCTTTTTCCAGACTAATTTGTCACCAAAGAAAGGTTCAATTCCTGAAAGCAAGAACTGAACCTCTCATCATTCTATGTAAACGCAGTATATTCATAGTCTGCAGCTGCTTTGGGTTTTAAGGCATTATAATAATTAGCTTTGGTTACTGTTACATACGGATTAACATAAATAGATGCCAGGCCAAATGTAGCAAATAACAACAGGAACCACAAAATGAACGACAGTTCAAGAACAAAATATTCAAATTTATGACCGATCATCATTTCCTTACTCTCCCTGATACACTGCAGAATTCCTTTTTCCGGATTCTCTGCCAATATAAATACAGCCTGGGAGTAGCGGTAAGTTGCAATAATACCTGGTACAATAAACACAAAAAGCCACAATACGGTAAAAATAAACATCATTAGATATAAACCAAGGACTTTAAACAGATACCGAATTCCAATGAAAAGATCACTATAGGACATAGAAGAATCCCTGTTGGAAAATTTCAGACAAAGCAGCTGGTATCCAAAATCAAGAATTGAGGAAAACAAAAAATAAATGATAAAAAATCCAAGGCTGATAAGTACATACGATGATAATTGGGATAGATCTTCATATTCTCCCGTCTGAAATAATATCATTCCCCAATCATCGAGAGCCTTTTGAACACCAGATATGATGAACATGATAATACCATAGATAATAGTTACGCCATATGGGCTGATTGCCGCAACTCTCATGGCTTCCTTTGCTCCCATCTTTAACTCTCTTCTATCCATTACACTCCTCCTTTCTCACTATAAATAATTCTATTATAGATTCAGCTTATCATAGCTCTTAGCCAGATACTCTTCCAATCGAATCTTAAGTTCATGATGCTCTTCTTTATGAAGCTCTGGATCACCTTGAAATAGCAGCTTTACTTCCTCAGATACCGTTTTTAAGATATTGGCATCCGTAAAAATATCACCCAGCTTAAATTCCAGATCACCGCTTTGCCGAATACCAAAAATATCACCAGGTCCACGAAGCTTTAAATCTTCAGAAGCAATAAAAAAGCCATCATTTGATTTGTTTAGAATGTCAAGCCGCTCCTTTATTCCGTCCTGATCAGAACTATTCACCATGATACAATAGGACTGGTGTTTTCCACGGCCAACTCTACCTCTTAGCTGATGAAGCTGAGCCAGACCAAACCGTTCTGCATTTTCAATCATCATTACGGTAGCATTCGGTACATTAACTCCTACTTCAATTACAGTAGTGGATACTAAGACTTTTATCTCCCCGCTGGCAAATCTCTCCATAATCTTATTTTTTTCTTTTGGTTTCATCTTCCCATGGAGATATTCTACTGCAATGCCTGGAAGTTCTCCTTTAAGAACCTTTGTATAATCCACTACATTTTCGGCATCTATCATCTCACTCTCTTCCACCATAGGGCAGATGACATAGGCCTGACGGCCAGCAGCAACTTCCTGGCGAATAAATTCATAGGCTTTCTTCCGATATCCTGTATCTACCACACAGTTTTTAATTGGAAGACGGTTTGCTGGCAATTCATCAATGACTGAAATATCCAGATCCCCATAAATAATAATGGCAAGGGTCCGTGGAATAGGAGTTGCACTCATGACCAGCACGTGAGGCTCTTCTCCTTTTTTTCCAAGCAGCTCTCTTTGCCCGACTCCAAACCGATGCTGTTCGTCCGTAATTACAAGGGCGAGCTTATCATATACCACCTTTTCCTGAATGAGAGCGTGGGTGCCTACAATGATATCGGCTTCGTGAGAAGCGATCTTTTCATAAGCAATCCTCTTTTCCTTTGCGGTCATAGATCCGGTAACAAGGATTGGTACCTTCTCGATTCCATGAGCCTCAAAAAGCTCTGTCATGGATTCAAAATGCTGTTTTGCCAATACCTCAGTTGGTACCATAAGAGCTCCCTGATATCCGTTATAAGCAGCTTGCAGAAGTGCCAGAATGGCTATAATGGTTTTACCGGATCCAACATCACCCTGTACCAGACGATTCATTACCTGGCCTCCGGAAATATCTTTATAAACTTCTTTCAGCACATTTTCCTGGGCCTTTGTCAGCGAATAAGGAAGGCGTTCCTTTATCTCTTCCACAGTAGGAGAAAGCTGGAAAGAAAACTTACTTTTTTTATCTTCTCTCTGCTCCTTTAGTCTCCTGACTGCCATTAAAAATAAAAAGAATTCATCAAATACCAGTCTTTTTCTGGCAAACAGCAGTTCTTTCCGGTCTTCCGGAAAATGTATATGTTCAATGGCAAAATTATATTCCGCCAGTTCATGCTTCTTTCTTAAATCGGCAGGCATATAATCCCGAACCATCATACGATTCTCCAAGGCCTGTTTTACAGCTCTGACCACCGTTTTATTGCTGAGTCCCTTGGTTTGTCCATAAATCGGCTGCATGGAGTGAACGACCTGCTCATAAGCCTCTGGAGTAAATACCTCCGGCTGCTCCATGGTAAGGCGGCCGCTTTTCTTTACGATTCTTCCACGGAAAATTGCCCTCATACCAGCCTTTAGAGTGGAATGTAGATAAGGCATATTATACCAGGTCAAGGCAAGGGTCCCCGTAGCATCCTTTAAAGTCGTTGTAATTACCTGAATATGACTGTAACGTTTTACATCCGGAGTTTTATAAAGCATTCCTGCCACAGTCATGACACGGTCCGGCTTTAAATCTCCAATCAATGACGGCTCCTCATAGGCATCGTAAGCTCTTGGATAATATTCCAGGAGATCTTCCACCGTTTCCACTCCCACTTTATGAAACAATTTTCCGGTTTTATCTCCAATTCCCTTTAAGGTATCAATGGGTTCACGGTTCATGGAACATACACCTCCAGGTTCATTTTAAATAGCAAAAATCCGGGCAGACGAAATCCCGTCTGCCCGGGAAATAATATACCTTATTCCACTGAAATCAGATAATAATAGATGGGCTGCCCACCCGCGTGAAGCTCTACTTCACAGGCAGAGAAAATCTCCTCTGCTTTCTCTTTTAAAACATTGGCATCGTCCTGGTTTACATCTTTTCCATAGTAAATAGTCACAAGCTCAGATTCTTCTTCTACCATTGACTTAAGGGAATGTAGCACAGTAGATTCTATGTCTTTTCCAACTGCCAGAATACCGTCATCACCCAAAGCCATGATATCGCCTTCCTGGATCTCTATGTCGTCAATCACAGTATTGCGCACTGCATAAGTAATCTGTCCGGTTTTTACTCTGGACATTTCTTCAATCATATTTCTTTCATTGTCTTCCGGAGAAAGATCTGCCGCAAAATTGATAATTGCAGTAATTCCCTGAGGAATGGTCTTTGACGGAATCACAACTACCTTTTTATCTTCTACCAGTCCCTTTGCCTGCTCAGCTGCCAGGATGATATTCTTATTGTTAGGAAGAATATAGACCGTATCGGCATTTACACGGTCAATGGCATTTAACATATCTTCGGTACTTGGATTCATGGTCTGGCCGCCTTCGATCAGATAATCGGCTCCAATACCACGGAAAATCTCATCAAGCCCTTCACCTGCAGAAACAGAAATAAATCCATAAGGCTTTCTTGGTTCCGCCTTTTTCTCTCTTTCTGCTTTTTGCTGCTCCGCCAGTTTTTCTGACTCTTTAATTAACTTCTCCTGATGCTCTTCTCTCATGTTATCAATCTTCATACGGGATAAAGAGCCGTAAGTAAGAGCCCGTTGAATGGCAAGCCCAGGATCATTGGTATGAACATGAACCTTTACCATATCATCATCAGAAACGACTACCAGAGAATCGCCAATAGATTCTAAATAGTCTTTGAATTGCAGTTCAGTCTTTTCGTCGTATGGTTTTTCCAGATTAACAATAAACTCGGTACAATAGCCGAATTTAATATCAATATCTCCCAGGTGAGCGGTTTCCGTTCTGGTCTGGAACAGCTGGCTGCTTCCTTCTACTGAAAGGTCAACCTCTTTCCCCATAAGGCAGTCAAAGGCTCCCTTTACCACCTGCATGAGGCCCTGTCCGCCGGAATCCACAACGCCTGCCTGCTTTAATACAGGGAGCATCTCAGGAGTCTGACTTAAAACGTAATCTCCGTGTTCAATCACCTTCTGGCAAAATTCGATTACATCTTCTGTCTCAGTCACCAGTTCTGCCGCTTTATCCGCCATACCCTTTGCTACGGTAAGAATGGTACCTTCCTTCGGCTTCATTACTGCTTTGTAAGCAGTCTCCGTAGCTCTTACAAAAGAGTTGGCTAAAACTGTTGTGGTCACCTGCTCTGTTCCGGATATCTCTTTTGTAAAGCCACGGAACAACTGGGATAAAATTACGCCTGAGTTTCCTCTGGCTCCTCTTAAAGAACCGGAAGAAATTGCTTTTGCCAAAGTTTCCATGGTTGGATTTTCAATGGCGGCAACTTCCTTGGCCGCTGACATAATTGTCATGGTCATATTCGTTCCGGTATCTCCATCCGGTACTGGAAACACATTTAATTCATTAATCCATTCTTTCTTGGCTTCCAGCCCTTTTGCACCTGCCAGAAATGCCTTCTGCAGCATTTTGGCGTCTATATACTTCATACCCACAGGTAGTTTCCTCCTTAATCGATCACTCTTACGCCTTCAACGTAGATGTTAATTTTATCTACCGTCATTCCGGTGAATTCTTCTACTTTGTATTTTACATTTTCAATCAGATTATCAGCTACTGCAGAAATACTGATTCCATATGCAACAATTACATGGAAATCAATGATAATATGGTTGTCCTGAATATTCACATTGATTCCGTGAGTCAGGCCCTCCCGCTTTAAAAGCTTTACGAGTCCATCCTTCATGCTGACAGCCGCCATACCGACAATACCGAAGCATTCTACCGCAGTAGTTCCGGCATACATAGCGATAACATCAGGGCTTACCTGGATTTCGCCCAGTTTATTATTGATATAACCCTTCATAGTCTCTACCTCCGTTCTTTCTGTCTGTTTTGATTATACATGATTTTTCCAAAAAAAGAAACAAATTTTTATTTTTCACTTGCAAATCATGGTGTTTTCTGTTATCATACACTTGTTGTGGATTTTTCAACCATAAAAAATCCAAGTAGCTTTTAAGGAGGTGCAATCATGGCTAAATGTACAATTTGTGAAAAAGCTGCTCACTTTGGTAACGCAGTGAGCCATTCCCATAGAAGATCCAATAAGATGTGGAAAGCAAATGTAAAGTCCGTTAAGGTGAAGGTTACAGGCGGCTCTAAGAAGATGTACGTATGTACTTCCTGCTTAAGATCCGGATTAGTTGAAAGAGCTTAATCGAAGGAAACTCCTGGCTGGTTACAGTCAGGGGTATTTTTTTATTATATAGGAAAGTTCTACGAACTCCCCTATATAATAAATTTTTAAAGGGGGACGGTTTCTCATGACCAGTCCCCCTTTTATGATTTATGGCAATGCTCTCTCAACAGCAGAACAGATTATATCCCAATACCAGACATCCAATAATGAACAAGATCGTAACGATTGTCGCCGGGATAAATAGCAGGATCGCCATACCTGCTCCGAAACAGAACAGCATAAGCCCGCATACTCTTCTCATATCATCCCTCAATTCATTCAGCTATATGATATCCTATGCGGCTTATCCCCTGCTTATTCCTCTCCTTTTTCCTTCTCCTGTGCGGCAGCCATTTCTTCTGCTACTTTTAGCGCATCGGAAGAGACCTCTTTTGAGCCTCCGGCAAACTTATTCACAAAATCAGGAACCATGTCAAGAATCTTAGTAACTGCATCCTGCTGTTTGATGTTTACCAGCTTTGTTACTCCATTCTGAATAATCAGAACGGCACTGGGGCTCATCTTCGCGTGCATTCCGCCTGCTCCCCGCTGTTTTGCGTTTTCTGCAAAAGAACCGGCAGCCATGCCACAGGTCACATCAACCAGGGGTAGAATGATTGCATCATCAACCTTAACTGCATCTCCCACTACTGTTTTCGTCGCTACAAAGGCATCCATCCCTTTAAACAGGGCCTCTACCGTAGATGTAAAATTATTCTCTGCCATCGAAAGCAATTCCTCCTTTATCGAAGCCATTTCCTCAACAGAATTCTGAAGTTTTTATCCATCAGCATACGCAGTCCTATCATCAGCACTGTACCCAGCCGAATCCTTCCGCGAAATGTTCCTTCTGCCTGAAACACCGCACTGTCAAAGACCGGATATAAATCCAGATGCTTATGACAAAACGGGTAGACCACACTTGCATACATCAACACCTGACCTGTCAGATAAGGGTCATCAAATCCAAATGTAATACTTCCTTTTCCCCTTAAGGGGAGAACGTGACGGATGAGTTTTTTCCCTTGCCTTAAAAGCAGCTTTACTGTTTTTTTGTTATTCTCATTGTTAATCCAGGAAAAAATTTCATCTTTTTTATCTTTTACTGTCTTCAGTGTATCATATACTCTGTGAAAAAAAAACTTAAGTTTTGCGAAAAACCTAAGGACTCTTCGCTTCACATTCTCCCACCATGTTTTATAAAAGGGAGTTTTTTTTGTTTTCACTTCTTTTTTGGCTGGTGGAATGTGTTCAGGACGTTCCTGTATTTCCTCCTGAACTTCCTCCTTCATCTCTTTGGCATCCTTTACGGGCTCCGGCTCGATTCTTTCCATGGCATGAACCATAATATCTTCTGCTTCTTCCAGTTCTCTGTCCAGTTTTTTTTGCTTTAAAATTCGAAATCCGAATAAACGAACCGTTACCGTCAGGCTCTTATCGTAACGCAGCCGTATGGAAAGGATATGTAGCAACCAGGATATACCGACACTTCCCTTTCCTTCCTCATAATAGGAACCAGAACCACGATACCTGACAGGTACAAAAAGCACGGCCAGAAGAACCGCCAAAACAAGTCCCAGAATGACCAGCAAAAGAAGTCCTAAGATTTTTAATATCATTAAAATTATATGAAGCATGGACACCTCACACCTTACCGGCTTCCTCTTCCAAAAAGGCGGATAGATCGAAGCCACCTGTTATCCGGTACATGTCGTAAACCATTCGCCCGGCCACCTCCAATGCTTCCCAGTAATCGGCTGCAATGCCTAATATAAGAACATCATCCAGCTTAAAAAATGGGGCAAACAGCTCCGCAGTGGGGTAGATATCAAGTATATTATTCCCATTTGAAGCGGGCATAATCACATAAATATCAGGTCTTGGCTTTGATTTACGAATTCCCTGTATAATTTTGTACCGTTTCTTCTTGGCCTTTTCGCCTACGTACAGACGGTCAAACCAGCTTATTTTCATCATCCATCAGCTCTTCCAATAATTCCTTGCAGGTTTCTTTTTCCGCTTCGTCAAGACAGCTTGTAAGACTTCCTGTGATATACGACTGAATTTCATCCATCGAACCAAAGTACACAGGAAGGTCTGATAAAACCTTCGCCATTATGGCACGCACCACTTGTTTGGAAGACCCGGCAAAAACTTCTTCCAGTTCTTTAAAATACGCACCTGCTTCTTTTTCCAGAAGAATACGGTCTACCAATTCCCCTTCCTCTGTCTTTTCGGATTCTTCCTGAGAAGATAAGTACTTTAATTCTGCAAAACTGCTTCCGGACAGCAGTCGATCTACATTAACTGCTCTTATATAATCCGGATCCCTGTTCCATTCTTCACTCTCCTGGGGAAGCTCAGTCTTTAAATACCGTTCAAAGAACGCTTCCTGTCGGCCTTCCATCTGAGTGAGCTTATGAAAAAGCTCATCGGATCCAAAAGAACCTTCCTCCTTATGAGATTGTTCCAGAACTTCTTTTACAATGGAGGAGTAAAGCTCCTCTTCCTTCACATCCACAACAGCATCTCTTCCAGCCATTAAAAGAACACAAAAATCATTCACAATTTCCTGAATCATCACATAAAAACCAGATTCCTTTGTAAGCCCTTCGGATGCATCTAAAAGCTTATCCATAGCACCCTCAAAGCCTTCTGCTGTCATATTCTTATAATCGGTTTTTTGAAGCTGCTCCAGAAGCTGAAAGAACTCCTCATATCCCAGGCCCATATCTTTTGGAAGCTGTACCATGGATTCCGTGCGGAGCGTATACATCATATCTTTAAGGCTTTCCATGGAAGAACCGATATATACCGATAACCCCTCCATAACCAGACTGAAAAATTTCTGTTTTGTCAACCGGACTGGTAACTGACCAATTACCTCTTTGATTCTTCCATTCATCACAGCTGTTTCGCTGGACCCAGTAATGTACTCCATCAAATGCTTTGCAAATTCATCATCAGAAAGAGAGCTTTCTGGCATAGAATTAAACTTTCTCTCCATGCGGTTTAATACGTATTCATAGATCTGAAAGCAATCTGCATAGGAAGTCATTACCTCAACCTTACCAGTAATATCTTCTCTAAGCTTCAAAACTTCCTCAAGTACATCCTCACCGGAATAATAATGAGAAAGAAGCTGATTCAGACGTATTCTGCAATCAGAAATTTGGGGAGAAACAAGAAGCTCTTCTTCTAAAGCTTCAAATAGAGTATAGTAATTCAGTGCAAGCCTTACATAGGAATACTGGTAAGCTGCTGTCATCTGTTTTTTCAGTAATCGGGTATCCAAATTATATCTCCTTTCGGAATCTGTCACGTATTGTAATTGGTAAGAATCGACCGCCTTAATAAATCCAGAGCCTTCACAACTGACTGCTCTCTGATTTTCTCACGATTTCCTTTAAAGTGGTATTCTTCCACCTTCACCTTATCTTTCAGATAGCAGGCAATATACACCAGTCCCACAGGCTTCTCTCCTTCGGATACTGGTCCTGCAATTCCTGTCACGGCAATACAAACATCCGCACCTGTAGCAAAGACACCGCCTAACGCCATCTCTTTTGCCGTCTGCTTGCTAACGGCACCGTATTTTTTCAGAGTGCTTTTATTTACATTGAGATGCTTTCTCTTTGCCTTATTGGAGTAAGTGACAAACCCTTCCCGAAACACCTGGGAAGCTCCCGACACATTGACGATACGGCCTGAAATCAGACCGCCTGTACAGGATTCTGCCGTTGTCACTGTTAATTCATGTTTTTTCAGAAGACGGACCACTGCCATTTCTAAGGTCTCTTCTTCCTTTGTGGTATAGACATCATTGCCGAAACGACTCTTAATCTCTTTTACAACAGGCTTTAAAAGCTCCTTTGCCTCTTCTTCACTGGAAGCTTTGGCCGTGACCCGTAAATGCACCTCAGCTGTCTTAGCATAGGTAGCAATGGTAGGATTTGACTGGCAACTAATTAAATCAAGCAGCTTGTCTTCCACCTGGCTCTCTCCCTGACCACAAATTTTAATCATCTGGGAACGAATCACTTCCGGCTGATGCTTCTGTAAATAAGGAAATACCTGTTCCTCAAACAAAGGCTTTAATTCACCTGGAGGTCCGGGCAGTAAAATTGCTGTTTTCCCGTCCTTTTCCATAATCAGACCAGGAGCCGTACCATTATGGTTGTCGAGAACCATGGCCCCCTGAGGAGTCATGGCTTGTTTCCAATTGTTGTCCGGTATCTCTTTATAAATACTGTTTTTAAAATACTCGCTGATCCGATCTCTGGTATGGGTATCTTCCGCTAATGAAAATCCCATAACTTCAGCGCAGACCTCTTTTGTCAGATCATCCTCCGTTGGTCCAAGACCACCGGTTAAAATCACTACATCTGCACGATTTAAGGCAGTCTCCACCACCTGGGACAAACGTTCCCGGTTGTCACCCACCGTTACCTGATGATACATGGATAATCCCAAAAGAGCACACTTTTGTGCAAGGTACTGAGTGTTCGTATTTACAATATTTCCGAGCAATAGCTCCGTTCCAACTGAAACAAGTTCGACAACCATAATGATTACATGCTCCCTTCTGTAAGAACCTTATAATTTTTTACAATATAATCAACCAGCGATACGATCGTAAGTATGGTTGCAAGCCAGATAAACACGGCTGTAACCGGTGATAGCAGCGGTATATTTACAATAAGAAGAACAGACATGACCATCTGGGAGACTGTTTTAAATTTCCCCCATTGGCTTGCCGCAATCACTACGCCGTTGTCAGAAGCCACCAGACGGAAACCGCTGATAATAAATTCACGGCTTATAATAACGATAACGATCCAGGCTGAAAGCTGATTCAATGCGGTAAAACAAATCAGGCCAGAACAGACCAAAAGCTTATCTGCCAACGGGTCCATAAACTTTCCGAAATTTGTTACCAGTCCATATTTTCTCGCAATCATTCCATCTAACATATCCGTAAAGCTTGCAATCACAAATATGGCCGCCGCAATCCAGCGGTAAGTAACATTCGTGCCACCCTCTAACAGAAGAAATAAAACAAAAAACGGAATCATGATAACCCTTAAAATCGTAAGCTTATTCGGTAAATTCATCTTCCAACTCTCCCATCAAATCATATTCCATAGCTCCGGTAACCCGAACCCTGGCAAAATCACCTGACATCAGTTCTACACCGGTCTGGACAAATATCATACCATCCACACCAGGTCCATCCATATAAGTACGTCCCACATAAGCATTTTCATCTGCCACTTTACCCTCGATCATAACTTCAACGGTCTTTCCAATCATAGACTCTGAATGCTCTAATGAAATTTCCTGCTGAAGCTCCATAATTTCATCACGGCGGTCTTCTTTCACTTCCTGATCTACGTGATCCGGGAAACCAGCCGCTGGTGTATCTTCTTCTGCAGAATATGCAAATACTCCAAGACGTTCAAACTCCATCTCATCTACAAATCCCATGAGTTCTTCATGGTCTTCTTCTGTTTCACCAGGGAAACCAGAAATAAGTGTGGTTCGAAGGGCAATGTCCGGGATTTCTTTTCTAAGCTTTTCCACAATTCCACGAAGCTGATCCTGAGTCGTTCTTCGTCCCATGCGCTTTAAAATACGATCACTGGCATGCTGAATCGGCAGGTCAAGATAATGGCAGATCTTCGCTTCTTCCTTCATGGTCTGAATCAGCTCATCTGTAATTTCCTCTGGATAGCAATACTGAATTCTGATCCACTGAATGCCTGAGATACGGCAAAGTTTCTTCAGCAGTTCAGGAAGAGACTTTTTGCCATAGAGGTCCACGCCGTAAAGTGTGGTTTCCTGTGCAACTAAAATAAGCTCTTTTACTCCTTTTTCAGCCAGTTCTTGAGCTTCCTTTAAAAGTCTCTCCATAGGAACGCTGCGGTAGTTTCCACGAAGGGTAGGGATAATACAGTAAGTACAGTGCTTATCACAGCCTTCCGCAATTTTAAGGAATGCATAATGACCTCCGGTGGTAAGAACTCGTCCAGTCTCCACCTCTGGAATTCCGTCTAAATCGTGGAAACGCTGCACGTGTTCTACGCCGCTTAAAGCTTCCCTTAACACATTGGAAATTTCGTCATAGGTGGAGGTTCCAAGAATTCCATCTACTTCCGGAATCTCATCAATGATCTCCTGCTTATATCGCTGAGCAAGACAACCTGTTACAATAAGTGCCTTGCATTTTGCGTCTACCTTTCTTTGAGCCATCTCCAGTATGGTATTGATGCTTTCCTCCTTTGCATCTCCGATAAAACAGCAGGTGTTAACTACAATAACATCTGCCTCATATTCATCATCCGTAAAGGTATATCCGTCTTTATTTAAAAGGCCCAGCATCATCTCCGTATCAACCAGATTCTTGTCACAGCCCAGTGAAACACATAATAATTTCATCCTAAAACTCCTGTCGTAAATATTCGTATATGAGAAAAGCCATCTACCAAAAGGGAGACGGCCTTCTTCTTAATTATCGTCTTCTTCTGTTGCGTCCGCTTCGCTCAAAATCTTCACTTGGCCTTCATACAGCTCTTCTACGGCAACAGAAAGCGGTTTTTTACCGTATCCCGGTACAGAAGGTTCAGAACCTCCAATGATCTGTCTTGCTCTTTTCGCAGCTGCAATCACGATAGAATAACGGCTCTGGACAACAGGAGCATCTCCTGGTTCAACCTCACTGTTTACTACATTAATCAAATCTGAATAAGATGGATGTAACATCTTTGTTCCCCTTTCTAAGTCAACTATATATTCTTTAATTCTTCCCGAATGTGGGATAAAAATGCCGTATTATTGGATGCCCGGTTATGCTGGACCTGTATCATCTGGTGCATTGCTTCCACGCAGGTTTCAATTTTGTCATTGATGAGGATATAGTCATACGCTTCCATTCCCTCTGCTTCTTCTGCAGCCCGTTTCAGCCTGGCGTTGATTACTTCCATGCTCTCCGTGCCCCTTCCAATCAGCCTGCGCTTTAATTCCTCTGCGTTTGGCGGCATAACAAAAATCAAAATAGTCTCAGGAAAACGTTCTTTGATTTTAAGTGCTCCCTGGATTTCAATTTCCAGAATAACATCCTTGCCCTGTTTCATCTGATTTAAAACATATTCCTTGGGAGTTCCGTAAAAATGTTTTACATACTGGGCATATTCAATCAGGGCATCTTTCTCAATCATGTCCCGAAAGGATTCTTCTGTTACAAAAAAATATTCTCTCCCATCAGCTTCCCCTTCTCTCGGGCTTCTGGTGGTAGCAGATATGGACAGCGCATAATTATCGTATCGTTTCAGGAGTTCCTTCATAAGAGTTCCTTTTCCAGCCCCTGAAAAACCGGATACTACTGCCAACATGCCTTGCTCATTCATGAATCTGTTACACTCCCTATTCAATATTCTGGATCTGCTCTCTAACCTTTTCAATCTCGGTCTTTAACGTAATCGCTTTGTCAGAGATCTCCAGATCATTGGCCTTGGAAAGAATGGTGTTGGCTTCCCGGTTCATCTCCTGTGCGATGAAATCCAGTTTCCTTCCTACACTTCCCCCAGCTTCCAGTTCTGTCCGGGTATTATCAATGTGGCTTCTTAACCGAACGGTTTCTTCATCCACACAAATTTTATCAGCAAATATCGTAACTTCTGTGGCAATCCTTCCTTCATCAATGGAAGCACCAGCCAGCAGTTCTTTTACCTTGTCCTCAAGCTTAGCACGGTATTCCATAAGAATCCTTGGAGAGCGTTCCTCGATAAAGTTAAGAAGGTCGTTCATCAGTCCAAGCTTTTTAAGAAGGTCATTCTTCAAGGTCTCGCCTTCGGTGATTCTGGTTTCCACAAAACGCTTTGCAGCCTCTTCAATGGTTTCAGAAAGGAGCTTCCACATCTGGTCCTCATCTTCAGGAACCTCATCCATGGTAAGAACCTCCGGGCATTTTGCCAGGGCAGATACCTTAATATCGTTCTGGATTCCGAACTCTGCCTCCATCTTTGCGAAATAATCCATATATTCAGCGGCCAGAGCGCTGTTATACTTTAAACACAGCTTATTCTCTGTATAATCCTCGTAGCTGATAAAAACATCAACCTTACCCCGCTGTATATAATTCTTTAACAGATTTCTGATTCCTGCTTCAAAGAAATTAAACTTTTTCGGCATCTTTACGCTTAAATCCAAATACCTGTGATTTACAGCTTTCATCTCGACGGAAATCTTATATTCATCCGTGACGGTCTCGTACCTGCCGAAACCTGTCATGCTCTTAATCATTGCAAATGCCTCTCTTTCGCCATAGATATTAACCATTATAAGTCATAATAAAAAACAAGTCAATTGGTTTTAAATTTTACACAACCGCGTTTTTGTGGTATACTATCCTTATTTTAATCAGACTTTTACCGGAGGAAATAATACAATGGCTTTAGACGGAATTGTTATGGCTAATCTCGCAGCAGAAATGAAAAACCGGCTGGAAGGTGGAAAAATCGCAAAAATCGCCCAGCCCGAAAAAGACGAACTGCTGTTTACGATTAAAAATCAGAAAAATACATGGAGGCTTTTAATCTCCGCCAGCGCCAGTCTTCCACTGGTCTACTTTACAGAATCCAACAAGCAAAGTCCCTTGACCGCGCCTAATTTCTGTATGCTTTTGCGAAAACACATCGGAAATGGCCGTATTTTAAAGATAAGTCAGCCTGGACTGGAACGTATTCTATGTCTGGAGATTGAACATTTAGACGAATTAGGGGACAAGCGTGTAAAAAAACTTATCATTGAAATCATGGGCAAGCACAGCAATATCATCTTCTGCAATGAGGAAGATATGATCTTAGACAGCATCAAGCATATATCCGCCCAGGTAAGCTCTGTACGGGAGGTACTTCCTGGCAGAACCTACTTTATCCCCCAGACCACTGAGAAAAGAGATCCTCTCACCATCACCCAGGAGGAGTTTATTAAGACCATTGGCACAACGCCAGCCCCTATACAAAAAGCCTTGTATTTAAAGCTCACTGGCTTTAGCCCTATTATGGGCCACGAGCTCTGCCACCTGGCGTCTATTGACGGTGACCATTCAGCTAACGAGCTGTCTGAAATGGAGATGATTCATCTATACCGGACCTTCTCTCATCTTATGGAAGATATCAGGCAGGAGAAATTTTCGCCTAATATCATTTACCGCCAGGATGAGCCTGTGGAATTTTCTGCACTTCCTATGACCTGTTATGAAGGTGACGGCTACGAGGCAGTTTCTTTTACATCCATCAGCTCATTGTTAGAAAGCTATTATGCTTCTAAAAATACCATTACAAGAATTCGTCAAAAGTCCGTGGACCTTCGTAAAATTGTTCAGACGGCACTGGAGAGAAACTATAAAAAGTTTGACCTACAGGAAAAACAGCTTAAGGATACAGAGAAAAAAGACAAATACAAGGTATATGGAGAGCTTTTAAACACTTATGGATATGAGCTGTCCGGCGGGGAGAAAAAATTCACCTGTTTAAACTACTATACCAACGAAGAGATTACCATTCCTCTTGACGACCAGCTATCCGCAAAGGAAAATGCACAAAAGTTTTTTGATAAATATAATAAGCTGAAGCGTACCTTTGAGGCTGTTACAGAACAGATCAAGGAAACCAGACAGGAAATTGATCATCTGGAATCCGTGAGCGCAGCTTTGGATATTGCTCTGAAAGAAGAAGATTTGGTTCAGATTAAAGAAGAGCTGATGGAGTACGGTTATGTCAAGCATCGCCGTGCTGGTGATAAAAAGCCGAAGGTGACCAGTAAACCATTTCATTACATCTCATCCGACGGCTTCCATATCTATGTAGGAAAAAACAATTATCAGAACGAAGAACTGACATTCAAGGTGGCAACCGGCAATGACTGGTGGTTTCATGCAAAGGGAATCCCAGGCTCCCATGTTATTGTAAAATCGGAAGGTAAGGATTTGCCGGACCGGGTATACGAAGAAGCTGGAGCTCTGGCCGCTTACTATTCTAAAGGCAGGGACAGCGACAAAGTTGAAGTGGATTATATCCAGAAAAAACAGATTAAAAAGGTGACTGGTGCCGCTCCCGGCTTTGTCATTTACCATACTAATTACTCCATGGTGGCAGAACCAAAGCTTTACTTGGAGGAAATTCAATAAAGAAAGATGAAAAGGGTACCGCTCTCACAGTTGTTTCATAGCCATGAAAGCGGCACCCTTTTCCTTTCGATACGCTCTTTGCAAACTACCTAGCAAACTACTTTGCTACATTTAATAATACTACTGTGTTTTTCCTGTAACCGGAAATGATCGGAAGGAGGAAACGCCATCTACAATAGCAGCTACTTGATAGCGGTACTCCACTCCCTGTGTCAATCCAGAATCCCGGTAAGACCGGGTGCCTTCTCCTACCGTACCAATCTGTCTGAAATCCTGTCCTGGCTCGGCGCGAAATACTGCATAGCCAGTGATCTGGTGCCCGTATTTCCCATCACTTCCTTCAGTCCAGTTTAATTCCAAGGATTGTGAATTAAGTTGTTTTGCAGTCATCTCCGGCACTTTGATTCCGCTGGATAATAAATAGCTTAAATTGGCAGGCTGATTATACGCCGTATTCTGCCAAGCCACACCTTCCCTGTAAGCCCGGTCCGTTAAAAGACAGGGAACCCGATAAGAGGTTTCAATGGGAGTACTGTAAATCCTGATTTTATTCTTGTCCTGCGCGTCACGGACAATCACTTCTTCTCTCCAGTCTCCTATGATATCTGCTACAAGACAAGCGTTTGATTTTGTTCCATTATTCGTAAGAGTACCATTCATCTGGATGAGTACATCTGTTTTCTTGTTTTCATAATCCCACTTTTGAACCTGAGGAATCAACTGTGTGGAATTATTGGAATCAAATAATTCCATAAGCAGATCTCCATCCCAGAATATGGAGAAATTCTGGCTTGGCTTGATTCCTTCCTCATATATCCGTTCTCCTTTGGCATTGTAGGTAATTGCATTAACAGCTGCCCACATTTCCGCACCAGGATATCTTGGATCTATATCAGCAGCTACGCCACGTCCCGTATCCTTGCCATACTGATATCCCCATAGTATCTTTCCTGTTTGGGCATCGTGAAGTTCCACATGATACTGGGCATTTTTCTCTTCATGTACCTGGAACACTTCCAGTCTTCCGTCATCATTCCAGTCACTGACATGCATGGCATCCCCATGACCGAGGCCAGTGGTATATTTGGGTTTTCCATCATGGTCAAGCGTCAGAGATCCGTAGATGATTTCATCCTTTCCATCACCATCCACATCATTGATAGAAAGATTGTGATTTCCCTGACCTGCATATTTGTCACCTGTAGGCACATCAAACAGCCATTTTCTCGTCAGCTTCCCATTCTTTAGATCCCATGCAGCAATTGCTGTTCTTCCATAATAGCCACGGCAGAATACAGCACTTGGATTCGTTCCATCCAGATATGCCGTAGCCGCCAGAAAACGATCCACCCGGTTTGCATATCCCTGAGGTTCTTTATTTCCCTTGCTGTCCAGCCCCCACATGGAGGTATCCCAGATTCCTGTTTGTGCATTGTAGATTCCTCTGGAAGGAAGATAAGCTGTGGTATCAATGATTTTTCCTGTCCTGCCGTCAAATGCAGTTAAGTACTCGTCGCCCTTTACAATCCTTCCGATTCTTCCGCTGGAGCTGCGAAAATCATATTTTTCGCTGATTTTATTCGTTGGAAGCGCTTTCGCACTGACAGCACCCACGTGCCCGGTTTCCTTTAAACTTCCATTTACATTCTGGTAGGTGGTTGAACCATCGGCAGTCTTTACCATCACCTCTGCACAACCATCGCCGTCATAATCCCAAACCTGGAACTGGGTATAATGAGCTCCAGAACGAATATTAACTCCTAAATCAATTCTCCACATCAGATTAGCGGCGCCTGTGCCCGTATCAATATCATAGGCATCCAAAAAGGTGGTTCCCGTATACCCGTCAATGGAATTGTCCTGAGCGTTATCAGGATACCATTTGACAATAAGCTCCAACCGTCCGTCTCCATTTAAATCTCCCACAGACATATCATTGGCCGTATAATCTGTGACAGAGCCGTCCGGCATGGTCTGAGAATCGGGTGCTTTAAGAGTCAGCTCCAAATATTCCTGCTTCCACGCTAAAGTTGTTAAACCAATACGATTCCTGCCCGAGTTATCTTCTAAACTATATCTGTCTCCTGCCCTTCCCTGCCGGTCAAAATAATTAGTATTGCTCCCACGATACACTTCCAGTCCGTTACGCTTTAGCGTAAATTCCGTTCCACTTCCATCTTCCGGATAATACCGCCAGCTTACCAATACTCCCTGATTGGTCGTAACGGCTGTCAGTGCCCTGTCAGACGTATTTTCCAGTCCTCCATAAGATTGTTTGGAAAACATATTTTCTGCATTGGCAGTCATCCCTGGCGATCCGCTGATTATAATTAAAATACCTGTCAATGCAACAAAGCTTTTTCTTATTCTTCTCTTCAAATACATTCCTTCTCCTCCATCTTCATAATAATCCCCTTACTGTTAATTGAAACAGGAGTATCCCCCCATGATCTGTTCAGCCCTCCTTCCGATATTGTTAATAAAATTCAGGAATCTCCTGAAATAATTCTAACATCAGCATATAATATCTGTAAATAATCATGTTATGACCCAATATTGCCCCCTAAACATCAGGGAATAAATTGCTTGTTATCATAATAAATACCAGCATAACCTCCCTTAAGAAAGAGAGTCAGTTATTCCAGACCATATGATGTGTGACTATTCTTTTGTTAATATACAAAAAGCAGGTCCAAGAAAGAATATTTCATTCTTTCTTGGACCTGCCATATATCGTCCCACACTGTAAGATTTTCTTTTTAATTATCAGAAAGCTCTACTACAGCCTTTCTCCCGGGAACGTTGGTTATCACCTCAATATAATATTTCTCTGGAATCAAAATTTTTCTTCTGCGCTTAGAGAGTACCCTTTTCTCCGCAGAGGCAGCTGACTTTTTTTCATCCAAATTGAGAAACTTCTGAAACAAAGACCTTCTCATGAATACGTTCTCCTAATTCCTTTTACCACATGTACACAAAGCAATTATTCCGTTTATCCAATTCTTTATTAACTCATTCACCCTATTGTCATATCCATTTATAAAATCACGGACTATAACTACTATTGCACTGAACAACTTATAAAACAATGATTGTATTGACGCCTTGTCAATCAAATCATTATTTCCCCCTTAGTTATTCAGTGCAATTTAATTAATTCATCAAACAGCTACTCACACTGTTTGAAGTAATCTAGCTTTTTCATTATCCCTGGCCTTAGCCTTTTTACATACTCATACCGGACATCTTGCTTATAGTTGCTTTTACCGCTTTTCTAATCTGTCTAAAATCATTATTTTGCATCGCGAGCTTTTAATACTTCTACCGGGATTTTTCTTTCATAAATTCCAGCAGGTATACTTCTCCCCACCGAATTTAAGGACACCTTTACTAAAGCCTTCTGAACTCTTTCAATCAATGTTTTCTTCATCCCTTGTACTCTCCTTTTTATATTTTTTTATTTTGGGGAAGTAATGTCAATACTTCCAAAATAACAGGTACCATAATCAGCTCTCTGATTGACGGAAAGATTGAGGCTAACGCCATCAAAACAATCAATACTACAAAGGAAAATATCTTCTTTTGTAATTTGTCCTGAGAACTGAAATACTCAATATTGATGGTGCGGGGAACACAAAGCAGAATCACCAATGTGGACGCAGCAAATATCAGAGGCAGTACGGAAATATGTATATTAAACCAATTGTCTGCCAACAGAGAAACTGCCCATACCAGGACCATGCTGATTCCACAGCCCAAGCCGGTTTTGGCATGAATGCCTCCAGCCTGAAGCCTTAGACCGCAAAAGGATGATAATATAATAAAAGTTTCAAAGCCCTTTCCAATAAAAATACCAATTAATTGAATTAAGGCGAACTTTATCATATTATCCAGCAATAATTCCATTCCATATTGAATCACTTTGTTTTCGTCTTGACTTTTTGGACTTATCTTATTCATCCAATTACAAAATCCGACAGCAATCCCAGATATATTCATCATTATCACCACCACATATTGCTATATTAGCACAAAATTTTACATATGAATGTTTTTGCAATTTTCGTTGAATTTTTCTTCTTAAACGTTAGATGTTTATTTTAAGGAAACAATTCTCTTTACTTTCCTTATGCAACAGGGTAAAATGGATATACTTACCAACGAGAGGAAACATCATGACTTACTTAATTTACACCTTGACCGGCGGCATATGTATATATTTTTCAAGCATTCATCTGTTGCCGAATAAAATGACGAACGTCAGAAAACTTTGTATCTTTATGTACGCGTTTGGCAGTCTTTTTTTATTTAACAGAATTTACGGACAAGCCAGTACATACATTACCTTTGTAGGGATCTTATTGCTTATTTTTATTTTTGCAAAGGAACCTTATTTTAATATGTCGTGTTATTTATTTGGATACCTTTATACCATCGCTTTTAATTACCTTTTCATGTGGATTGCCGGCTTTCTGCTTCAAATGGATATGCAGGATTTGCTGACACATAACAGGCTGAATATTATATTTTCTATCACTTACAGTGTATACTGCGGAATTACTACGAAACTGCTGGGTTGGTATATCCATAAAAAGCTGAATATATCCCAATACTTAACAAATTCTCATTTATTAAAGGCTATATTTATTGACCTTTTTATTTTGGTATTCTTTTATATCTTTAACTTCTCCTATGGGGAGTATCTGGGGTATAATTATGGGGTGATAGCGTTAAATGGTATTATATTCCTTTTGCTGTTTGGCATTACCGTTTATCTCATGTATTCCATCTATAAAGCCACCATGGGAGAACAGGCTTATAAGCATCGTATGGCCCAATTTGAGAACCTACGCCACTATACAGAGCGGCTGGAGAATTCTTATGGGATCATGCGTAAATTCAAGCATGATTATATGAATATTTTAAGTACCATGTCAGGCTATATGGAAGAAAATAACATGGATGGCCTGATGAAATATTACGGGGATCAGGTTCTTCCTATCAGTCATGCCTTTGCGGAATCAGATACGAAACTGGGAGCCTTGTCAAATGTGAAAAATACCGCTTTAAAAAGCCTCCTTTCCTCTAAATTCATCTATTCCATGGAAATTGGAATTAAAGCAGAAATTGAATTACTGGAGCCCATTGAATCCCTGCCTATGGATTCCCTGGATCTTTCCCGTGTTATTGGAATCTTTCTGGATAATGCCATTGAGGCTGCAACAGAAACAAAGGAAAAACAATTGGCTTTCTGTATGTTCTACAAAGAGCAGGATCTTTATATCATCATCAGAAACTCCTCTCCTGAACTGGATCATCCCATCTCGGAGCTGCGCAATCAGGGAATCTCTTCAAAAGGAGTGAATCGAGGAGTAGGCCTTTATAATGTGGAGGTGATCCTCAATCATTATGAAAATGTCATCTGGAATACTACATACGAAAATCCTTATTTTACACAGGAAATAATCCTTAGGAAAAACAACTTATAAGGAGTAAGAAATGATACATATATATCTTTGTGAAGATAATAACAGACAGTTGACACGTTGGAAAAGCGTTGTGGAAAAATATTTGCTGATGAATTCTACAGAATCTCAGCTTTATTGTACTGCTAATAGTCCGGACGAGCTGCTTGAGATCAGAAAAAAATCAACGGTTACTGGCCTGTACTTTTTAGATATTGATTTGCAGTCTGAGAAAAATGGAATTGAACTGGCTCAGGAGATACGAAAATACGATCCAAGGGGATATATTGTATTTGTCACCACACACAGTGAAATGGCAGTTCTCACCTTCCAGTATAAGGTGGAAGCCATGGATTTTATCGTGAAGGATGAAATAGAAACACTTCCTGACCGGATATGTGCCTGTATTAAAAATGCAGAAGTCAAATATAAAACTCAGCTGGACTCTTCCAGCCGTCTTCTCTCGGTAAAGGTAGACAAGACCTCCCTGATTCTTGACCAGGATGATATTGTAGCCATTACTACCTGTGAAGATTATCATAAAATCATGATTCATACGAAACATGGGGTAAGACAGATGTCAGGGTCCTTAAAAGAACTGATAGCAGTTCTAAATCCTGCATTCTGTCAATGCAGCCGTTCTGCCATAGTAAATATGAAGCACGTAGTGAAGTATTCCAGAGAAGAAGCGCTATTAACCATGGATAACAAAGAAACGTATTCTGTCTCCATCCGAATGCTTGGTAAGATTCAAAGGGCTTTAAAACAGCTTTAGACAGTAAGAAAGAGGGGAGTTGCAAAACTAACGTAAGTCGGTTTTGCAGCCCCCCTCTTCTCTTTTTATGTTCGCAGTAGATACGATTGATACAAAGTAGTTTTAGCAGCCATCGCTATATGTGCCCTTGGATTTTACCAGCTTGGGACGATATCCCTGGGAAGTCAGAGCTGCCATGATTGTATTCTTATGATCCGTTCCAAAAGCCTCAAGGGTAATGCGCAGCTCTACCGCTGAGTTTCTGTTGATGCTGATAAACTGGTTATGTTCCAAACGAATGACATTGCCCTGTTCCTTGGCAAGCAAAGCAGACACTTTCGCAAGTTCTCCTGGCTTGTCCGGAAGAAGAATGGAGACAGTAAAGATACGGTCTCTCTGAATTAAGCCCAGCTGAACGATAGAGGCCATGGTAATCACATCCATATTTCCGCCGCTTAAAATAGAGACAATTTTCTTGTTATCCACCTTCATATGCTTTAATGCTGCAACCGTAAGAAGTCCGGAGTTCTCCACTACCATCTTATGATTTTCAACCATATCAAGGAATGCTACGATGAGTTCAGAATCTTCTATGCTGATGATTTCATCCACATTGTCCTGAATATAGGAGAAAAGCTTATCTCCCGGACATTTTACTGCGGTACCGTCTGCAATTGTGTTGACGCTTGGAAGAGAAACCACCTTACCCTGGCGTATGGATTCCTGCATGCAGTTAGCTCCTGCCGGCTCTACCCCTATGATCTTAATCTTTGGATTTAACATCTTGGCAAGCGTGGATACTCCTGTACACAATCCGCCACCGCCGATAGGAACCAGAATATAATCAACGGTTGGAAGCTCCTTAACAATCTCCATGGCGATGCTTCCCTGTCCGGCGGCAATGTCTAAATCATTAAATGGGTGAACAAATGTCAGCCCCCGCTCTTCTGCCACCTTGTAGGCGTGATTACATGCTTCATCAAAAACATCGCCTTCCAGAATTACTTCAGCACCGTACCCTTTTGTTCTGTTTACCTTCATAAGAGGTGTGGTAGTCGGCATAACAATCGTAGCAGGGATACCAGCTAACTTTGCCGCATAGGCGACACCCTGGGCATGATTGCCGGCAGATGCGGTAATCAGACCTCTGGATTTTTCTTCCTCCGATAAAGTACTGATCTTATAATACGCCCCGCGAACCTTGTAGGCTCCGGTATACTGCATATTCTCCGGCTTAAAATACACCTTGTTCCCGGTCTGGGCAGAGAAGTACTCACTGTATACCAGCTTAGTTTCCAGAGTTACCTTACTTACGACTTCTGATGCTTCTTCGAACTTTTCCAATGTCAACATTTTTTTAAGCCTCTACTTTCTCATCTGCGTGAAACAATGCATTCACAAACTCGTTTGCATTGAACTTCTGTAAGTCATCGATTTTCTCCCCAACACCAATATATTTTACAGGAATGCCAAGCTCAGACTGAATGGCTACAGCAATTCCTCCTTTTGCAGTACCGTCGAGCTTTGTCAGGATGATTCCAGTAATATCTGCAACCTCCATAAACTGTTTGGCCTGAACAAGTGCATTCTGTCCGGTGGTTCCATCTAAGACCACCAGTGTTTCCCGGTAGGCATCCGGATATTCCTTATCAATGATCCGGTTGATTTTCTTAAGCTCCTCCATAAGATTTTTCTTGTTATGGAGACGCCCTGCCGTATCACAGATTAGAACATCTGCCTGTCTGGACTTTGCAGCTGCCACTGCGTCGTATACAACGGCGGCCGGGTCAGAGCCTTCCTGCTGGGCGATGATATCGACATTCGCTCTTCTGGCCCATTCTGTAAGCTGTTCAATGGCGGCCGCACGGAAGGTATCAGCAGCTGCAACTATGACCTTCTTCCCGTCGTCCTTCATCTGGCCTGCCAGCTTTCCAACGGAAGTGGTTTTACCTACACCATTGACGCCGATGACAAGGAGCACGGATTTGCGGTTCTCAAATTCATATGCATTTTCGCCAAGGTCCATCTGCTCTCTGATACTGTCCATCAGAAGCTCTTTGCATTCGGAAGGATCTTTAATTCCTTTTTCTTTCACTCTCTTTTTTAAATCTTCAACAATAGACATGGTGGTCTGGATTCCCAGATCTCCCATGATGAGAATTTCTTCAATCTCTTCATAAAACTCATCATCAATCGCCGAGAAGCCGCTGAAAATGGAATCCACGCCGGCAATAATGTTATCCCTTGTCTTTTGAAGTCCAGCAACCAGCTTCCCAAAAAATCCCTTTTTCTCACTCATAGTCGGTCTCCTTAACTTTCTAGATCTTCCTCGATCAGATTTACTGATACAAGCGTTGAAACGCCTTTCTCCTGCATGGTAATACCAAACAGGCGGTCCGCAGATACCATAGTACCACGTCTATGTGTAATTACAATGAACTGCGTATATTTCGTCAGCTTATGGAGGTATTTTGCAAAACGGTCTACGTTAGAATCATCCAGTGCCGCCTCAATCTCATCCAAAAGGCAGAATGGGGATGGCTTTAAGTTCTGAATGGCAAACAGTAAGGCAATGGCAGTCAGTGCCTTTTCTCCACCAGAAAGCTGCATCATATTCTGAAGCTTTTTTCCTGGCGGCTGGGAGATAATCTGGATTCCTGCTTCCAGGATGTCTTCATCTTCCACCAGCTCTAAGGTTCCGCGTCCTCCTCCGAACAGCTCTTTAAATACCTTATCAAATTCTGCCCGAATTTCCCGGAATTTTTCCTCAAACTGCTTTCTCATTCCAGAATCCAGCTCATCTATGATCTTTAACAGAGTTCCCTCTGCTAAAACAAGATCATCATGCTGAGTCTTCATAAACTCATATCGTTCTGAAACTTCCTTGTAATCTTCAATGGCATTGACATTTACATTACCAAGCTTTCGAATCTCATCCTTTAACGATGCAATCATCCGCTTAATGTCGGGAAGTGATGTCCACTCATGATTCCTCAATGCCTCAGCGGATGAGAAGGTCAGTTCATATTCGTTCCACATATAGTTTACGTGGCCTTCCATTCGTTCATTCAGCTTTTCTTTCTGGCTTTGTAGACGGAATAATTCTTTATCCAAAAGACCGATACGGCCGGTGAGCTCTTCCCTGGTCCGAAACAGTTCTTTCTGCTCCTTTGACTTTAACTCCTTTTTACCTGCCTTATCCGCTATCGACTGTTCCAATTCTTCCCCACGGGACTTTTCTTTATGGATCTGGTCCTTTAAAAGCTCAATTTCTTTTTCCTTTTCCCCTACAATGAGCTGTGAATCATCGGAACCGTTTGTAAGCCCTGAAAGTTCTTCTTCCAGTCGCCGTATCTCATCTTTGATACGCTTTATATTCTCCTGTTCAAAATCATCCTTTTGTTTTAAACCTGAGGTCTCAAGCTGTACGGCAGATAAATTTCTATAAAACTGCTCTCTGTCCGACTTCGCCTTTTCCAGACCGGAATTTAACAGCTCCAGTTCCTCACCGGTATCCCGGTTCTGCTTTTCCAGAGTTTCCACTGCGGTAAGAAGCTCTTGCTGACTTCCTCCTATTTCCCGGATCTGTGCCTCCAGCTGAACATTCTCCCGTTCCAGATCTCCGTAGGATTCCCGGATTTCCGTCTTTTTATCTTCGATTCTCTTAAGATTGATACGAACGGTATTCTGCTTTAAATAAAGACTCTGCTTTTCACTCCGGATTCGGTCAAGCTCTTCCTTGCTTTCCGTTAAAAGACCTTCATTCATCACCAGTTCTTTTTCCAGTTGTTCTACATCGGTAAGAGCTTTCGTACAGCGTTCTTCCAGTTCTTCGATCTCTCTTTTCCGGCCAAGAAGATTACTTGTGTTTTTAAATGCACCACCGGTCATGGAACCGCCTGCACTTAAAAGTTCACCTTCCAGGGTAACGATCCGAAGGGAGTACTGGAATTTCTTAGCAAGGGCAATGGCATTGTCAATGGTATCTACCACAACGACGCGGCCCAGAAGATAATTCATCAGGCCTTCGTACTGCTTGTCTGCTTCTACCAGGGTATTGGCAAGGCCAAGAACACCTGGTTCCGAAAGGGCCTTTTCCTGGGAAAAGGAATTCTTATTTGATATGTTTGTAAGAGGTAAAAAAGTAGCCCGTCCAAACCGGTTCTTTTTTAAATATTCAATCAGCTGCTTGGCAGTCTGGTCTGAATCTGTAACAATATTTTGGATGCTTCCTCCCAGAGCGGTCTCAACGGCAATTTCATACTGTTTCGGCACTGTAATTAAATCTGCTACAACGCCATGAATGCCCTTAATCCGGCCTCTGACTTCCATTACCTTACGGATGCTTCCGCCATAACCTTCATACCGTTCTGCAAGGTTTCTTAAGGACTCAAGCTTCGTATAGCTGGTATGATACTCCTGCTGTTTGTCGTTTAAGTTCTTATTCAGCCGTTTCACCTGGGCTTCCAGCTCCTCGGTTCTGCTTTCGCATAGAGACTGGGCCTCATCCCGCTGTGATATTCCTTCATCGATTTCATCTGCTTCTTTTTTCAGATTTAAAAGCAGCTCATCCTGCTCGGATTCATCACTTTTAAATTTTAAAAGCTTCTGACATACTTCGGAACGGCGGACATTCACCTGCTCAAGCATGGCTTCATACCGCTGCTGTCTAGCTGTTAGGGATCCTTTGTCATTTAAAAGATCCATCATACGGCCTTTGCCTTCCTCCAGCTTTTGCTCAAAGGTGCGGATCTTTTCATCCTCTGCAGTAAGAATCCCTTCCGCTTCCTTTAGTTTCTCCAGAGCTGAGTTTACCTGGCTGGCAATATCTGCACGCGCCTGCTGGTAAGAAACCTCCTGTTCCTGCCTGGAAGCGATCTCCGTATGGATGGTTTTAATACGGCCTGCAATATGTTCTGCATTCATACGCTCCGTATTAATCTGCTCCTTCAATACGTTAATTCGGCCTTCCAGACCGCTGATCTCCATATTGGAACTGTTTTTTTCATTCCGCAGGGCAGTAATGGCTTCGTCCAGTTCCGTTAAGTATGTATCAAGGGCATCGTATTGTTCTTTGATTCCCTCGGAAATCGTCTTTGCATCTTCCAAATCTTTGGCTACAATGTTTTCCTTATCTTCACTCTCTTTCATCTGAAGTCTGAGTCCTTCAGTCTCCATTAAGAACTGGTTTACATCGTATTTTTTTAATTCCTCTTTCAGTCGGAGGTATTCTTTTGCTGCTTCGGATTGTCTGGCAAGTGGACCAACCTGCTTTTCCAGCTCCGTCAGAATATCATTGACACGGACCAGGTTTTGTTTCTCATCTTCCAGCTTTTTCTGTGCGATTGCCTTACGGCGCTTGAATTTAACAATACCAGCCGCTTCATCGAACAATTCCCGGCGTTCCTCTGGTTTTCCGCTTAGGATTTTATCAATCTGACCCTGTCCGATAATGGAATACCCCTCTTTGCCGATTCCAGTATCATAAAACAGTTCGTAGATATCTTTTAAACGGCAGGCACTGCCGTTGATCATATACTCGCTTTCACCAGAACGATAAACTCTTCTGGATACGGTTACCTGATCATAATCAATGGCAAGATGCTTGTCTGAATTATCCAGGGTAATGGCAACATAAGCAAACCCCTGAGGCTTACGCTGTTCGGTTCCTGAAAAGATTACGTCCTGCATGCTGGAGCTTCGAAGCTGCTTTACCTTCTGCTCTCCAAGTACCCAACGCACCGCATCAGCAACATTGCTTTTTCCGCTCCCATTAGGCCCCACAATGCCGGTAATTCCATTATGGAAATCAAATACGATTTTATTGGCAAATGACTTAAAGCCCTGTATCTCAATACTTTTTAAATACATATTTCACGCCGACAGACTGTTAACGCCTGCCCTTTCTTCGTTTTTTGGACATGAAAACCCGCCATTAACGCGCTTTCTCTTTTTTCAGTGCAAGAATACCATGGTAGGCAGCTACCTGCTCGGCTGCCTTTTTGGTTCTGCCGCTTCCCTGTCCGATGGCCTGATTTCCTATAAGAACCTGGGCTTCAAATAATTTGTTATGATCTGGTCCTTCTTCCCGTAAAAGCTTGTAGGTCAGCGGTTCCTCTGTCTGGCTCTGTACAATCTCCTGCAAGATAGTCTTGCTATCATAAAAGAGCTGTTTGTGTTCCAGGTCATTCATAATAAAACGCAAAATGAACTCTTTTGCATTAGCAAAACCACCGTCCAGATAAATAGCCCCAATCAATGCTTCCATGGCATCAGACACGATGGAAGCCCGTCCTCTTCCTCCGGTCGCTTCTTCTCCCTTACCTAAGAGAAGATATTGCCCAAGCTTTAATTCTTCCGCGCAATATGCCAGTGTAGGCTCACAGACTATACTGGCCCGTACCTTTGTTAAATCACCCTCCGGCTTGTCCGGGTATTTGTGGTAAAGGCAGTCGCTTGAAAATAATTCTAGCACAGAATCTCCCAAAAACTCCAGCCGTTCGTTGCATTCCAGCTTGTTTAAGCGATGCTCGTTGGCATAGGAACTGTGAGTCATTGCCTGCGTCATCAGATGCTTATCCGAAAAACGGTAGCCGATCCGTTCCTCCAGTTCTTTTAAATTTCTACTCATATAATCCCTCTTTCCCTATTATAAAAGAAGGTGCTGCTAAAAGACCCTACGGTTCCAGCAGCACCCACATCTATTAATTTAAAGCATTCTTGATCTGATCTACTGCATCGCTGACACTAACAATGTTTTCTGCCACTTCAGTTGGAATCTCAATATCAAATTCCTCTTCAATGCCCATAATGATCTGGAACACATCAAGGGAGTCAGCTCCAAGATCATCCACAAATGTGGAGTTCAAGTTAACCTCATCCGGCTCAATATTTAATACCTCTGCAATAATATTCTGTAACTTCTCAAATTCCATTTCTTTTCCTTCCTCTCTCCTATTCTTTACTTCCTTCATTCACTGATTTAAGACTTTCTCTTATCTTATCATTAATTCCCTGTTCTTTGAAGGTTACACACTGAAGTATGGAGTTTTTTACTTCTACCGCTTTTGAATTTCCGTGGGTTTTTACAACCAGACCATTAAGTCCCAGAAGCGGTGCTCCGCCGTATTGGGATGCGTCAAATGATTTTAATGTTTCCTTCAAAGCGGGCTTTACTAGTAAAGCTCCTATCTTGCTCCTTAAGCTTCCCATCATACCGCTTTTCACCTTGCCGATCAAGGTTGCGCCCACTCCTTCATAAAGCTTTAGGATTACATTTCCTACAAATGCTTCACAGACTATAACATCTGCTCCGCCGCGGGGAATCTCCCTTGCTTCAATGCTTCCGGTAAAATTGATGTCTTCACATTCTTTTAACAGTGGAAAGGTTTCTTTCACAAGCACGTTTCCCTTTTCTTCTTCTGCGCCGATATTGACTATGGCTACTCTGGGATTTTTAATCCCCATAACGTGCTCCATGTAAATGGAACCCATTCTTGCGAACTGTACCAGATGTGACGATCTGGCATCTACATTGGCTCCGCAGTCAATCAGCAGGGAAACTCCTTTTTCTGTAGGAATTAACGGAGCTAACGGCGGTCTTTCCACGCCCTTAATCCGGCCGACAATTACCTGACCGCCAACTAAGATGGCGCCTGAGCTGCCTGCCGATACAAATGCATCCGCTTCCTTTTGTTTTACCAGATTCATTCCCACAACAATAGAAGAATCTTTCTTCTTTCGTATAGCATTAACCGGAGATTCTTCCGTCTCGATTACCTCTGATGCGTTTACAATCTGTATCTGTTCTTTCTGATACTGATGCTTTGAAAGTTCTTCTGATACAATCTGCTCTTTCCCTACTAAGAGAACCTGGATCCCTTTATTCGCATTCACAGCCGCCACAGCACCTGCTACCATCTCTGCTGGCGCATAGTCTCCACCCATGGCATCTACAGCTACTTTAATCATCATGATTCCCCTTTCAAGTACTTCCTTAGATAATCTATTACATAATATACTAAATATTATTCTATAAATCAATAATAAATTGAGAAATTTAAAAGAGGAACCAAAAAACAAAATTCAGGATTCCAAATCCTAGTATGCCCGCTTTTTACAAATGATTTTAATCTTTTAGGATGTCAAATTCTTTTCTACCTTTTTCATAACAAAAATATAAGCAATGCCGGTAAATACTGCTGCGCTGACCCAGGCCGCCGGATCACCTGCACAGGATAAGGGAAAGCTTAAGAGACGGATTGCAAATACAGCCATGATAAGGCGCGCTATAAGCTCTACCACGCCGCCCATCATGGGCAGAAATCCATACCCACAGCCCTGCATGGTATTTCTGAATATGAAAATTGTACTTAAGGGAATGTAAAATAAAGCGCATAAATAAATATAAGTCTTTGCCCAGGGAAGCATTTCTGATATATCCACATCACCGGAAAAGAACAGAGAAAGGGCGTATGGAAGCGCGAGGCATACCGCGGCGGAGCATACGATGGCATAGACAAATTCTGTGGAAAGTGCCAGGCGGACTCCTCTCCGGATTCTCTTAATATCCCCCTTTCCGTAATTCTGACCGGTATAAGTTGCCATGGTCTGGCCCATTGCCATCATTCCCTGCATAGCAATGTTTTGAAACTTGCTGGCAGCCGTAAAAGAGGCAACTGCCGTTGAACCAAACAAATTGATTGCAGACTGCATGATCATGGTACCGGAAGCTGTTATTCCAAATTGGAGTGCCATTGGGATACCTACAGACAGCTGATGCCTTGTATCGCTAAAACTTAGCTTCCAGTGATGCGCAAAAGGTGCAAGCACTGGTACTTTCTTAAAAATGTAAATAAGGCATAGAATGGTGGAAATTGCCTGTGATATATTGGTCGCCCAGGCCGAACCTGCAACACCCCACTGAAAAACAATTACAAAAAGCAGATTTAACAAAAGATTTAACAGCGAGGAAAATGCCAGGAAGTAAAGAGGAACTCTGCTGTTTCCCACCGCCCGTAAAAAAGAGGAAAACAGATTATAAAATACGTTTGCAACAATACCTATGCAAATGATTGATATATATGTCAATGCATCATTAAAAATATCAGCCGGAGTGTTCATAAGTCTTAAAAGCGGCCTCATAACTAAAAGGCTGATCAAGGTCATAAACACGATTACAAAAACAGATAATATTGTACCGTTTGCCACGGAATGCTTGGTTCCCTCCCGGTCGCCGGCTCCAAACCTCTGGCTGGTAAGAACCGTAAAACCAGTGCTCATTCCCTGAGAAAAACCTATCACTAAAAACATGATAGTTCCTGTGGAACCAACTGCTGCAAGTGCACCTGGCCCTACAAAACGGCCCACAATAATGGTATCCACCATATTATAAAGCTGCTGAAAAATATTACCTAGAAAAAGTGGCAGTGTGAATTTTAAGATAATTGGTAGGGGACTGCCTTTTGTCATATCTGTTTCCATTGTTTTTTATCCTTCTTTGCTGATAAGTATCCTGTTTTTAATCAGTGCAAACGTATTCTATCATGTTCCAATGGGCTTGTCACCGATATTTTATAATATAATGAAAAAACAGCCACATCGCTTATGACTTAAGCCTTGTGACTGTAGTTTCAATCCTTATTATTTAGCTTTTTGCAGGTTTTAATTCCTTGTCATAAATATTACGGAACCAGCTTCCAAACTTCTTATTAATAAAATGAATGATATTTCCTATGGTAAAGAATGCAACAACCGTTCCAATCCCAATGCCAATGATGGTTCCAGTGGATATCATGCTGATGACAACAGTGATTGCAAGCATAATGCCGTCATAAAGCACTTTTGCACGTCCAAAAGGCAGCTTTGTAATGGCAGAAAGGGCTTGTACTCCGCCATCAGGAGGATTTGGTACAAAGTCCATATTAACTACCATGCTGATACCAATTGCGATACAAAGAATCGCTGATACCAGGAGCACGATTTTCATCATGATACTTGGATTTGATATGATTATAAATTTATTATAAAAATCCACAATCCAGCCAAAAACAAAGGAAAAAGGAAACTGGAGAAGTACTTTGATTTTTATCTTACGGTAAATGATGCACTGAAATAATACATCTGCCAGATATACTACGGTACAGGCTGTTCCCAGTGTCATTGAGCTGATTTTGCTGATAACAAACGGAACGGAATTTGTTGTGGATACTCCAAGTAAGCATTTTGTGTTTAGTACGACTCCCAGTGCAAGCAGAAGAACCCCAATTACGTATACAGCGATGCGCTGTGCCATTTTAGTATAATTCATATGAATACCCCTTTTTTGTTGGTATGAAATAGAATGAAATGAGACCGTTACTTTATTGCGTTTGTTTGGACTGGCGCAGCGTTCGATGCTCTGCCCATATTGTTTCAAACCAGTCATTTTTCTGGGGAACCGGAGTCACTTCTTCCGTAAGGCTTGTGAAGCGGCCATTTTCCTGCCTTGTAATCAGGCGCAGGTTCTTATCATGAGATTTGGTTGGCAGATACCCACCCATCTCCTCTTTTACCAGGCAGCTTCCCCTGCTGCCAAATAAAGCTGCCGACTGCTCCATAGCCTCTAAAACAGCACACTGGGTCACAATCATATCGTATGTCTTTAATAAGATAGGAAGCGTTCTGATATTAGGAACCCTGACCAGGCTCTTAAAATGAATCCGGTAGTGTTCCACGTTCTCACGCAGTTTAGATAACCCCTTTATATCACGGACCTGGGCCGCCACACAAGACATGGCATTTTGAAGGTCCTCTCTTACCGTAAGGGCGTTATTTTCTTCTCCTATCATGCTTAAAAGACTGTTTCCTATTTCCTTAGCCAGCTTGTCTGGGGATACCTTCCACAACGAAGGATCTGGTGTCTCCTCCTCACTGGTGTAAGAAATGTGCTGAGCGGCCCGCATAGAGCCTACCTGAGTGGAATTTAAAGCGGAACCGCCTGGACGATGGACTCCAAAGGTACCTGCTGCTTCTCCTGCTGCAAACAATCCTTTCATCGAAGTCTCCCAGTTGGCATCCACCAATATTCCCCCATTGTGATGCTGGGCACAAACACTGATTTCAAGCATTTCTTTTTCAATATCAATGCTGTGGCTCTTATACAGGTCAATGGCAAGAGGATTCATATGCTTTAACCGCTCAATGGGAGTGCCAAACAGAGCATTGGATTTTAAAAGATAGGAATGAGCCTCTTTTGACAGGCATTCAAACCCGCCCTCTAAACCAGCTGGATTATTCATGAAATCCAGATACACTCTGCGCCCTTTTATTGCAGTTTCCTCATAGACACATAAATCGATCCGTGAAGAAGCATCTTTTTTACTGGCATCAAAGGGCCATTGATAACCTTTTAGGAACACCAGATTCAGTGCCTCTTCCTTACTCATATAGTCCATAAGGAATTCTCGCTCCACTCCATCTTTATCAATGGATACATACCGTGGCAGTACCTGCTGATAAGTACCTGATACATTCCAGCGAAACTTGATGGAAGCCAGTCCGTACTGCCATTCCTGAAGATTCACCCCCCTGACACCTGCATCAAGGAGTGTCCCTGACATTCCTGTATGACCTGCCGGATAGACCACATTTTTATAACAGGCGCTTGGTCCTCCGGTACACCAGATCACATGATTTGCTGCAACTACTACCAGTTCCAGCTGATTATCGGAAAGCTTATCTTTATTTAGGCAGATAATTCCCCGGATTTCATTGTCCTCTTCATAAATCTGAAAAGCCAGCAGCTCATTTAAAATTGGCATATTCTTTTTACTTACTGACCTTTCCAGGGCTTCTGTCATGTAGCGGGATGTAAGAGGCCCTGCAGAAGTTGCTCGCTGACGCGGATCATGATCTGTCTTATAGCCTGTGTATACTCCAAACTCATCGGTGGGAAAATCCACTCCCAGATTCGCCAGCTTGTAAAAACAGCGCAGGGAATTGGCTGCCTCTGCCAGGGCAACGCTGCCGTCTACCCCCTCCCCGTCATATAGTGTCTGAGCCATCTCGTACACAGAATCGTTCTCATGAAACCCCACGGAAAGCTTATAGTAGGTCTGCTTATCACTTCCCGTATTCCGGGAGGTTCCCATGCGGATTCCTTCTGTCAGCAAGGCAATATTTCTCCGGCCAAGATCATAGAGCCAATCGACCGCATTATAAGCTGCCGCACCGCTTCCTACTACGACTGTATCATATTGTAAGAACTTATAACTAACTTTCTCCATTGTGTACCTCTGCTTAAAGTCGTTTGATGTGAAATCCTCCGTCCACATCAATAAAGTTTCCTGTGGTATATGGGAATTTTCCTCCTGCAAACGCGCTTACGGCCAGTGCCACATCTTCTGGCAGTCCCCAGCGGCGAATAGGAAATACGCCATCTTCAATCATCTTTTCGTACTTGGATTGCACAGTACTGGTCATATCCGTTAAGATAACACCCGGTCTGACTTCATAGACCAGAATTCCCTCTGCGGATAACCGATCCGCATAAAGCTTAGTCAACATGCTGACTCCAGCCTTTGAAATACAGTATTCTCCTCGGTTTACAGAGCTTACTTCCGCGGAACAGGACGAAACATTAATAATGATTCCTTTTTCCTCCTGCTTTATCATCTGGTTCGCAACCAGCTGGGTTAAAAACATATTTCCCCGAAGATTAATTGAAAGCACATAATCAAAGCTTTCCTCGCTCATAGTAAGGAGATCTGCTCTTACTTTGGGAGCAACTCCGGCATTATTAACAAGGACGTTTATTTTCCCGTAATGTGCCACGCTTTCCTTTACAATGTGGATTCTGTCTTCATGGTTTGAAATATCACCGGTTACATAGAAATAATCCTTATTATTATCGTCAAACCACTTTAATTGATCTGCATACGCTTCCTTTTTACGGGTTCCGACAATGACAACCTGGAATCCATCTTCTGAAAGCTGCTTTGCAATGGCTAATCCAATACCACGGGTTCCTCCGGTCACTACTGCTGTTTTTGCCATTTGAGACCTCCTGTTATCGTTTCGCTGCTGCCAAAGCTTCTGCCGCTGCTCTTGCTTCTTTGTATTTAGGAACGTATACGGCTGAATCCCGGACTACACAGCCTGTGCTGCCATGATCTCTCATGATCTGGGTACATTTGCTGCAGCATACGCATACCTTTTTAGAATCCATTTCACCATTTGTAAAAATGTCATGGGCTGCGTCCGGATATGCAAAGCTGGAACGGCCAAGACCTACCATGCTGCAGGAATGGGATTTAATATTAGCTGCGGCTGCATTTGGAATATATTTACGAAGCCAGCTGTAACCATTTCCAATAATGGGCACATCACCTGCTGCCTCTTGTGCAATTCTGGTGTATTCAAATATCTTCTCAATGATAGAAAGCTGAGATTCTTCCGGCTCTGGGATACCTAAGCTTGGAATATCGAAGGGACGTCCAAACTGAGGGTAAACAAAGTATGGGTTGCTGGAAGAGAGTGCAAATACATTGACCCCAGACTTTACCAGCATTTTGATTAATGCCACTGGCTCTGTGCTGTCAAATTGATAAATGTCATTTTTATCACATCCAAATCCATATGGGTATGGGTGAACATCGAACACATTTAAGCGGCAGCCGATAATAAAATCATCGCCAACGGCTTTTCGGATGGCTTCCACCGTCTGAACCAGAAAACGACTGCGGTTCTCCAAGCTTTCTCCGCCGTACTTTCCTTCCCTGGTAAATCCACCTAGAAGTTCACTTAAAAGATATTTATGGCATGCCTTGATATCAACTCCGTCAAATCCTGCCTCTTTGGCCAGCAGAGCAGATTCCACATATTTTTCAGTCAGGGAATCCAGATATTCATCGGTAACCACCTGATCATCACGAAATACGCCGCTTCTCTCATCTAAGATTGGATCACGGAATGCCACCATAGGAGCTCTTTCCTCTCCTGGACGGCTATAGCGGCCAGAGTGGGTAAGCTGAAGGATATGAATGAGGGAAACATCATTTGCTTCCTTTCCTGCTTTTCTGCTCTCTTTTAAGAATTCCTGAAAAGAACCAACATTCTCTTTAGTCAGCATCAAAGACTGAGGATTTGCTTTTCCTTCTTCTACCACTGCATTAGCTTCCCACCAGATCAGACTGGAACCGCCGGTTGAAAATCTCATATAGCGGCGCCTCGTAAGCTCAGACATGGAGCCGTCTGGATTGCTGTCGCAACCTTCCATTGGAAGAATTGCCATCGCATTTGATGTTGTCAGGTGTCCTACGTTTACCTTGTTTTTAAGGGGGGATAAATCCTCTGTTAAATCAATGTTTACAGCCTGATCCTTGATTTCCTGTCTTAATTCATCCAATGACATATACCGGAACATTTTGTGCTTCGTCATGCTTATAACCTCCAAAGTTGAACTATTAATATGACTTAATTATAAAAAGTTTTATTCATAATAGCTAGGCAATAAATTGTTGCAAAATACACCTTTCTTGTTTTCATGTTGACTTAATACAGATTTACAGTTGACTTCCATAAAAAAATGGTTATAATTTACAAAACAGCTTGTTTTTCTTTTATTTACTCCATTTGTCAATGATATTGCTGTTATATAGAGCAATAACATTCCCTGTATAAGAGGAGGAGGTTTGGTATGGGAGATAAGATAAATACGGCACAAAATGGGAACTTTCACTCAAAGGATTTCGCTCATGCCTATTATGATGAAAGCAATCATAATGCTGCACTTACAAGACACCATCACACCCAAAATGAAATTATATTTGTAAAGGAAGGTCAATGTACCTTTGACATTTCCGGAGAAGCGTATACCATCAAAAAGAATCAGATTGTGCTCATCAGTGCCCTTGAGAACCACTCCACCCATTCCATGCACACGCCTTATCATCGATACGTGTTTGTATCTTCCATGGACCTGTGTTCTGACTACATTCACGATCCCATCATGGCCTCTGCCTTTGTCAGAAGCAATCATCATCTGGGCGTTATTGACCTGCCCCCTGAAATAGCTGACGAAATGGAGGGCTATTTTAAAACCCTTGTTTCAGAAACAGCAAAGCATGAAGTAAAATGGAAAGAACGATGTGCAACCACCCTTTTTAACATATTAATATTACTTTACCGCAGCAATCCGGAAACATTTGCAATCCAGAAAAACCCCGATGACCTGAATGTTATCTTTGCCATTAAGGATTACATTGACCATAATTACAGCCAGCCCTTAAGTCTTGAGACAGTCGCTCAGAGTTTTTACATCAATAAATATTATCTCTCTCACCAATTTAAGGAAATCATTGGCTATGGATTTAAAAAATACATTCAGCTGATCCGGATAAATAAGGCAAAAATATTATTGCAAAACACAAGTCTTACGGTAAATGAAATCTGTACTAAAATCGGTTATGATAATATCAATTACTTTATCCGCTTATTTAAGGAAAAGGAAGAAATGACCCCCTATCAATATCACAAGATGTTTTATCAACATCATTCAGGAAAATAAGAGAACGAAAAAAAAAGCTGGCTGTATCTGCCGGCTTTTTTATTATTTGTTTATTCAGGATAAGACCCACTCTCCTTTTCCGTGCTCTGCCACAAATGTATCAATTTCTTCCCGGTCAGGCATAGACGTTGTGGTCCCCATTTTCTGTACCGATAAAGCAGCAAGGGCATTGGCAAATTGGGCAGCTTCCCACAAATCCTTTCCTTCTGATAAGGCCGCTGTCAGCCCTCCATTAAAGGCATCCCCAGCACCAGTGGTATCCAAAGCATTTACTTTATATGCCGGGAGAAAGCCTCTCTTTTGTGGTGTAGCAAGGAATACTCCACTGCTTCCCATGGTAATCAACACATTCTTAACACCTTTTTTTAAGAAATAATCAGCTGCTTTTTGGGCACCTTCCTGATTGTCTACTTTGATACCACTTAATATTCCAGCCTCAACCTCATTGGGCGTAATTAAATCCACCCGGCTTAATAAATCATCACTGATCGGTTGGACTGGAGCTGTGTTTAAAATTATCTTTACTCCCTTTTCAAAAGCCATGGCTACGATTTTCTCTACCGCTGTAACATTGGTTTCAAGCTGGGTCAGCAGATACTCTGACTGATCCAAAAGATCAGAGAGAGATTCCACCTCCTTATCGGTGATATTACCACAGGCACCAAGGACCACAACAATTTCATTTTGTGCTGTATTCTCATCTACCAGAATCAGCGCGCTGCCGGTTTCTGTTTCGCTGGTCTGAAAAATTCGTTCCGTATTCATACCAAGTTTATTCATAGTATTTAAGGCGACGTCTGCAAAGGCGTCACTTCCAAGCTTTGTTACCATGGTGACGTCAGCTCCTGCCTTATAAGCTGCTACCCCCTGGTTAAAGCCCTTTCCTCCAGGCCCCATGCGAAAGACACTCCCTTTTACCGTCTCACCCGGTGCCGGAAGATGAGGACACCGACTCATAAGATCAACTACAAAACTGCCAAAAACTGTTACCTTCTTACCCATACCTTTCTCCTTTACTTAGAGCAGTATCATTCCTGCTAGATTCATGATTCTTTCTCCTTTTGTTATCTCTGTGCTTGTATTATTTCGGACAAATATGTAACCGGTTACATACTTGCCCGAAAAATAAACTGCTACCTGCAGCTTATTTTATCTTTTCGGAGCCGCGCAGTACCACCTGATACGGAACATATATCTTTTTTCCGGTACTTTTGCTTTCTTTTTGGGAAAGTTTATCAATGAGCATTGCCATTGCCTCATATCCCTGTTTTTTTGCATCCCTTTCTATGGTGGATAGCCTGTAATCTATGATTTTAAGGGACTCAATCTGGTCAAAACCCACAATCGAAAGGTCCCTTCCGATCTTCAACTTATTCTCTGTCAAATATTTTAACACGCCCAGGCTGGTCTGGTTATTGGAAGCGAAAATTGCAGTGGGCGGATCTGGCAGCTCCAATAATGCCTTTGTCTGTTCATAGGCTTTCATGCTTTTAAAATCTCCGGAAACTGCATATTCCCTCTTAAGCTCAACTCCATAGTCCCTTAAAGCAGCTTGATAGCCTTTATAGCGTTCCTTTCCTGGCATGGAAGTACTGGGTCCTTTGATCATGGCAATCTTTTTGTGCCCTGCCTTTATGAGTGCCTCTGTTCCCTCGTAGGCAGCCTTCACATTATCTACAAAAACTCCATCCAGATTGGAATCTTTTATATTCCGGTCAACTAATACAACTGGAATTCCCTTATTTTCAAATTGCATCAGTTTGTCACAAGTCTCTGTATCAAGTTCAGATACCGGCGTGATTAATAGCCCGGAAAGTCGCTGACGTTCTGCTATTTGAAGACATTGATTTTCCCTCTCCTGCATATGTCCAGTATCAAAAAGAACAATGTTATACTGATGAGTGGAAGCCATTTCTCCCATACCGCTGATAATACTAGAAAAAAACTCATTGGCAATATCCGGGACAATCACTCCTATACTGGACGTATCGTTAATACTTAAGCTTCTGGCGATTGCATTGGGCACAAAGTTCGTCTCTGCAATGGCCGCCAGTACTTTCTGCTTCGTTTCCTCTTTCACATATCCAGATTCATTGATCACTCTGGAAACCGTTGCAGAAGATACTCCTGCTTTTTTTGCTATATCCCGTATATTCATGTAGATTCTCCTTTATGTAACCGGTTACATATATAACATTACCATGATTTTCTAGCACTGTAAAGTCATTTTGTGTAAGCTTTCTATGTCATTTCTTCTGGGTTAAGAGAACGCTTCTAAAAGCTCTTCATAACTCCTGGCTGTCTGAAGTTTTTCCATTGTTTTGGCGTTTCCAAGCTTTCCGGCCAGCTCAGAAATCAGACGAAGGTGCTCCGATGCCCCCTGACTGTCAGAAGGGACTGCAAACAGGAAAAACAAATCAGAAGGTTCCCCATCGTAGGACTCCCATTCTACCATTTGTTTGGTCCGCCCAACGGCAATGCCTACCTGGCTTACGGAATCTGACTTACCGTGGGGGATGGCAACGTGACTGCCAATCCCTGTCACTCCTTCCGATTCTCTTAAATATACATCTTTTAAATACGCTTCTTCATCCTCTATATATCCAGCTTTTTTTAAAAGCCCGGATAAATGTCTTAAAACCTCATCCTTATTTCTTGCTTCCATGCTAAGATCAATGACTCTTTTGTCTAGTATTTCTGATACAGCCATAACATCACTCCTTATCGAATAAAATACTGGTATACTTCCAGCGGGGAATTTAACTTCTTTAAACTTTCCATGTTTTTTTCATTTTCTGTCAGCAGTAAGAAGTCTTTGTAGAACTGTTTTGTCCGTTTGATTTCATATTGGGAAGTCATCTTTACAGAGAGCAGGAATACGACATCCACAAGATCCCCTGCCCACTCAATGGGGCTGTCTAAGATGGCCACTGCTATTCTGGATTCATTCACCTCCATCATGTTTCCGTGGGGAATGGCAATGCCGTGTCCAATACTGGTAGTGGTGGCTTTTTCCCGGTCAAACACACTTTCTAAATATTTCCGGGTCACATCTCCTTTTTCCTCCAGTTTACGAACCATTAGACGAAGCAGCTCCCCTTTCTCTTTTACAGACGGCCGAAAGAAAATCAAATCAATTTCAAATAGCTGATGACACAGACTGTGAAACTGAAAATCAGAAACTGGAATGCTTTTTCGTATTTCCTTTACCTTCCTGCGAATGACATCTATATTTTCCTCTGACATCCTATCACTGATTCTAACAATTCTGGAATCGGTATCCGACAGGGGAACGGTACTGATAATAAGGTCCATGCTCCCGTACTGGGAGAGCTTAAAATCATGGTGGCTGACCGCCCGGATTTCAGAAATCTCCGGTATACTGTATTTAATCAGTTCCATCATGAGCTGACTGGAAGCCAGCCCCTGCCTGCTGACCATAAGAGCTTTAAATGGACGCTCTCTGTTTAACCGGATCAGAGAAGCCTGAATATATAAGGCGATCCCAGCCAGTTCATCCTCTGTCACCTGAACTCCATAATATTCTTCGAACAAGTTGCTGGTAGACCATGTGGCAAGAAAGGTCTGTTTATATTCCTGCTTCACGTATTTACTAATGCTATCGGAATTAGTTGTGGAATATTTCATGCGGAAAATGGCGGAACGCATATGGCTTAAAAGACTGTCAAACAGAATGTCATCTAAGGACAAATCCACATCCAGCACCGAATCTATGGTTTCAATGACTAGCTTTACAAACTCTCTTAAATCCTCATCGTATTTTTTTGCAGACTCCCCGTCTTCCATGCCGGAAAACCCCTCAATTTTCCTGGCAGACAGTAATAACATGGACAAAAGACTTACGTCATCCGAATGAATGGAAATTCCATATTCCGACTCGATTCTCTGATAAATGGATTGAGCAAAGGAATATTCGTTATAATGCTGTACCTCTTCCTCTTCTCCCGGTGGGAAATGGCCAAGTGCTCCCGAATAGCCTCTGGAAAGAGAAAGGCATATCATGATCCAGACCATATTAAAGGAAACATCCGCCAGCTCAATTCTCCAGGCGTTTTCCGCATTTACAATAATCTTTCGAATTCTGCCGGCATCAATACCTGGTGCATAGGTTCCAAGAAGTGCCTCCATAATATCCGGCATCATATAGAGAATATAGTCCTTTATGGCGACCCGGTAGTTATACTCATCCCCAGCCACACAGATTCCTTTGTTCCGTACGGAAGTAATCTGGAGATGGCGGGTTTCGAACCAGGGAGAAATCTTTTTTAACATAGAGGCAACCGTTGGCGGACTTAAATAAAGACTGTCCGCCAATTGCTGCAGGGTAATGATTTCTCCAGGCTTAAGCTTTAATAGCTTTCCGGTAAGCTGTCGGTTGCGATTTTCAAGATCCGCAGAGAGGTCAACATTTGAATGGTCAGAAAATGTCTCCTTTAAGGCACAAAGCTGTTCCTTGTTACAGTCAAGCCAGATACCCTGCCCCTGCTTTTTTGTAATGCTCCCAAGACCGTTTGACTTCATCCAGTCGTTAAGCTGGTCGGTCTTTGTCCGTATTGTTTTTTCAGATAAGCCCATACCATCAGCCAGCTGCTTTACCGTGTACGTCTTCCCTGAAAAAAGATATGATAATATTTGGTTGTAGTATCGTGTATTTTTGTCCTGCTTCAAATGACCACCTCAATCATTCATATCCAATATGTCTAGTCTCCCCATAAATGTAACGCCCGCTGGAACCAATCACTTTCATATAATCCTTTACAAAAGCTTTCATTCCAGCCTCGGCTGCCATGCATAAGTGCATGTAATCTAAATCTGGCTTCTCCTCCAATGCTTCTAACATAGAGCGTTTCCCAGCCTCAAATGCATCGGTGCACACATTGATTTTATTAATCCCGCATGCTACCGCTTTCTTTAAATTTTCTTCTCCAGAGCCTGATCCGCCATGAAGAACCAGAGGCATCCGAAGTGTTTCCTTTAACTTTTTAAGTCTCTCAAAATCAAGTTTTGGTATTTTTCCCTTAGGATATGCACCGTGAGCCGTACCAATGGCAACTGCCAGGGCATCCACTCCGGTTCTCTGTACAAAATCAAGGGCCAGACCAGGATCTGTATAAAGGTCTACATCCGTATCATCGGAATCGATTGCCTGGCCTACGTGTCCCAGTTCTCCTTCCACCGAACAGCCCATTCCATGTGCCAGAGCCGTGATGATTGCAGTTCGGCTCACATTTTCCTCATAGGGTAGGGAAGAACCATCAAACATGACATTGGTAAAGCCACGGTTAATACAGTCTGCGATCACATTAAAGTCTGTACCGTGATCTAAGTTAAGGGCAACAGGAACTCTCACTCTGGAAGAGAGCTCCTTAATCACAGGTAGCATCTCTTCTGCATGTGCATGGTTTTTCATCTGGCCGGGACCAAACTGAATAATGATAGGAGAATGTTCTTCCTCTGCTGCCATAATACCGGCCCTGGCCATCTCCATATTGATGCTGTTCATGGCCATAACGCCGTAATTCATCTTATTTGCGTCGTCAAGAATTGCTTTCATTGATACCAGCATAATCTCACCCTTCCTCTCGTATATCTGGTCATTTACTGGATCTGGATATCAAGATCAAAGTCCTGCTCCTCTTCCTTCTCATCATTTCCTTCCTGACTTGGTCTTTTAATTGCTGCATAGATAAATCCAGTTACCAGAGAACCGATGAGTAAAGCAATGAGGAACCACATAGGGTTTTTCATCATTGGAACTACGAAGATACCTCCATGGCCTGCTGCCGATTCACAGCCCATACCTACGGCTATGGCTCCAGCCACCGCTGATCCTATCATACAGCTGGGAATGACTCTTATCGGGTCTGCAGCTGCAAATGGAAGCACACCTTCCGTAATAAAGCATAAGCCCATGGGGAATGCAGTTTTGGCTGTATCAAATTCTACCTTGGAGAAACTCTTTCTCTTAATCAGTGCTGCTATGAAAATACCGATAGGAGGTGTCATACCGCCAATGATTTTCGCTGCCATAGGACCGTAGATTCCATCGGCGCCAAGTGCGTTTGCTGCCATGGAAGCCGTCTTATTCACAGGTCCCCCTAAGTCAAAGCCCATACAAGCTCCAATCACGCCACCGATGACTGCCTTTGCCCCTCCATTTAAGGAAATGATCCACTGCTGGAACACATTCATCACATAGGCAAGTGGAATGGAGAATACACATAAGAAAATCATTCCGCAGACAAGGGTGGATAAAACCGGGATAAACATAACAGGCTTTAAGCCCTCGCACCACTTTGGCATCTTCCACTTCTTCATCCAGTTGACGAATCCCCCGATGATAAATGCCATAAGCAGTCCCCCCAGGAACCCGGCCTTTGATTGGGACGAACAATAACCGATTACAATACCCGGCACTATTCCCGGCCGCCCTGCAATGGAATAAGCTACTCCAGCCGTCATGACTGCAACTGCAAAGTCCATTGCGATGGAACCAAGCTTATTCACTCCCCACCAGAAGCCCAGCCAGGTAAATGGATTTAAATTCGTAAATGGTGTGGCTCCAGCCTCTATGGCGCTTCCGATATCATATCCCCCAAACCCTTTTGCCAGTGCAGATAAGATCCCCCCACACACTACGATAGGTATCATATAAGAAATCCCCGTCATAACATGCTTTTTGATTTCAAACTTCTGCTTTGCCATTGATATCCCTCCTCGAATACTTCGCTAGTCTCCTGCTATTTCCCCAGCTTTTCGTGAATTTTAGAAATTACACTTTTGGGAGACTTCATGATCATGCTGATTGGTACGTCAACCACTGCCTTTCCGGCAAAACGCTCCTTTCCTACCCTTATGTCAGCTGCAATTAAAATCACATCTGCCTCCTTAATTTCTTCCGGTGTCAGCTCATTTTCCACCCCAATGGACCCCTGAGTTTCAACCTTGATGAAATCTCCCATTTCCCTTGCAGCGTTCTCGATTTTCTCCTTTGCAATGTAAGTATGGGCGATGCCTGCGGTGCAGGCTGTAATGGCCAGAATCTTCATAACTGATACCTCCTTCTCTTTAAGTTACTTAAAGTTTACCATATCATGTACGCTTATGGTAAATATAAAAAGGCATATCGAAACGGTAATTTTTATGAAAAAGATTGTGTAAAATCAAAAAAAGGCTTGTAATTCATACCAAAAAGGTATAGTATTATTATGAAAGGTAAGTTAGCATGTGCTAACCCTGTAATTGCCTGTGATCAGGCAAAAAAAGGAGGTTGAAAATATGAGCAGACCATTGCTTGAAATAGTAGATTTATGTGTATCAGTAGAAGATAAAGTAATTTTAGACGGAGTAAATTTAAAGGTGAATCCTGGTGAACTCCATGTCCTCATGGGGCCAAACGGAACTGGAAAATCCACGCTTGTTTCCACCGTCATGGGAGATCCAAGATTTACCATCAGACGGGGAAGCATTCTTTTTGAGGGAAAAGACATTACTGAGGATAAGGCAGATGCAAGGGCCAGGGCAGGACTGTTTCTCTCCTTCCAGGTTCCGGAAGAGATTCCAGGAATTACTCTGGAGAACTTTCTCCGTACAGCCAGAGGAGCCGTCGAAGGGCAACAGCCTAAGATTCTCTCCTTCCGTAAGGAGCTGTTGGAGCAGATGAAGGCACTGGATATGGATTCTTCCTATGCGGAACGTTACTTAAACGTTGGATTTTCCGGCGGCGAAAAGAAAAAGGCAGAGATCTTACAGATGCTTATGTTAAAACCAAAGCTTGCACTGTTAGACGAAACAGATTCCGGCCTTGATGTGGATGCCGTTCGTACCGTAACAAAAGGAATCCGCACCTTCTCAAATAAGAAAAACGGACTTTTTATCATTACTCACAACGCAAAAATTCTGGAGGGACTTGACGTAGATGTGGTCCATATCCTAGAAGGCGGACGCATCATACGTACCGGCGGAAAGGAACTCATCTCCTTAATTACAAACGACGGTTTTACTATACTTGATAAGGAGGAATGAGGCGATGAAAGACTTTAACCAGGAAAAGACCCATATAAGCGAAGTAGACCGAAGCATTTATGACATCAAGGACAAAGTAGATTCTTCCTTTGAAGTGGATTCCGGCCTGACTTCTGCCATTGTTTCAAAGATATCAGAGGAAAAAAACGATCCGGAATGGATGCGCATCTTCCGCTTAAAGGCTTTGGAGACGTATCACAAAACTCCCATGCCTGGCTGGGGACCACCCTTAGACGGACTTGATATTGGAAACATCGTTACTTATGTCCGTCCTAAGACAGACATGCGCACAGACTGGTCTGACGTCCCCGACTACATCAAAAACACCTTCGAGCGGCTGGGAATCCCGGAAGCAGAGAGAAAATCTCTGGCAGGCGTCGGTGCTCAGTATGATTCAGAAGTGGTCTACCACAGCGTAAGAGCTGAGGTGGCTGCCCAGGGCGTGGTTTATACTGACATGGAAAGTGCACTTACCGGTCCTTATGCAGAAATGGTACGAAAGCACTTTATGCGGCTGGTACCGCCCTCTGATCATAAATTTGCAGCTCTTCATGGAGCCGTTTGGTCCGGCGGTTCTTTTGTATACGTTCCAAAAGGCGCTTCCGTAGAGATTCCTTTGCAGTCTTATTTCAGGCTGAATGCACCTGGCGCCGGACAGTTTGAACATACCCTTATCATTGTAGACGAAGGAGCTTATCTTCATTTTATCGAAGGCTGCTCCGCTCCAAAGTATAATGTGGCAAACCTTCATGCCGGATGCGTAGAGCTCTATGTAGGAAAAAATGCCAGACTCCGCTACTCTACCATTGAGAACTGGTCAAAAAATATGTATAACTTAAACACAAAACGTGCGGTTGTGGAAGAAGGAGGAACCATTGAATGGGTATCCGGGTCCTTTGGCTCCCACACCTCTTATTTATATCCCATGAGCATTTTAAAGGGGAAAAATTCCCGAATGGAATTTACGGGAATTACCTTTGCAGGCGAGGGTCAGAACCTAGATACCGGAGCCAAGGTACTTCATTCCGCACCTGATACGACCTCTCATATTACGACCAAGTCCATTTCAAGAGACGGAGGCGTATCCACCTTCCGAAGTGCCATTACCGTTACCCCACAGGCGAAGGGAAGTAAATCCGCCGTATCCTGTGAATCCCTTATGTTAGACAGCATATCACGCTCCGATACCATTCCTGTCATGGATATTCAATGCGATGAAGTGGATATCGGACACGAAGCCAAGATTGGGCGAATCAGTGAATCTGCCATCTTCTATCTCATGAGCCGGGGGCTATCTGAGGAAGATGCAAGGGCCATGATCGTAGGCGGCTTTGCAGAACCCATTGCAAAGGAGCTTCCTTTGGAATATGCGGTTGAAATGAACAATTTAATCCACCTGGAGATGGTGGGAAGTATAGGATGAGAGGAGGAACTGGTATGAACGAAAGAATAAATATACTGCCGGTTCCCACCTGGAACCGTATGGGAGTCAACTGGGCAGAGGCAAAAGCCGATCTGCCAAAAGCATCGTTACCCAAAGGGAAAAAAGAACCATACACTGGCTCCGTTTCCCACGGAATGCAGACCTTAAGAGAACTCCCCACTGAGGTGACCCAGATCCAAAGCGGAATGGGCGCCTATTACGATGAATATGTTATGGATCAAGCGGATAAGACCTGTTATTTACAGGTAAATGATGACGTAAAAGAACCATTTATAATTACAGAACAACTAGATTCCTCCAACCCGGCAAGCCGGACCCATTGGGGCATTGTGGCGGAGGAAGGCAGCCGCCTTACAGTGGTACAGATAAGCAGAGGAGACGCTATGGATGGTGCAGCTATGACCCTGACCCAGATTCATGCCAAGGCAGGCTCCTTTGTACGGCTGATTCAGCTCCAGCTTTTAGGGGATACTAGCCGAAGCTGGGAGGCCGTTGGCGCACGAATCGGAGAAGGTGCCAAGGTAGAGTTAGTCCGGGCCGTGCTTGGGGGCCAGGTGGCTGCCTCCGGCTCTCTTATGAAGCTGGAGGGTGCAAAAAGCGGATATGACTTAAACTCCGCCTATTTCGGTCACAAGGAACAGTATCTTGACTTTAACGATACTGCGGAGCATATGGGAAGGGAATCTTCCTGCGAGATGTACACCTCAGGTGTGCTTGCTGATTACAGTACGAAGATATTACGTGGTACCATTGATTTTCGCAGTGGAGCTGTCCGTGCAGTTGGACATGAAAATGAAACTGTACTCTTACTCAGCCCCACAGCCCGCAACCGTACCACTCCTCTCATACTCTGCGGAGAAGAACAGGTAGAAGGCCAGCATGCTGCTACCCTTGGAAAATTTGATGAAAAACAGCTTTATTATCTCTGCTCCAGAGGACTTACCCCCACTCAGGCAAAGCGGCTTATGGTAGAAGCCCGTTTCATGCCGGTGCTGGATCTGCTTCCAGAGGAAGACTTACGCACTGAAATACTGGAAGGCATCGAAAGGAGGCTTGACCGCCATGAAAACAATCCAGGATGATTTCCCCATACTATCCGTTTTAGAGAATGGAAAACGGCTGGTGTATCTGGATAATGCCGCCACCACTCAGAAGCCTCTGGCTGTTTTAAATGCGGTGGAGTCATATAACAAACAAGACAATGCAAACCCTCATCGCGGCGTTTATGAACTGGGTGCCCGCGCTACAAAGGCCCATGAGGATTCCAGAAGCATTGTTAGCGGCTTTTTAAATGCTTCGACTGATGAAATTATATTTACTCAGAATACCACAGAAAGCCTGAATCTTGTTGCATACAGCTACGGCATGGAATTTTTAAAGGAAGGGGACGAAATTGTCCTCTCCGTAGCGGAGCATCACAGCAATCTGGTTCCATGGCAAAGAGTCTCCAAAGTAACTGGGGCTAAGCTGGTTTATCTCTATCCCGATGCCTTCGGCCATTTGACAGAGGAAGAACTGGATCAAAAAATCACTTCCAAAACCAGGCTGATTGCAGTTGCCCAGGTATCCAATGTTCTTGGCATAGAAATCCCCGTTGCCTCCATTGTCCGCCGGGCCCGTAAAGCTGGTGCAGTCGTTGTTTTGGATTGTGCCCAGAGTGTCCCTCATATGCCGGTGGATGTAAAAGCCCTGGATGTGGATTTTGCAGCATTCTCCGGCCACAAGCTTTATGCTCCCATGGGAATCGGAGTTCTGTACGGAAAGAAAGAGATTCTTGATAAGATGCCCCCATTTTTAACGGGAGGTGACATGATTGGTAACGTTCATGAGCAAAGCTCCACCTATGCTGAGGTGCCCCGCCGTTTTGAGGCAGGCACTAGAAATGTAGGAGGCGAAGTCGGTCTGGCTGCTGCCATCGGTTATTTGAATTCCCTGGGCTGGGATAACATTCAGAATCATGAACGGGATCTTATGATACGTGCATTAAATGGATTGGCTGAAATTCCTCATATAACCGTATATGGAGACCTCTCCCCGGATAAGCGGCACGGAGTTATCGCCTTTAATGTAGAGGATGTCCACCCTCACGATACCGCTTCTCTTCTGGATTCTGACGGCATTACAATCCGGGCCGGACATCATTGCGCCCAGCCGCTCATGGAGTATTTAAAAATTAACTCCTGTGTCCGTGCCAGCTTTGGAATTTATAATACGCCAGAAGATGTGGATGCCTTAATTAACAGCTTAAAGAATGTAAGGAGGTGGATGGGCTATGGATCTTAAGGCTTTGTATAATCAAATTATTGTAGAAAACAGCCGCGCTTCCCATAACCGCCATAAGGTAGATCATGCAACAGCCGTTTTAGAGGGAGTCAATCCAAGCTGCGGCGATGATATTACACTGGAACTAAAGGTTTCAGACGGAAAGATTAAAGAAGCAGGTTTTACCGGAACCGGCTGTGCCATCTCTCAGGCTTCCGCCTCTTTGATGATTGATTTAGTCACAGGAAAAACCGTAGAAGAAGCAAAAGAACTTCTTTCCACCTTTTATGGAATGATTAAGGGAGAGATTACCGATGATGATCAACTGGAAGTCCTTGACGATATCGTTGCCTTAAAGGGAGTATCCCATATGCCAGGAAGAGTAAAATGTGCTGTGCTTGCATGGCACACCCTGGAAGAGGCCCTGGACGGAAGAAACGAATCCACTGGATGTAATGACGGCCATTCCTAATACGGTTCCAATGTTTCTTAAGCAATAGCAAGTATAGGGGAGTTCATAGAACATTCCTATATCATAAAAAATAAGCTCTGATGGTCCAAGGACCAGATCAGGGCTTATTTTTATGAAAAAATTCTATCCAAACAGGGACAGGAGAATACCAGCGGCTACTGCAGAACCAATGACACCAGCTACATTAGGACCTATGGCATGCATCAGCAGGAAATTGGCTGGATTGGCCTTCTGCCCCTCTATATGGGATACTCTGGCCGCCATGGGAACAGCAGAAACTCCAGCAGACCCAATCAAAGGATTAATTTTGCCTTTCGTAGCCCAAAACATCACCTTTCCAAGGAGTAATCCCCCTATTGTGCTGAAAACAAAAGCCAGGAGTCCCAGTCCAACGATCATAAGAGTCTGAGGACGTAAAAATGTTTCCGCATTAGCAGTGGCTCCCACCGTAACACCTAAAAATATAGTCACAATATTAATCAGGGCATTTTGCGCGGTATCTGACAAACGTTCCACAACTCCGGATTCCCGAAATAAATTTCCAAGCATAAGCATTCCAATGAGAGGAGCCACAGATGGAAGTAAGAGCACACATAAAATAGTAACGATTACAGGAAAGCATATCTTTTCCAGCTTTGATACCACCCGAAGCTGTTCCATCCTTGTCTCCCGCTCCTTTTTCGTCGTCAGCAGTCTCATGATGGGCGGCTGTATCAGAGGAATCAGAGCCATATAGGAATAAGCCGCTACTGCAATGGCTGGCAATAATTCCGGAGCAAGTCTTGACGACAGGAAAATAGCTGTCGGTCCGTCAGCTCCTCCTATGATTGCGATGGAGGCAGCTTCTGATGGCTGAAATCCCAAGGCATTTGCAAGAACAAATGCAACACAGATACCAAACTGGGCACCAGCGCCAAGAAACAGACTGCTGGGCCGGGCAATCAATGGGCCAAAATCAGTCATAGCTCCAATTCCCAGAAATATCAGCGAAGGATAAATTCCCAATTTGACTCCCTGATACAGATAATAAAGAAGTCCTCCAGGCGCTGTGCCAGCACCAGGGCCCGTCATTAAGCCTGTCAGGGGAAGATTAACGAGCATCATCCCAAAGGCAATCGGCAAAAGCAAAAGGGGCTCAAATTTGCGGACAATGGCAAGGTAAATCAAAAAACAGGCCACCATAATCATTATCGCCTGCTGCCAGGTAAGTGCAGCAAACCCTGAGCTTAACCATAAGTTTTTTAATGCATTTATAAACATAGTTTTTCTCCTCTTAATTTTCAGGTTTTTATATTTTTATCCGTTGACGTACTTCCTCTTTGAACCTTTTCCATCACAAAAGAAAACAATCGGATTGAAACGTACAGACAGAACAATACAAAAAACACAACCGCCAGCAAAAACAAGGAAACAGTCATACTTTCAATAAAATTCATCCATTATACCTCCTTTTATTTCTGTCGATTCCGGTTTGAAACACGCAAAAAAGGGCAGGGACTTCCAAAGAAGCCTCCACCCTAAAAGCAACAATTCTTGAAAACAGATACAAAATACAGAAATATCTGTCCAACCGGATCAATCATATTCATTTTTTATATCATATCGTACCACAAAGGATTTGTCAATACGGCGGAGTCTGCTACCCTTTTACTGCCCCTGTGGTCAGACCATCAACAATCTGATTGCTAAAGATACTGTACACGACTATGGTCGGCGCAATGGCTATAATAATGGCAGCAAACATCTGAACGTAATTCGTTGCATAAGGCCCTACGAAATAGGTCAAGGTTACTGGCAGCGTCTTTTTTAAAGGATCGGATATAAATACCATTGCCAGCAAAAGCTCATTCCAGTTTCCTACGAAGGTCATGAGCCCGGCAACAAACATGCCAACCCTGGCTAAAGGCAGACCAATTCTTATAAAGCAGCCGTAAATAGAACATCCATCGATACATGCCGCTTCAAACAGCTCATTGGGCATACTCTTAAAAAATCCCACCATAAGAAAAACAGTGATTGGAAGGGAAAAGGTTATGTAAGGAATGATGAGACCAATTAGATGATTGGTCAGATTCCAGCTTGAGAAACGAACAAACAGAGGTATCAATACGCAGTGAACCGGTACCATCATACCAATTAAAAAATACTGCATAAGATAACGCATGATCTTCAATCTCATTCTTGCAATGGCAAATGCTGCCATAGAACCAATTAGCAGGCTGATAATCAATGCCGCGGCACAGACAATCATGGAATTTAAGGTCGCAATTCCCAGCTTACCATTTACCCAAGAAAATATATAATTCCCTAATTGCAATACCTGGGGTATGGAAAATGGATTCGTCAGTACTTCCCGGTTGGTTTTAAAGGAAACACTGAGCATCCATAGCAAGGGAAGAATATAAATCAGTGCAAGAATAACAAGACCTATATATATAATAACATCGACAATGGTAATTTGTTTCTTCTTCTTTACCAATTCATTTGTTTTCATTCTGCCACCTCCCTTAAGCCTCATAAGTTTCAACTTTTATGCACTTGCTGATTACAACTGTCATGACCATACATAAGATCAGTAAGACAATGGAAATCGAACTGGCATATCCGTATTTAAAAAATTTAAATCCCTGGGTATACAAATGAGATGCCAAAACCTCTGTTGTATGGTTCGGGCCACCTTGTGTCATGTTGTAAACCAAGTCAAAAAATTTCAAGGAACCAATGCAATTTAAAGAAAGGGTGGTAACTAACATAGGCCGGATAAGAGGAAGCGTAATATGCATGAAAGCTCGGGATTTCGATGCTCCGTCAATATAGGAAGCTTCGTAAATATCTCTTGATATTCCACTGATCTGCGCCATATAAAGCATCATTGTCTGCCCTACATACTGCCAGAGTGCTACAAACCCAATGACCCACATAGGAAGTGGAATCAGTCCTTTGGTAGCAAAAAGCCAGTTTGGTCCCTGAACCCCAATCATACCTAAGAGTTGGTTTAATCCTATCTTAGGATTAAATAAAAATGCCCACAAAAGCCCAAGCGCTGCGGAAGACAGTACGCAAGGAAGATAATAGATATTTTTAAAAAGGTTTCTTCCCCATTTCAGATTTGTTAATATGACAGCAAGAAATAACCCTATTACCTGTTGCGTGATGCCAGAAAAAACCATAAAGAATATCGAGTTTTTCAAAGCGGTTTTCATTGTTTCATCACTGGTGAACAGATCTATATAATTCTTTAGTCCCACGAAATCTGGTTTCGTAAGCCCCGTATAATTACAAAGAGAATAATAGATCACCTGAATGATTGGAACAAATAAAATCAGTGTAAACAAAAGGAATGCCGGTGCAAGAAATATAACTGCTGCTTTTTTATCTTCCAATAACTTGTTCATGTAATATCCCTTTCCTTTCAAAGCGAAGGTATACGAATGTATTTCTGCACCGTATACCTTCTAATATCCTATGATTTATTTCTTCCAAACATTTTTATTATAAAAATCCTGAACCTTTTGGAATGCTTCTTCTGGAGTTGCATTACCAAGATAGATATCTACCATTGCATTATCAAAGAAATCTCCTGCTTCAACGCTAGCTAAAGATTCATTGTAAAAGCCTAAGGTTCCAGTAACATTCTTCATTATATCACTGATATAAGCAAACTGCTTTGGTGCTTTATCAAAATCGATCTTTACAGCAGTTACAGGAATCTTACCTGCTACTTCAGCCGTGTATCTCTGTGCAGTATCATCTGTAAACATCTTCAACAAAGCAAGGGAAGCTTCCTGATGCTTTGTAGATGAACTCATAACCAGGTTATCCGTCTTAACAATCATACGGTTAGGATTTGCTCCGCCTTCAATAGCTGGGAACTGGAAGATACCACATTTTTTTTCAAACTCAGGATTGTTGCCGTTGATCTGAGCAATAGCCCAGGATCCCTGTACCAGCATTGCTGCTTCTCCATTGTAGAAGTTAGCAGTTGCCTGATCATTGGAATCTCCAGCAGCAGAGTCCTGGAAATACTGGGACAGCTCTTTTAACTTCGTTCCTGCATCGATAAAGCTTTTATTTGTCCAATCAAGCTTACCTTCATTGACAGCAATCAGATTATCCGGACCGCCTTCTCTATCACAAAGATATCCAGCAATCATGGATAAACACCAGGAAGTACCTGCGGAACAGGAAATTGGTGTGTAGCCTGCTTCTTTAATCTTCTTACAAGCTTCGATTAAATCAGTATAGTCCTTTGGTACCTCAACTCCTGCCTTTTCAAAGATCTCTGTATTATAAAATACACAGGCTGCGGCAAAGTTTGTAGGAACCGCCATAATCTTTCCGTCATATGTAATACGCTCGAAAATACCATCGTTAAATGTCTTATACCATTCAGATTCTTTGTTTTTCAGAATATCTGTTAAATCTGCTGCTACTCCTACATCCACATACTGGTTAAGGTTTGGTCCTGGATCACAGATAAATACATCAGGTGTATTCCCTGCTGCAACCAAAGCATTCAGCTTGGTATAGTAATCATCCAGATTGGTTGTAACAACATTACAGTAGTATTTCCCCTTATACTGCTCGTTGAAGCGGTCAATGACCTGCTTGTACCCCTTACTGATAAGATCTTCTGTTGCATCCAGATTATCCCAGAACATCCAAGTGATCTGTTCTTCTGTACCGGTAGCTTTCACTGCCTCTGCTCCGCTTTCTGTGGAACCGCCTGCCGCCTGGGTAGCCCCTGTATCGGTTGAAACCCCACAACCAGAAAGTGATCCGATAACCAATCCTGCAGCTAAGAAACCTGAAATGAATCTTTTGATCATACCTTTCTCCTCCATGACTCACATTTTTTTCATATTTACTTGATGTTTTAACTTTAACAGAATTCATCAGTGATTTCTTTAAAATTATTGCCTCCAGATTATCAATTATTGCTATCATCCATTATTCGCACTTTTTATTTTTTCATATTATATACAGTATGAAGGCTTACGAATGGGTTTTTTTATGCTTTTTCACAATATAACGATTATTTGCTGTTACAATTTTCCTTTTATTATTGTAATTTTCACATATGCATCCTATAATAATTTCATTACAACAAGCAATTATTTATTGCTGATTTATAAGGAGCCGGAAAATGATAGAAAATCTGAGAGGAATTCACGAAACGGTTAATTACAAGGAATACACAAATGTTCGCCTCTATGACAACACTGAGGCAGAAAACTACCCCGCCCACTGGCATACTCCCCTGGAGATCATTATGCCAATTAAGAACAACTATTCTGTTGTCTGTGACACTCATACCTTCGAAATAAGGCCTGGGGAGATCATCTTAATATGTCCTGGCGTCATCCATTCCCTGAAAGCACCTAAGACAGGACGAAGAATTATCTTCCAGGCAGAGCTTCCCATGTTTAACGCAATCAAAGAACTAGAATCCATTCTTACACTCCTAAGTCCGACCTTAATCATCACTCCACAGGCATTCCCTACCATTCACGACAAACTTTATAACTACATGCTGGAGATTACAGAAGAATACAAAAAAGACATCCCATTAACAGAGACAAAGATCTACTCTGCCCTCTTAGACATGTTCGCCCTTATCGGACGAAATCACACAGAGCAGGTAAGCCTTCTGGATTCAGATAATATCAAACAGAAGAAATACACAGAAAAATTTATTTTTATTTGCAATTATATCAGCTGCCATTGTACAGAGGATTTGTCACTGGAGGAGGTGGCCTCACTGGTTGGATTCAGTAAATACCATTTTGCACGCTTATTTAAGCAATTTGCAAACATATCCTTTTACAAATACGTAAATAAAAAGCGGATAGCCACTGCCGAAACGCTGCTAATCAATCCCCAGCTTTCCATTACTGAGGTTGCTCTTCGTTCCGGCTTTTCAAGTCCATCCGCTTTTATCCGTATGTTTAAAATCGTAAAATCCTGTACTCCTACGGAATTTCGCCGTATGTACAACGACAGCTAATCCATAAAGTCAAGATAAAGAGTGCCAAATGATGCCATACGCTCCGATTCTCCCCGCTCCGATGCTGCATAGACTCCAATGGTGCACCCGGTAAAACCTCCTGCCATCTCCGAGCAAAGCTCTTTTAACTCCAGGGAATCGACAAGGACCGTCTGGTCTGCTTCCCCGAGGAGCCGCTGGTCTTCCCCCTTTAGGTATATGGTATGCAGACTGCCGGATATAACAGGGTTCCCCCACTCCGACACTTCATCTCCCGTTCGTTTTATCATAACTGCTTCTAAGCTTCCAGCCCGGTTCTTTATGACTGCTTTTACATAATGATTCTCATCATAGAAATAAATGAGCCCGGCCTCTTCTCCTTCCATCAAATCCGCATCTATCTCCACCCAGGCTTCAAAGCTGCGGGACAGAAGTCTTGTACAGATAAAGGAGGGAACCGACAGATCCTCAATAGTTACAGTCTTAAAAGGAAGATAAAGCTTTCCCTGTTCTATCTTAAGGGGCAGCATGTCTGGATTTCCCCTTAAACCAAGACACCTCATATCAAGAGGAGATGTCCATAGGATATCCCCCCTTGCAGCCGGCTTTGCTCTGTCACAACCAGGTAAGAACTTCATCTTTTGCTGCTCCATGACCGTTCCCACCATTGGGTTTACAACGGGCCAATCTTCTTCCCATTCTACTTTTGCTAAAAATGTTTCCCTGCCAAGCTCCGCACATCCATTCTTCGGCCTCGTTCCCAACATGACCATAAACCAATCCCCGCTTGGGCTCTCCACCAAATCCCCATGACCAATATTTTGTATGGGGTAACCATGGCCCAGATGACGGTGAGTGAGAATCGGATTATGAGGACATGATTCATAAGGACCAAAGACAGACCGGCTTCTGGCAACTGCTACGCTGTGATGGAAGGCTGTTCCTCCCTCTGCCAGCATCAGATAATAAAAATCATCCTTGCGATATACATGAGGCCCTTCCGCCCAGATAGTGTGTTTCATACTTCCATCAAAAACACTTACTGGTTTGCCCAGGAGCTTTCCTTCCCTTAAATCAAGCTCTTGAATCCATATCTCACAGTCTCCATAATAAGCCGCGTTCTCTTTTGCTCTCTGGCCTACATAATAGCAGGTTTCATCATCAAAAAACAAACTGGGGTCAATACCAGGGGCATTTTCCAAGTATATAGGATCCGACCACGGCCCATTTGCTGTCTCTGCTGTGACATAGAAATTCCCCCCGCCAGACACATTGGTAGTAATCACATAAAACAATCCATTAAAATACCGTATGGTAGGCGCATAAATCCCCTGGGAGACTTTGGCTCCATTTAAGCAAAGCTGCTCCTCCCGTTCCAGCACATGGCCGATCTGTTCCCAATCACTTAAATTATCGCTTTTAAAAACCGGTATTCCAGGTGCATATGCAAAGGTGGAATGAACCATATAAAACTCTTCCCCCACCCGGCATATGGAAGGGTCCGGGTAAAACCCCTTTTGAATGGGATTTGTAATCGTTATCATCTTAATCACCTCTCTTTGAATACCATTCCTATAAGCACACCACAGAAAACGGTTTTACAGGAAGTAAAGCCTCATTAAACAGGTTCACCTCGCAATATCCCTCTTTTGCAAACTGAATCTCTATGGGATCCTCTGATAAGGATTCAAAGGTAAGTGTAACGCTTGTATCAAGACTAAAAGTTTCTATTTCTTTTATCTGTTTCCCTTGCCAAATCTTCAGGCTTTTAATTTCTTCTCCTTTGAGGGTGAGACTCTTACCTGTATCTGAGAAATGAAGAATGAGCTTATTCTCTATTCTCTCAGCCTTTATAAACTCCGGAGATTCACAAAGAATGTCTTCCCCATATATTTTTCCACGTGCCAGAAGGGCAAGCCTTTCCCCAACTTCAATCTTCTCCTTAGGATGGATATCCTCGTACATGCCAAGGTCCATGATAGAAATCATATAAGCACCTGGAACAAGCTTGGAGACCAGTTCCTGCCGTTCCCTGATAGCTGGGTAGCCGTTGCCATCATTTCCAAGCCACCAGCCAAATGGAGCCAGCTGAACAAAAAGAAATGGCAACTCATCCTTCCAAAGCTTTCTCCAGCAGCGGATCATTGTTTCAAAGGTCTTATCGTATATGTCTGCATGACCTGCATCGGATTCTCCCTGATACCAGAGAACTCCTTTTACTGGAAAAGGTGCAAGCTTTTTGAGCATGGTCTCATAAAGGCCTGATGGGCGATAATGATGGTATGGTCCAAGAAGAACTGCGGGATCACCTGCATTTCTTTCCATCCATTCTTTCTGATCCTCTTCATTCATGCCATACATCATGGCTCTCCAGTCAATCTGATGCTCATAAGAGTCTTCAAATGCCCAGCCCTCCATGCTCTTATTCTTAATCTCTTCTTCTGGCATAGAAGATAAGGCCTGTTGATACTCTTCTTTAAAAACATGTAACGGTTCTTCATCAAAACAGGACCAGTCCATCCAGGCACAGGCAGGTGTCCCGCCCCAGTTACAGCCAATAACACCCACTGGAACGCCAATGACCGGCTGCAAAGATCTGGCAAAGGAATATCCCGGTGCAGAAAAGGTCTCCCACTGAAAATCATGCTCTAAAAACCAGCTCCCGGAATCTGGCAGCTCCCTCTTCTGGCCTTCAAATGCAATTCTCTTACAGTTGAACATATGTATATCATCATTTCTTTCCCACTTCTTTATATCATTCCAGTGAGCGTCGTATCTTAGAAAATACTCCATGTTGGACTGGCCTGCCGCAATATAGATATCTCCTATGCTTATATTGGAAATGGTGACTTCCGGAGCTTCCTCCTCATCCACAAAAATGGACAGAGTAAGTCCCACACCAGCATTCTGTTTTGAAAGCTCGCAGTAAAAGGTAACTCCATGGATCTCTGCCTCCTCCATATCATTGCAAAGGCTTATGCGAAGCCGTTTTGCCCCTGTTACTGTCCCCCATACTTTAATGGTCTTATCCCGTTGAAGCATCATTCCATCTTGAAAGATTTCAGGTAATTCAATTCGTGCCATACACTTCCCCCTAAGTATAAAATATGAAACTATTTTTCTATATTGTAGCATAGATATTTTTTTATCAAAACATAAAACTTGCTCATTTTTTATAATTATAGGCAAACAAGAAAGAGTCTGACTCGTTTGCAGAACTTTCTTATAAAATAAAAAAGCCGTCACCCGCTATCGGGTAACAGCCTTCTTTTCACCATGTTTGTCCAGAAACTACATGAAGCAGTTTCTGGTTACACAAAACTTGAATTAAGCTTCAACGTTGATGATTTCTTTCTTGTTGTAAGAACCGCAAGCCTTGCAAACTCTGTGAGGCATCATCAGCTCACCGCATTTGCTGCACTTCACTAAGTTTGGAGCGCTCATCTTCCAGTTTGCTCTACGTTTGTCTCTTCTAGCTTTAGAAGATTTGTTCTTTGGACAGATAGACATGGTTACACCTCCTTAAACTGTTTAAAAATATCCTGGATGACTGCCATTCTAGGGTCTGTAGGCCTAATATCGCAGTCACAAGTCTCACGATTGAGATTTGTTCCACATCTATTACAAATCCCCTTACAGTCTTCACTGCAGAGAACCTTCATAGGCAGGTTCAGTATGAGTTCATCACAAACCAACTGGTCTACATCCAGATTATAACCACTAACATATGGTTGTTCATCGAGATCTTCTTCACGCTCTTCCTCTGATTCACCTAAGTCAATCGTACGGATGATATCAAAATCCAAATCAATTGGAACAGGTTCCAGGCAGCGGTCACATGGAATAACAAGGGTAAGCTCTGCTTTCCCTTCCACTACCAGCTTTTTGCCTCCCAGATTGATAATCCGCAGCGTAACTGGTTTCTCAGCCGCTACTTTATAATCACCGTTTGGCCCATGATAGACTGTCATCTCGATATCTGGCGTATAAGTTTTCTCTTTCCCTTCCAGGGTAAACAACTCGGTTAAATTAATAAGCATATTAGTCTCCTAATACGCACCTATGTAATTATACATAGATGCGCACTATTTGTCAACAAAATATTTCCATATTTGATGTTACATCACTAGGATGTACCACCCTGTCCAGGATTATACCAGAGCTTTTGTTTCTCTTGCGATTGCAAGCTCTTCGTTGGTAGGAATTACACATACCTTAACCTTGGATTCCGGTGTGGAAATCATGTTATCAAATCCTCTCTTGCTGTTAGCTTCGTCGTCAATTTCAACACCAAGGTATCCTAAATAGGAACAGATTTCTGCTCTGATTGCTCTGTCGTTTTCGCCAACGCCTGCAGTAAATGCAATTGCATCAACACCGTTCATTGCTGCTGTATAAGAACCGATGTATTTAGCTACACGGTATACATAAGCACTGATTGCTGTATCAGCAAGGTGGTTTCCTTCTGCCTGAGCTTTCTGAACATCACGGAAATCGCTGGAGATGCCGCCGGACATACCAAGGATACCGGATTTCTTGTTTAAGATATCAATTACTTCAGTAACAGTCTTTCCTTCTTTGTCACAGATAAACTGTACAACCGCTGGATCAATATCACCACTTCTGGTTCCCATGATAAGTCCCTCTAATGGAGTAAGACCCATGCTGGTATCTACACATTTGCCGCCGATGGAAGCAGAGATGCTTGCACCGTTGCCTAAATGGCATACGATTACTTTGCCCTTGTTCTCATCAAGGCCACAGAACTTTAAGGTTTCCTTAGATACATAGCTGTGGCTTGTACCATGGAAGCCGTAACGACGAATGCTGTATTTCTCATAATATTCTGTAGGGATTGCATATAAAGCAGCCTTCTCTGGCATACCCATACCAAATGCTGTATCAAATACAGCTACGTTAGGAACGCCTGGCATAGCAGCTTCACAAGCTTCAATACCCATTAAGTTTGCAGGATTGTGAAGAGGTCCTAAATCGAAACAGTCACGTACTACTTTCTTTACATCTTCTGTTACAACGATAGAATCGCTATAGATGGTTCCGGCATGGAGAACTCTGTGTCCTACTGCGGAGATTTCACTTGTATCTTTGATTACGCCGTATTGAGGATCAACCAACGCATTCATAACGTGCTCAATCGCTAAGGTATGGTTAGGCATATCTTCTTCGATTACCATCTCGCCTTTTCCTTCACCCTTATGAACTAACTTTGAACCAGGGATACCGATTCTCTCACATAAACCTTTTGCTAAAACTCCCTCATTCTCCATATCGATCAGCTGATACTTTAAGGAAGAACTTCCACAGTTGATAACTAAAATTTTCATAAAAATATAATTCTCCTTCGATTATTTAACGATTTCGCCGTACTGCTCTCTACCGCAGCCAGCTGCGTTAGATTCATCGGTGTCAATATGCATAGCCAGAGCATAGGATTCGCTTACACGAACAACTACATCTCCAAAAACAAGGCTTCTGCCATCAGTGTCAATTTTTACAGATACGATCTCGCCGTTCTTTACGCCAAGCTGTTCTGCATCTGCAGGTGTTGCATGAATGTGACGCTTTGCAGCGATAACACCTTCTGCAAGTTCAATCTCACCTGCTGGTCCAACGATCTTGCAGGCACCGCTTCCAGCGATATCACCGGATTCTTTTACTGGAGCTGCAATTCCAACGGAACGAGCGTCGGTCAGGGAAAGTTCTACCTGAGTTGCTTTTCTTACGGGTCCTAAGATAGAAACGCCCTTGAACTCACCTTTGGAGCCAACAACCGCTACTCTCTCTTCACAGGCAAACTGCCCTGGCTGGGATAAATCCTTCTTCTTTGTGAGTTCATATCCCTTACCAAATAAAATCTCAAGATCTTCTTGAGATAAATGTACATGACGTGCTGATGTTTCAACAATAAACTTCATGTTTCGATATTCTCCTGTTCTCTTCCTGAAAGTTTTTAAATTAACTCTCACTCTATTCTATGAGCATTCCTCAAAATTTTCAAGTCTTGTCTTTAAATTATTTGCATTTTTTGCAAAACAATAGCATAATAGAGTATAAAATATCATAAAAAGGACTATTTTCATGGCAAACCATACTCATTGCAGTGCCGTTGGCATCATTGCTGAATACAATCCATTCCACAATGGACATGCATATCATATCAAAAAAGCCAAAGAATTATCAAAAGCAGATTACTGTATTGTTGTTATGAGCGGGGATTTCGTTCAAAGAGGCGCCCCGGCCATATTCGACAAACATACCCGCGCTACCATGGCACTTTCCTGCGGGGCTGATCTTGTAATCGAACTTCCATCTATCTTTGCCACCAGCAGCGCCGAAGACTTTGCTGCCTGCAGCATTGCCCTTCTCAGTAGTCTGGGAGTTGTAGATTCTGTTTGCTTTGGCAGCGAATGCGGAGAGATTCAAACGCTTTCAGACATCGCATCCATTCTGGCCGAAGAACCAGAGGAATATAAGCAAATACTCCGCATGGAATTAAAAAAAGGGCTGAGCTTTCCTCAGGCAAGGAACAAAGCAATCATCTCCTGCGAAAGCTTAGACGAGGAAGATGCCTCGATTCTCCTGACTCCCAATAACATACTTGGCATTGAATACTGTAAGGCGATCCACCGTCAAAACAGCAGCCTGACTCCTCTTACCATCAAGAGAGCAGGAAGCGGCTATCACGATCCTCTGGTAACCCCGGACCAATATAGCTCAGCTACTGGCATCCGAATTCTGCTGAAAGAAAACGAAGGTGGAATTACGGATACGAATTCTCTTTATCTGCAAATTCCTGAATCAGCAAGACAGATAGTAAAAAACAGCCAGCCTGTATTTCCAGATGATTTCAGTCCCCTGTTAAATGCAGCTCTCCTTCGTCTCTCCATGGATGACTCATCTCTGGAAAGGTATGCCGACGTCTCCAGGGAGCTGGCTGCCCGAATAAAAAAGCAACTGCCTGATTTTCTTCCTTTCGAAGAAAAAATAAGCAGTTTAAAGACCAAGCAGTATACCTATACAAGAATCAGCCGTGCGCTGCTCCACATCATATTAGGGATCACAACGGAGCAGATAAAGGAAGGAAAAGAATTAGGTTACGCTCCCTATGCCAGAATTTTAGGGTTTCGGAAGGACTCAAAAGACTTATTAGGGCACATAAAAATGAGAGGGAGCATCCCTCTCATTACGAAAACAGCAGGCGCAGAACTCACACTCTCAGAAGCAGCCAGTTCCATGCTCCGGCAGGATTTTTACTGTTCCCACTTATATCAGACCGTACTTCAGAACAAATATCATATTCAGAATAAGAATGAATTCACTCGTTCCGTCGTCATCTTATGACGGCGGAACAAGGAATGCGTGAATGGCATCTTTATATAGAAGAAACCGGGTTTTGGGAACAACAATTCCTTCTTCCCACATGTCTAAAAGTTCTTGAAAGGTTACAAACTTAGCATCAACCACTTCCTCTGGCTGAAGGACCAAATCCTTCCATGCAACCTTCTGGCGGGTAATATAAGTATCTACAAACCGGTCCTTAAACTGGATGGTATGGATCAGTTTTAGTTCATCCTCCCCTACCAGTAATCCCGTTTCTTCCAATAGCTCCCTTACCGCTCCCTGAAGGCTTGTTTCTCCTGCCAGTACAGATCCTCCGCTGCACTCCCACATCAGGCCGTAGGTTTTCTTTGGATGCCTTCTGGTGATTAAAACTCTTCCGGATTCATTGACAACCCAGATATCTGATATAAGATGATAATCCCCCTCCGGCATGGGAACCCCTCTCACATGGGTTTTCCCTGTCTTTTTTCTGCCTTCATCATAAACGTCCCAAAGCTCCATCATCCATTCCTCCTGCCATAAAACTCAATCAGTATGGTTAAAAGTTTGTTCCATTCCAGCCCCAATGTTCTGCTTCTTCATATTTAATATATATCTTATCCTGAGCAATCCCAACCGTATCACGGTAAATCTTGCTGATTTCCTCTGTCAGACGTTCATAATCACGCTCTGCTGCACGTCCGAATATTTTTACTTCGATAAAAGCCATCTTCGTATTGTTCTTCCCTTTAAAATAGAGAGAACAGTTATCCTCAAGGCTTACCATGAGCCAGTTTTCCGATTTTCCCGGAATCAGGCTGATTGCTTGGCCAAGTTTCGTTTTTAATGCTTCTTTTACTTCTTCGGTTAAGGGAACATTCACTTTTGAATTAATAAACGGCATGATATTCCTCCTTCATTTATATAATTTCCTTTCCGTGATTATATCATATAATTAAGGAAATTTCTATCTTTCAAAGCATTACACTTCTTTTTCTTCAAATAGTCTTGGCAAGGTCAAATCACAGTGAAGAGATTCCATAATTTCCTTGATCTCTTTTTGATTGTCCTTCTTTCCTCCCTGCTTTACGGCGCGGATCAAGATGTTTTTAGGAGTGTGTTCCATATCAATAAATTCAAGAATCTGGGTCCGGTATCCCTGGTTTTCTAATACTTCTGCACGCAATGCATCCGTATAAAGGGCTGCTGTCCGTTCTTTAATGAGCCCATACTGGTAAATTGGCGCCATCAGATCGTTTTTTAGCTGGCGGTTCATCTCATGCTGACAGCAGGGAACGGATAAAATCACAGATGCCCCCCAGCGGACTGCTTTATAAAGAGCATAATCCGTAGCGGTATCACAGGCATGAAGAGTCACCACCATATCTACATGCTCGACTCCTTCATAGGAGGCAATATCTCCATGATAGAAATTCAGCTTATGGTATCCGTATGCTTCCTTTAGCTGGTTGCATTTATCTATAACGGTCTGCTTTAAATCCAATCCGATGATACGAATGGGATATCCTTTTAACTCATGAAGATAATAATACATGGCAAAGGTGAGATAGGATTTACCACAACCGAAATCTATGATTACATTTTCCCTGTCTGAATGAAGTCTTGGAAGAATATCTTCAATAAATTCTAAAAAACGGTTGATCTGACGAAACTTATCATATCTGGTTCTGACGATTTTGCCTTCCTCTGTCATGACACCTAAATCCACCAGAAACGGAACCGGGATTCCTTCTTGTAAGATATAGCTTTTCTGTCTGTTATGTTCTGGTATGAAAGGGGCAGCCTCCATTTTTGGCTGCTGCCTTTTCTCCTTCATACTTAAGGTTCCTTTTTTACTTACCAGAACCCTTACCTGGCCTTTATTAGAATCAAGCTCCATTTGCCGAAGCTTGTCTTCCAATAAATCAGCCAGATAAGCGGCACACTCTATGACAGAAAGATTTTTGTGGAAAGCCTGGTTTCCCACCAATTCCTCTGCCTGAAATACCAAAGTCCCTTTGAGTAAGAGAGGACGTATCTTTACCTTTGAAACTCCCTCTTTTCCTGATGGATTGCTGACTATAATGCGAAGCAGGGCCTCGTCAAGATATTTCTGGACAGTTTGAATGAAATGTTCTCTTTCCTTTTGTTCCATTGAACTAAGTAATTCCTTTCTCTACAGTTTCATGCCTTCTTCTGGCTGATACAATCGAAACTTAATTTTTAAAGCTATGAATAGGAGCCGGGATTCTTCCGCCTCTGTTTACGAACTTCTCACAGGAGTACTTATTTACCGGCATAACGGGTGCATATCCAAGGAGTCCACCGAATTCTACCGTCTCACCTACGGACTTACCAACAACCGGAATAATACGGACTGCAGTTGTCTTCTGGTTGATCATACCAATGGCAGATTCATCTGCGATGATTCCGGAAATGGTAGAAGCAGGCGTATCTCCAGGAATTGCGATCATATCAAGACCAACGGAGCAGACACAAGTCATTGCTTCCAGCTTTTCTAAGTTAAGGGCTCCCATAGCAACCGCATCGATCATACCCTGATCCTCGCTGACCGGAATAAATGCGCCGCTTAATCCTCCAACATAAGAAGAAGCCATAACGCCGCCTTTTTTTACCTGATCGTTTAAAAGTGCAAGAGCTGCTGTTGTTCCAGGAGCTCCCACTCTCTCCAGACCGATTTCTTCCAGTATCTCAGCCACACTGTCTCCAATGGCAGGAGTCGGAGCAAGAGAAAGATCAATGATACCAAATGGAATATTAAGACGCTTGGACGCTTCCTGAGCTACCAGCTGTCCAACACGTGTAATCTTAAATGCTGTCTTTTTAATGGTTTCGCAAAGTACCTCAAAGTCCTGTCCTCTGGCTGACTCAATGGCAGTCTTTACAACACCAGGGCCGCTGACACCTACATTGATGATGGCATCTGCTTCTGTCACCCCATGGAACGCTCCCGCCATAAATGGATTGTCATCCGGCGCATTGCAAAATACCACCAGCTTGGCGCAGCCAAGAGAGTCAATTTCCTTTGTTTCCTCCGCAGTTTCCAATACAATCTTACCCATAAGAGCTACGGCATCCATGTTAATACCTGTCTTTGTAGAGCCTACATTAATGGAGCTGCACACACGGTCGGTACAGGCAAGTGCCTTTGGTATGGAACGAATCAGGTACTCATCAGCGGTTGTCATTCCCTTGCTTACCAGTGCAGAATATCCGCCGATGAAATTAACGCCCACTTCTTTTGCTGCACGGTCTAATGTCTTTGCAATGGTTACGAAATCTTCCGGTTTTTTGCAGGCAGAACCACCTACCAATGCAATGGGAGTCACTGAAATCCGCTTATTTACAATGGGAATGGCGAAATCTTTCTCGATTTCTTTTCCTACGGAAACAAGGTCCTTGGCTACGGTTGTAATCTTGCGATAGATTTTTTCATTCACTGCATCCAGATTGCTGTCACAGCAGTCAAGAAGGCTGATACCCATGGTAATGGTACGTACATCAAGCAGTTCCTGTTCAATCATCTTATTGGTCTCGTTTACTTCAAACATATTTAACATATCGGGAACCCATCCTTTTCTTAAGCCTTGCAGTTATCATTAGATACGGTGCATTTTAGTAAATATCTCTTCTCTCTGGCATTTTACCTTTACGCCGATCTCGTCACCGATTCCCTCCAGTTCATCAGCAAGCTCTCCAAAAGGCTTTGCAGATTCATCCATATCGACAATCATCATCATATTGAAGTATCCCTGTACGATGGTCTGAGAAATATCCAGGATATTCACCCGGTTGTCTGCCAGGTATGTACAGATTTTTGCGATGATCCCAACGGTGTCTTTTCCAACTACTGTAATAATCGTCTTGTTCATAATGATCTCCTCTTTGATTATATAGTGATAATTTCCGACATCTGGTCTCTTTTCGCTACCGTGATAGAAAAATCAGATGCCCGAAATGGGTTATCGCCTTCTGTAATTTCCAGCTTTACTGTTTCATAAGCCAGCTCCTCATAATTGTTTTCCTTACTTAAATGACCCAGCAAAATCTTCTTTAAATTGTCATGGAGAATACAGCATAACAGCCGGCCTGCATTCTCATTGGACAGATGTCCGTGATCTCCCAGAATTCTGCGTTTTAAATAATAGGGATAAGGTCCTGCCTGCAGCATATTCACATCATGGTTGGATTCTAAAAGAAGAGCGTCCAGCCCCTGGAGATGTTCGATGATATACTGGTCATAATGGCCCATGTCCGTAGCTACTGCTACCGATTTGCGTCCGTGCTGCACCCGGTAAGCCACTGGATTTGCCGCGTCGTGATCAATGGAAAACGGCTTTACATCAAGATCTCCTACCTGGAAATCCACGTCCGGGCGTATGGCACAAAATAATTCCTTTGGATATTCTCCCAGATACTTCTGCTTTGATATTTCCTCCAGAGTTTCCTTTGTTCCATAAATGGGAACACCGTACTTTCTGGCAAGTACTCCCAGTCCCTTGGTATGATCGGAATGCTCGTGGGTAATTACAATTCCTGTCAGCTCATTTCCCTTGACACCGATTTCATTTAACCCCTGCTCAATCCGTTTGTTGCTTATGCCTGCATCCACCAGGATATGGGTGGTGTCAGAGCCTACGTAGATGCAGTTACCACTGCTTCCGCTTGCTATGCTTACCAGTCTCATGATTCTTTCTGTCCCCTGTTTTTCAATATTTGCGCCAGCTGGTCCCTGATTTCTTCCATGGAACCATCATTTTTGATGACCCGGTCGCAACGGGCCAGATATTCCGACTCGGCTGCCTGGCTTGCCATTATTCGCTTTGAATGTTCCTCTTCATAACCCCTGTTTTCTAAAAGCCGACGGATTCGAACCTCTTCCGATGCATAAACATACCACATTTCATCATAACCGACATCCGCCTTTTCACCCATAATTGCAAATTCTACCACAATAAGCTTCGCTTGGGAAGAAGAAATTTTACCCTTTATGAATTTCCATACAAGAGGATGAATAATTCTATCAACTGCATTCCTGATTGTCTCATCCCGAAAAATGCATTGGGAAAGAATCGTTCGGTCTATGGAGCCATCGGGTTTTAAGATGCTATCTCCCAAAGCCGTGACAATGAGTTCATATCCTTCCTTCCCAGGTTCCATTAATTCCCTGGCCACTTCATCTGCCTTTATCACTTCTGCCCCATATTCATTCTCTAATATAGAAAGAACCAGGCTCTTACCTGCGCCTACCCCTCCCGTTAATCCAATTACTCTCATGCGTTGCCACCAGTTCCTTACTTTGCGTCAAACCAGGATTCTCCCACATTGGCTTCCACCTCAAGGGATACCTCTAAGTCAGCCGCATGGATCATCTCATTTGTTAAAAGTTCCTTTACTTTCTCCAGCTCTTCCTGATAGGCTTCAATCAGAAGTTCATCATGAACCTGAAGAACGATTCGGGATTTAAGACCCTGTTTTTTTAGTGCCTGATCTACCCGTATCATAGCTATCTTCATGATATCGGCTGCCGTTCCCTGTATGGGAGAGTTCATAGCGACTCGTTCTCCAAAGGACCGCTGCATAAAATTCGATGATTTCAACTCAGGCACCGGACGCCGTCTTCCAAACATGCTGACGGCATAGCCGCTTTCCTTTGCTTTTGTTACCAACCCATCCAGGAAGGATTTCACTCCTGGATACGTTTCAAAATATTTTTCTATATATTCGGAAGCTTCTTTTCTGGTAATGCTTAAGCCTTCACTTAAGCCAAAGGAGCTGATACCGTATACAATTCCGAAATTTACTGCCTTGGCATTTCTTCTTTGCAGCGACGTCACTTCGTTAAGAGGAATGTGGAACACCTCTGAGGCAGTGATGGCGTGAATATCCTCCGCCTGCTTATAAGCATTGATGAGACGGGTATCTCCTGACATATGTGCCAGCACCCGAAGCTCAATCTGGGAATAGTCAGCATCCACAAACACACAGCCTTCTTTTGGAACAAAGACCTTACGAATCTCTCGCCCAAGCTCCATTCGAACCGGTATGTTCTGGAGATTTGGCTCTGTACTGCTGATTCTTCCCGTTGCGGTGATGGTCTGATTAAATGTTCCATGAATCCGTCCGTCTGGCCCGATATAAGCTGCCAGGCCGTCGGCATAGGTTGAATTTAATTTGGTCAGCTGACGGTAGTCCAGAATAAGTGTGACCACAGGATAATCCTGGGCAAGCTTTTCCAGTACATCGGCGGCTGTGGAATAACCAGTTTTAGTCTTTTTCCCTCCCGGTATTTTCATATGGTCAAAGAGTACCTCACCAAGCTGCTTGGGGGAGTTGATATTAAAGGTCTCTCCTGTCTCCTCATATATCTTCTGTTCCAACTCTTTGATCTGAACCTTTAACCGGTCTCCGTATTCCTTTAACCGTTCCCTCTCCACCTGAATTCCGGCTGTTTCCATGGAGTAAAGGCTATAGATCAAAGGCATCTCTATTTCATGGAAGAGCTTCTCCATCTCCGCTTCTCTTAAAGCTTCTAAAAGACGGTCTCCACAGAGGAAGGCAATATAAGACATATAGCAGATAAAGGAGACACCATTCTCCCGGTTATCAATAAGAGTGCGACTTATGGAGACTTTTCCTATCAGCTCTATTCTGGAAGGAACGGTCATATTAAGGTAATCCTCTGCAAGATCCTTGTAGCTGTAGGAATCCTTTAATGGGTTTAACAGATATCCCGCTACTCCAGCATCAAACACCGGACTTCCTGCCTCCAGTTTTAAATAGGGAAGCTGGCTCTTTAAATCAAGTACCGTAACATGTCCAGCCTTTTTACAAATTTCCTCTGCCTTGCCAGCCAGATAGTCTCCGCTTAATAAGCCTTCCGAAAGGATACAATAGCAGTCTTTCTCTCCATAACATATAGACAACGCAATTACTGCTTTATCTTCAATGATCAGCTGAAGGCCAAGACGGTCTGCTGAGATACCTTTGCCAAACACTGCTTCCGCTTCTGAAAAATCAGTAATCACATGAAAGCTAGTGGTTGGAGAAGATTCCTTCTCTGATTGATTCTCATCATCCGGAAATTCTGCGGGTACAAAGTCCATATCCATGATTTCCTGAATTTCAGCCTCGGATATTGATTTTGTATCGTCCAGGGTTATATCGCAGTCTTCCTTTAAAAAAATTCGCTTTTCCTCCTCAAGAATCCTGTTTTCAAATGTCTTTAAAATTTCTTTGATTCTCTGGGATTCCATGCTTTCCAGATGTTCATAAAGACCGGCGATGTTTTCATACTGTCTGATCAGCCCACAGGCGGTTTTTTCTCCAAGTCCGTCAGCGGCTATAAGAGAAAAGACTTCCTTCAGGCCCGCTGGCTCAAGTCCATACTCTTCCCGGATGGTTTCAAGATGGTAAGACTTTAAAATAAGTCCCTCTTCTCCCATAGCCGGAATCTGGACTGTCACATGCTCTGCTGCCGTCTGCAAAAGTCTTTGATCTTTCGTAATTATGGTAATATCACGCTCTTCGCTGCTGCACTTCTTTGCCAGGGAAGCCAGAATATCCGCAGATTCATATCCTTCTTTTATAAGAACCTCTGCCTTAAGGGATGGTGCTATCCCTTTTAGAAGCTCTTCCTGTATCGTTATCTCCTTTTCTATCATGGACTGGCTGGCACCGGTCAAAGAAAAGGCAACGGCCAGATAATCAGCTTCCTTTCGTTCCAGGATTCCTGTCATCAGGCTTTTGACTCCACCTGCGCCATTAGCCGGAAGGCTGTAAAAGGCTTCCTTTACCATACTGCTTCCATCTATTAAAACAATTCGTTTTCTGCTCATCTGTTCTCCTATCATAGTAAGCCCTGCTGCATCCAGATTCTGCATTGCAGGAGGACCGTAATTATCAATGCCATAACACTTAAGGTTGCTACAGAATACCTTGTTATTTTTATGAGCCTTATAGCCTGTATCCTTTGTCTTGACTGCTCAATGGCAGCTTCAAGAGCACCCTTTATATTATAGTTCCCAGTTTCGGAGTCCAGCTGTCTGATTCCCACCTCAACAGTGAAATAAATTTCCAGTTCATCACGACAGCCGGGACAGGATTCCATATGTTCCAGAAATTCCTTCAGTTCTTCATCCGTAAGTTCATCTCTGATGTATGGCATGACGAGACGCTCTGCTTCTTTGCATGTCAAAATCCCGACACCTCCTTAACAATTTCTTTCATCTATCATACAATATATTTTGCCTATTTTCAATTTAATAATCCAAAAAAACACTTGCCAAATGGAAATTCCTGTGATAAAATAATCATCGTTGCAGACGAGAGCCGATGTGGCGGAACTGGCAGACGCACTGCACTCAAAATGCAGCGGACACTCTCCGTGCCGGTTCGAATCCGGCCATCGGCATTCTAGTATGGGCAAAAGAAATCGGTTTTATATCGGTTTCTTTTTTTATTTCTTCTATAAGTCAATATATATGAAAAAGGCGGAACCATGGGTCCATTTTACCCTACCGGTGCCGCCTCTTTTATTACTCTTCTTCCTCTTCCTGCTCTAACAGAGCATTGAGCCATAATCCTGCCAAATGAATGGCTCCATGAAATCCAACGAAAGGAGGATCATAAGGACTTAGTCTCCATCTGACATCCGGATTGCTGATTTGAAGTTCCAATCCTTTTCCTGCCCATTTTAAAGCTTCTCCACTTCCCATGAAGATTCCTTTCTTTCGATTTTTCACTGCTTTGGACCATTCCTCCTCTAAGAAGTATGGTATATCCTCATCTCCCATGTCCGGACTATCACACCAGCAGTCTCCCCGGTACAAAGACAGCTCCTTATGACCATATTCCAGAATTCCTTTTACTATATCCGCGTGACCTCCCAGAGAAATCGTAGCTTCAGCCGGGTGGGAACGAATCATATGGTTTAAAACAGGCATTGCAGGTCTTAAATGATTCCTGGCTCTATTGGCTTCCTGGTTCACAAAGTCATGGTCTGCCTCCACCCCCAGGATATTTGATATGTTTGCAATCCACGAAAGAGTTCCTTCTATTCCATAAGGCCTGCCGATCACATAGGGTGTGCCAAATCGCTTTTCTAAATATTTTGCCGCCTTTTCTCCTTCTCTTCTGACCACTATATTGATATGAGCTCCTCCCATATCCATTACCTGGCTTGCCGAGGTATGAGATGTCATCACGCAAACCGGGTCTATTCCAAAGGCTCCTTTAAGAATTCTCACCATTTCTTCTGCATCTGACTGAAAGCGAAACATATCTGCGCAGGACCCAATGATATTAAAGCTGGGCCGGGTCGTTTTTTCCCTTTCTTTTGGAAGCTCCTTCGCCAGTAAAAGAAGGGCTTCTTCCACCCCTTCGTATCCATGGACATGAAAGCCTCCTGCCCCAAATGGGAGTAAAGGAATATCCGGATATTCTGGCTGCAGTTCCTTGCAGATTGCATTTAAATCTGTTCCAATGACGGTTGGAACGGAAGAAGGAAGGAAAAAGATGATTTCCGGCTTATCTTTTTCTACGATTTCAGCAATTGTGCGGTTAAGCCGCTTGGTATCGCCCATGGAAATATCTGTTTCGTCAATGTGCGTCGAGTACAGCCTGCACCCATCTGCCACTCCAGCCTGATTTAAAAACACCCGGCTATACAGCATATGTCCCATACAGCCATATTCAATCAGAGCTGCACCCCGAATGGATCCAAGGGTGCGCAAAGTACCCATTCTTCCGGAAAGAGGCGGCCTGAATCTATGTAATCCCATTTCAATCATCTCCTTACCTGTTGGTTTATTTGAAAGCGTTTATCAGTCTTTTTAATAATAATTCTGTCCGTTCATAACCTGCCTGCCCGTATAGTTCATCTAAGTGGGGGACACAAGGAATCATCCCATTTCCGCCAGGTATCTCTCCAAAAGAAACATCTGGGCTTATCACCTCCAGTATTCTTGCATCGGAGGGTTCATTTACCATATGGCAGAGATAGGGATTCTGTCCTTGTTCCAGAAGAAGATTAGACCATTTTTTATCATCCGGATAATATTCTTCCATGTGAAGCAGCAATGGCTCCATCCCCAGCCTTAACAGATAATGAGCCAGTGGCAGTGTCATTAAGGTGTTACGATGGGTCGAGACAAAGCGGAGCCCTTTTACCATTTCTTTTGCTTCTGCCTCCAAATGGGCAGCTGCCTTTCTTGATTTTAGAAAACCGTCTCCCCACTGAATGCCTAACTTTGAAGCAATGTCATGATATAGATAGTCAATACCATCTACGTCATAGACTTCATGAACGCTGACAAAGGGGACTCCAAAACGATTTTCCATCCGTTTGGCAAGAGGATTCATATAAGGGGAAAGCACGAGATTCAGCGCTCCGTCTGGTGCGGAGACAAAATCTGTGATATCAGATTTAGGTGCCAGATAACGAAGGGTCATTTCTCTGGTTTCCAGTGCCTGTAAAAGCTCTGGCATTGGAATATGGTCCTCTTCTTTGCTTCTGCCCAGAATGTTTACCACATCCGGGCGTTTTTTAATAGGCTTCATCATCTCTCCAAAGGACTCCAGCGTTTTATAGAAACCGGAAGGATAGCTGTTGCATTTAAAATGAGGCATTTGCACATAGTTAAGTCTGGCTTTTGTTTGGGGCTGCAGCTCCCGAATGATTCCTTCCATATCCTCTCCTATGACTTCGGGAACACAGGTGGAAATCAGCATAATCGCCCTTGCTCCAGCTTCATCCATTTCCTTAACAGCCTGCATGACTCCCTTTCTGCATCCAAAGACCACCTCATTGGAATCCAGCACATACATCCAGTGGAAGGTATGATCCTCCGGCTTATTTTTCTCAATAATGCTGCGGCTGTAATTGCCGCATTCTGCCGTTCCGATTAATAGGGTTGACATTCCTTTAATATTGGAACTCAGCGCCAATGCAGTGTGCATGGGGCAATGATTGCCGGGAAAGGCAGCTGGAGTTAGAAATTTAATTCCAGCATTGGATTTAACGGCAGACAACCTCTTTAGATGCTTTAGCTCATTCATCCTCAAGCCCTCCTTCCAGCAACAGCCTTGCTAAAGAACGGTAATGCTCTGCCATATCAGAATCCGGCAAGGCCTCAATCACAGTCTTTCCTTCTGCCTCCGCCTGTTGCACGGCGCCATCTCTTGGCAGACGGTAAAGGATTGGGGCATCGATTTCAGAGGCTGCTTTTTTAACCAGCTCCTCTTCCAGCTCAATATTCTTGGAATTTAATATAAGCCCCCGAAGACTTGCGTAGCCCCGGCTTCCAAAGCTTTTCACCGCATGAGCAATATTCGAAGCCGCATAAAGGGACATCATTTCCCCAGAGGTTACAATACACACCTCATCCGCATAGCCGCCGCGAATGGGCATGGCAAATCCTCCGCAGACCACATCTCCAAGCACGTCATAAAGCACTACATCCGGCCGGTATGTATCATAGGCCTCTAACTCTTCCAATTTTTCAAACGCAGTTATGATTCCTCTGCCAGCACAGCCGATTCCTGGCACGGGACCACCCGCTTCCACGCAAAGCACTCCAGTACTGCTTTTGACCACAAAATCCTCAAGCTCCGCATCTCCCTGGTCTCTTAAAATATCCAGTACGGTGGGAATATTTTTTCCGCCAGTTAAGTTCCTTGTAGAATCCGCCTTTGGGTCACAGCCTATTTGCAGCACGGTTTTCCCCATTTCAGCCATTGCAGCCGATATATTTGAAACTGTGGTGGATTTTCCAATTCCGCCTTTTCCGTAAATTGCGATCTTTTTCATCTTCTTCCTGCCTTTCTTTGCTTCTGCCTTGTTTCAATTCTGTTTTCATCTCAGAAGATATCTTGTCGATTGTAGACTCTATGTCCATATTTCTTATTTCATATTTCACTCAGTTTCTGCGCTTCCTTAACAGATATAAAAAGTAAGGTGCTCCAATAACGGCTGTTACCAGACCGGCCGGCAGCTCAGAGGGCTGAACAATGGTTCTTCCTACGGTATCCGCTGCCAGGACCAGTACTGACCCTGTCAGGGCACATACGGGCAAAAGGATCTGGTGACGCGATCCTACCAGTTTCGCTGCCAGGTGGGGTGCAATTAGTCCCACAAAGCCAATGCCACCGCCAACAGCCACGCAAGAACCAGCCAGCGCTACTGCTGACGAAAGAAGAAAGATTCTCTGACGCGAAACTGAAATCCCCAGTCCGCCAGCCACTTCTTCTCCCAGACTTAACACATCAAGAACAAGTGCCTTTGACCAAACATAGAATCCAAGTATAAAAATCCATGGCAGCAAAGCCATGACGTAGTTCCAATTTGCCCCCCATATGGTCCCTGCCTGCCAGGCGGCCACAAAATTGTATTGGGTTTCGTCAAGCCTGACCACAGTTACCGTCGTCAGGGCAGTTAAGCCTGCCTGTAAAGCCACCCCCACTAAAATCAGACGAACCGGGGAGGCTTCCCTTCGTCTGGCATACGCCAGAATATATATGAAAAAGGACGTTACTCCTCCCCCAGCCATGGCAATAAAGGGCATGGTAAAGACCGCCAAAAAGGACTGTGTCCCAAGAAACAGCACATACATAGTAACTGCAAAGCCAGCCCCCGCATGAATACCCAGAAGCCCCGGATCTGCCAGGGAATTTCCCAGTACCGCCTGTATAATGCGGCCTGAAATAGAAAGACCTGCCCCCACCAATATGGAAATCACGATGCGAGGAAGACGAAACTGAAATAAAACCAGATTTTCTTTCCCGCTGCCGCCTCCAAAAAGAGTGCGGAGCGTATCAAATGGAGATAGCCTTATTTGACCTGTATTCATACTGACCAGCAGAGTAAAGAGAAGTATTCCACATAAAATCACCACCACTCCATGGTTTCGAGAAAGACGCCTACCCCTGTCAGTCCTAACTAACTCTCTCACGGGATTCATACGTTACGCCTCCTTTGGCTACATGCCAGATACAGAAAAAACGGGCCTCCAAGCAAAGCAACCACAGCACCTAAGGGTGTTTCAAAGGGTGGATTGACCAGCCGGGCGCCTAAATCCGCTGCAACAACCAACGCTGCCCCAAAGATGGCGGAGACAGGAAGAATGCTTCGATAATCCATACCAACAAAATAACGGACGATATGAGGGACCATAAGCCCTACAAATCCAATTCCGCCAGCTATGGATACCGCTGCACCTGCAAGTATAAACACCAAACAGGAGCAGACTGCATTTACTGCCCCGGTATTCACACCAAGTCCTTTTGCGGTTTCCTGACCAAGACTGAGCAGTGATATTGACCTAGCCAGAAGAAAAGCTCCAATAAGTCCTGCTGCAATCCAGGGAGATATCCCCTTAATCTGCTGCCAGTTTGCGCCTGCTGTCCCTCCTGTTGTCCAGAACATCACCTTCTGAGAAACATTATAATGCAAGGCAATTCCCTGGCTGAATGCAGTAAGTAGCGCACTGACCGCAGCTCCTGCCAGTACAATTCTCCCAGACTCATTTGTTCCTCCTCTCATGCCAGAGGCCCCGATAACTAAGCCTGCTCCCAGGGCTGCTCCAGCAAATGCCGCCCACATCATCTCCTGATAACGCAGACCGGGAAAGAAGGCAAAGCAGACCGAAAGAGAGAAGACTGCCCCGGCATTAAGGCCCATAAGCCCGGAATCTGCCAAAGGATTCTTCGTCATTGCCTGCATCATTGCCCCGGCTACAGCAAGGGAAGCTCCAACCATTGCCCCAGTGACCACCCTGGGGAGCCGCAGATCCATAATAATTAAATGCTGGGACTGTCCGGCATCATACTGTGTCACTGCCTCCCACAAGGTTTTAACAGGTATATCTGACGCCCCGCCCATCACGGAAACTGTCATGGCGTAAAGAAGTAATAAGAGACCTCCTAAAAGAGCCAGACACGTCCTCCTCAGAAGATTTTTTTGGTAACCGGTTTGTTCTGTAAAAATGCTCGGTTTCATTGAACCCTCCTAAATTAAGTATACAAAAAACCGGGCAACTCACTGTCTTAATGTCGCCCGGCAAATCCTATGATAAATCCGTTACCTTACCAATGCTTCCGTCAGTCCCTTTGCTGCTGCCTGTATGGCAAGAGGACTAGTGGTATTCAAAGAGCCATCCAGATAAACGACTTGCTGGTTCCTGACCGCCGTTAAATTATTCCATACAGCAGACGCTTCCAGGGACGTTACAAGGCCTTTGGCATCGGAGATAAAGTCCTGAAAAATAATATAATCCGGATCCAGCTCAGACAGAGTCTCTAAAGAAATTACGCCCCATTCCTCAGGATATCCATCTGGTATGGAGAGTCCAAAGCCGGAGGTTTTATCATAATAGTAAGGATATCGGGAGGTTCCAAGGGCAAATACTCCACCCTTTCCATCGGAACGAACAAAAACCGCCGTTTTATCGCCTATGCCTGCAAGCTTTTCTCCTGCTTCCGACATGATTTTTTCTGTTTCCCTGATTCGCTGCTCTGCTAAGTTTTCCTTACCTGCAATCTTGGCACAATCACGTATGGAATCCTGCCAGCTTGCTGTATAATCCAGCATAACTACCGGAGCTATTCGTGTCAGCTGGTCATATATTTCATTTACTCCCCCATGTCCGTTAAAGGTAACGATGACATCTGGCTCTGCTGCAAGAATTGCTTCCAAGTTAAGCTGACGTGCACTTCCTAAGTCAATAATATCCGCGGTTCCCTTAAAGGGGCGAAGCGTTTCAAATTCTTCCAGCGCTTTCATGGCTGTTCCTGTATTAGCACCAGCGGAAGCAATTGGGGGCGTATCCAGTGCAAAGAAATACTCCAGATACATGGAATGCAGGATTGCGATTCTCTCCGGCTGCTTCTCTAAAACCACCTCATGCCCTGCCGCGTCTTTAAAACTTCTTGGCCACTGGGAACCAGTGACTGCCGTCTCTTTGGGCGCTTTGGTACAACCACTGATCAGGCAGGAGAAAACTGCAATGGAAAGAAGTATTCTCATCATTTTTTTCATGTCATATCCTCCAGGTACTGAATGATGTGTTCCGTATTCAACTCATACAGTATAGCAATGGAAGAAATTGATTGGAATGGAATAATCCTAAGATGGACATGGATTATTCCTGAATTTCTCACGAAAGCCGCTGGGTGTTATTCCAAACTGCTTTTTAAATAACCTGCTAAAATACAGTGGATCATCGTAACCAACTCCCCGGGCAACGTCACTGATTAAAGCATCACTTGTAATGAGAATTTCCTTTGCACGATTTAAGCGGTACCGGAGAAGATAATCTCCCGGCCCCATTCCGGCATAGCTTCGAAATACATAAAACAAACGGTTTGCAGTCACTCCATTTTGTTCCGCCAGTCCTCCTACCGTCAGCCCCTCCATATAATAATCGTGAATATAGGAACGGACAGATTTAAAAAGCATATGGGAGCTGTCACTTGTCTGGCTCGCAGCACTGATAAACATTTCCTCCAAAATGCAGCGAAACAACACTTCTGACTGAAAGGAAGAAAGGGCCCCGGGTTCTGAAAAAGCTCTGCGAAGACGCCATAAAAGACCGTTCAGCCTGGGGCTATGCCCAACCGTCAGTTCAAAATGGGTATCAGGAAGAAACTCTCCCTCCGGCTTCTTCCCTGTTATGTCATAAAAAACAGATATGTATTCCCACCTTCTATTTCCCAGAACAAGCTTGTCTAACATCATATCCGGCACACCATGAATGATTTTCCGGGAATCTGTGGTATAGAGAGTTCCATCAAAGGCATACTGCGCCCTTCCGCTGATGGGAAATATAAATCCACGAAATGGGGCCGTTTTCTGTCTGCCGGAAGATCCTGGCTCTATTGCATAGTGATAAACCCCTTGTACACATATAGAGGCATTGGAGTAGCTTTTTATAAACTGTTCTAATTCTGCATCCATAGTTCTATCTCTTTTCTTATCTTTTTAAGTTAGTCGTGTCTAACTATCAAATTATACTATTTCTCCTGGTTTCCCGCAAGCAAAGGTGGAAAAATGACGCAGAAATACAATCATTTCCACATTCTTTTCCCCATATTTTCATACTTTATGATATACTGAATTTGAATGTGAACAAAAAGAAAGGTGGTAGTTCTAATATGTTCCGCAAACAGCTTCTCTTTTTTTCTGCTCTCTGTGTTCTAATTTTATCCGGGTGCAATCAAAAGAATTATATCAAAACCGTCTCCCCGGAAGCTTCCAAGGTGGAAAGCCAGGCAAGCACCATTGTAATCAGAGATTATTCAGAAAAACCAGTCACTCATCCAGTCATCACCACATCAATAAAAACGCATAAAGACAAAAATGTCTCCATTCAATATCCTGCAATCTCTAATTTAGAAGATAAGAAAAAAGAAGAAAGCGTCAATCAACTGCTGAAAGACAATGCCCTCAGCTTTCTAAGCATTGCTTCCGTTGATTCCTTAAAGGACACAGTGATTGTTGATGCTGAAATTATTTCTGCTGATCCCAAACGGATTACAGCCGTTTACACCGGTACCTTTTACGCAGAGGGAGCTGCACATCCTATTAATCTCTTTTACACAAATACAATTGATATCAACCAGGTGAAGGATCTTGGTCTGACAGATTTTGCAAATCCCGAGGCTCTGGCAGAGTACGTTCTTTCCGATCAGGTGAAATTCTACAATGCTTCCCCGGAACTTACAGAAGCACTTATGGATGCAAGAACGCAGATGGACCTTTCTTCGTATGTCAAATTATTCCAGGAAGCTGACTTTCCCATTAAGACAAAGCTGCCGGGTGGAACCCCAGCATTCCCGGATTCCTTTAGTTATGAAGACAAGGGAAACATCATTTTCTCCATTCCAGTGCCCCATGCTTTAGGCGATTCTGCCCTGGTTTCTTACACTCCTGTGACAAAATAGGAAAAATAGTTGCCATTTACTCCTTTCTCTGTTAAAATAGGACGGAAAATAAATAGAAATGGAGTCGAAAAATGAGTAATAAAGAAAAACTCACCACGCGAGATTATCTGCTCAGTATCCAGCATCTGTTCGCTATGTTTGGCGCAACCGTACTGGTTCCTTTGCTGACTGGTCTCAACCCATCGCTGGCACTATTTTCTGCAGGCGTTGGTACCTTAATATTCCACTGCTGTACTAAATTTAAGGTTCCTGTGTTTCTTGGTTCTTCCTTCGCATTTCTGGCCGCCGTTAGCTCTATCATCCGCCCGGAAGGAACCGTGATTCCAGAGAACGTACCTTTAGCACAGGGTGGAATTATTTTTGCCGGTTTAGTCTATCTTTTCTTTTCCCTTCTTGTTTTTATCGTAGGTTCGGACAAGATTAAGAGGATATTCCCTCCGGTAGTAACAGGTCCTGTCATTGTAGTAATCGGAATTAACCTTGCAAGCACGGCAATCAATGATGCTACCGGCAACCTAAGCCTTGCCGACGGAATGACTCCAGCCATAGCGTTAAACCTGGGAATTGCCTTATTTACCCTGCTTGTAGTAATCCTATGCTCTATCTTCGCACACGGATTCTTTAAGCTTGTCCCGATTCTTATCGGAATTGCGGCAGGTTATTTGTTGTGCATAATTTTAGGAAGCTTAGGCGTCTTTCACATGGACTATTCCGCCATTACATCTGCAGCCTGGATCAACATTCCTTATGTAACCAAAGATCTAAATGGAGTAGCTTTCATGACAGTTCCAAAATTCAGCCTGGGAGCAATTCTCTCCATCGCACCGATTGCCTGTGTTACGTTTATGGAGCACATCGGTGACATTACTACCAATGGAACAGTCGTAGGAAAAGACTTCTTAAAAGATCCCGGACTCCACCGCACTCTTATGGGTGATGGTGTTGCAACTCTTTTTGCAGGTTTCACAGGCGGTCCAGCTAATACTACTTATGCGGAAAACACTGGAGTGCTTGCAACTACAAAGAACTATAACCCAAGACTTCTTCGTATTACCGCAGTGTTTGCAATCATTTTAGGTCTATTTGGAAAAATGGGCGCAATTCTTCAGACCATACCCGGTCCTGTAAAAGGCGGCGTTGAAATCATGCTCTTTGGTATGATTGCTGCCGTAGGTATCCGTTCTCTTGCCGAATCAGATTTGGATTTTACACATAGCAGAAATTTATCCATTGTTGGACTTATTCTGGTGTTTGGTCTTGGATTTGGCCAGATCGGCGGTCTTAATGCAGAGATCGGTTCTGTTACTTTAAACATTTCAGGCCTTTTCATCGCAGTTGTAGTAGGTGTCATTATGAACCTGATTCTGCCGGAAACCCCTGATACAACAAGAGATTCAAGAAAGGACAAATAACATTATGGATTTTTCAATGGACAATGTAACCGTTTTTACCCACCCCCTGATTCAGCACAAAATTTCTATCTTAAGAGATAAAAGAACAGGCACCAATGAATTCCGTGCTCTTATTGAAGAAATTGCTATGCTGATGGGCTTTGAAGCCTTAAGAGATCTCCCTTTACAGGATGTAGAAGTAGAGACTCCAATCGAAACCTGCATGACTCCAATGATTGCCGGCAAGAAAATGGCAATCGTACCAATTCTCCGCGCAGGACTGGGTATGGTAAATGGTATTTTGGCTCTGGTTCCTTCTGCAAAAGTAGGACACATCGGCTTATACCGGGACGAAGTGACTCACGAGCCTCACGAGTATTACTGTAAGCTTCCAAGCCCAATCGAACAGAGAACCATCGTTGTCACAGATCCTATGGTAGCGACCGGCGGTTCTGCAGTTGAAGCAATCAATTTCATCAAGCAGTACGGCGGCAAACACATTAAATTCATGTGTATCATTGCTGCTCCAGAAGGCTTAAAGAAGCTTCAGGAAGCTCATCCTGATATTCAGATTTATGTAGGACATTTAGACCGTGGATTAAATGAGAATGCCTACATCTGTCCAGGACTTGGCGATGCAGGCGATCGTATTTTCGGAACAAAATAGAGATTTAATAGATAGAAACAGGGGTACAAGACTTCATTCAAGTTTTGTACCCCTGTTTTTATGTTGTAAGATGATTGTATACACGTTCCTTCCGGCCCAATACCAGTAAAGCCCCGGTGATTAAAACCACTCCCATTAAGGCTGGTGATACATGGCCAAGCAATACATAGAGCTGGCCCCCAATGACCGGTCCTGCAATTCTTGCCAGGGATTGTATGGCCTGGCTCCCACCCTGCACTCTCCCCTGTTCGCTTGATTCCACCGACTTAGAAATCATACCATTAAAGGATGGTCCAAAAATGGAATCACCAAATCCAAAGACAAACATACCTAAAATGAAAAAGGGATAGAAGGAAAACAAGGCGGATACTGCAATCAAACAATACCCTAATATCTCAGAACTCATCCCAAGAATTACAATTTGCATATCACTGCACTTTTTTAGAAGCCTTGGCATGATAAAACCTTGGGATATAATATCCTGTATCCCAATAATGGAAAACATGAGTCCTATGATTACTGGCTGCCAATGGAAGGTATCTATGATGAATTGTGAAAAAACCGCCTGTAGTGATCCATTGGGTATCCAAAGTAAAAAAGCAGAGATCAAAAGCCGTTTCAATTTTTTCATAGACAATACATTCATAAGCTGCTTAAGAGGATTTAAGCTTGCAAGAGAAATTATTTCAGATCTGAGACCTTTATGAAGACTTTCAGGCATAAAAAAGATTCCAAATCCAAAGTTCAACAAGGTAATGGCAGCTCCAAAGAACATAGGTACCGAATAACCAAACCTGGCGAGCAATCCTCCTATGGCAGGCCCTATGGCAAAACCAGTTCCAGTGACCGCACTTACCCACCCAAAGTATTTAGTTCTTTGCTCTCTGGGAGTGATGTCTGCAAAATAAGCAAAAATAGTACTTATGCTGCCACCTGTTATTCCTTCAATGATGCGCCCGGCAAATAATACCCATAATGCGCCTCCTATACCAAAAACAATATAACCGGCTGCCGATCCTAAAAGGCAAGCTAACAGCAAGGGCCTGCGCCCATACCTGTCGCTTAAAGCTCCTAAGCCCGGAGCAGCCAGAAAAACACAAGCGGCATAAACGGAAGTTAAAAGCGTGACCATAATTGCCTGTTCTTCGGGGGATTTAACATATGGTGCTACTAAAAACGGAATTACAGGGGTTATAATACTAAACCCTAATCCACAAAGAAATACCATCATAAGGCCAAAGATCAAAGCCTTTCTATCTATCGCTGCTTCATGATTTTCTTCTTTTCGCAATTTAAATGTAAACATAACAATTCTCCTCTCATTGTTTTATTGTTTCCTTGGAAACATATTTATCATAGCCTATTTTTGTTTCCTTGTCAACAATAATCAGAACAATATAAAGAGTCTGCCTTGCCAGATTCCGCCGCTAACGCGCCGTCACTTTATTGACCTCTTCCTCTTAAGCGTCATGTACCTCCTGCAGGTCGTGCTTTTTATTATATAGGGGAGTTCGTAGAACTTTACTATATAATAAAAAAGCGGCCTCACGTTGTCCGTTGGCCGCCTGTTCTATGAATATATGATTAATTTTTATCTGAATAAATATCAGAATCAAGTTTCTTTATTTCTTCATCCAAATGACTGCTGTACCGCTCTATAAAGCGGAGCATGCCGTCAAACTGTTCATCCGTAATTTGCTCAAAAACAGCCTTGTCACGTTCCCTGAATTCTTTGTGAAGGCGCTCATGGATGTCATATAGTTCTTTTCCCTTATTGGTAAGCTTGAAATAGATTTCCTTCTTGTTATCAGGCTTTTGATAACTTTCAATAAAACCTTTTTCCATCAGTTTTTTTGTTATTTTACTCATGGCGCTTCTGGTCATATAGAAGGACTCTGAGAGTTTTGTCACGTTAGAATCTGAATTTCTCCCAATGTATTCAATGCAATGCACTTCGGAAGGCTTATAGTCCTTAAGTACGTCTTCCATCTTAATTTTATTCAGCCAAGACATCTTATTTAACAAATCCCTTAATCCCATAATGACATGTTCTTCTTTATCCATTGCCAGCCCTCCCACTCTCAAGAAACAATTTACACGATAAATAATTCTCTTATTACATACGAAACTATTTTAAAAAGAGGCCATCTCTCACCGAGACAGCCCCTCTCTTGCACGTTGTTCTTTCTCTTATCTGAGATTACAATTCATTACTCTTCTGTTACAGTCTTCTCTACAACTTCACCCTGATTTTTGTAGATAGAGTTTGCATCTACACAGCTTCTTACAGAAGAAAGAGGATAAATGCTGGATTTTGGTCCGATTACAGTTCCTGGATTTAAAACTGCACCGCAGCCTACTTCTGCATAATCACCAAGGATGGCACCAAATTTCTTAAGACCAGTTTCGATATCCCCATCCTCTGCGTGTACAGTAACCAGAGATTTGTCTGATTTCACATTGGAAGCGATGGAAGAAGCACCCATATGAGACTTATATCCTAAAATGGAGTCTCCTACATAGTTAAAGTGAGGAACCTGAACGCCGTCAAAAAGAATGGAGTTCTTTACTTCAGAGGAGTTTCCAACCACAGCAAATTCACCAATGATGGCATTGCCTCTGATAAATGCACAATGACGGATCTGAGCTCCCTTACAGATAATTACGTGCTCACCCATACATGCTGTTGGCGGAAGATTTACAGATTTATGAATCCATACGGCCTTTCCTACATGTACAAACTCATCTTTAGGAAGACGTTCTCCTAAAGAAACAATGAACTCACTGATTTTAGGAAGAACTTCCCAAGGATATGTTGTCTGCTCAAATAATAATTTTGCAACAGTATAGTTTGTATCAAATAGATCTTGGTTTGTCATATCTTCTTTTTTCATGTTTGTAATCTCCTATTTTTCTTTAATATAATTAGCTGCCGCTGCATCAAATACACTGCGAAGATCGTAGTGGTTATTGAGCCTGAGCACCCCAGAGGTGCGTCCGGCAACAAAATTTTCTAATTTCTGCATATATTCTTCGGAGGTAATGGACCCCTCAGAAACATAAGTAAGACCCTTTTCCCAGCTTGCAGTAAGCTCTGGATTCAATAGCTGCTTGATGGAAGCATTCACCACATCATAAATCAGCTCTCCAAGTAGTGTCGGGGTAATAACCTGTGTTTTCGTATTCAGGGAAAGATATTTGATGTTAAACAGCTTTTTCAAAATCTCCGCCCTGGTAGCACTGGTTCCAATGCCGCTTCCCTTGATCTGAGCTCTTAATTCCTCGTCCTCAATCAATTGTCCTGCATTCTCCATAGCAAGAATGATAGAACCGGAGGTATAGCGTTTTGGTGGGGATGTTTCCCCTTCCTTTATGGTAAATTCCTTAACAGAAAGAGCCATTCCCTTTTTTAAGGTGCCAAGCATAGCAATGAATGCCGGGTTATCCATATTCTTTTGAGGTGCATCTGTATTGTTTTCATCTGAATTTTCCTCAGACGATGATTTTCCCCCGTCTTTATCCTCTTGAGCTTTCTTTTTCATGCCTGACACGTCTGCAATTTTTAAATATCCCGCTTCCAGCATGACCTTGAAACTGGAATAGAAATGCTCCTTGTCCACCACCAGCTCCAGCGAATATTTCTGATAAACAGCCGGCGGATAAAAAATGCTTAGAAATCTCCTGGTAATAACTTCGTAGACTTTATAAGTCAAAGGAGAAAGGCCCCTCATTGCTCCCAGGCCCTGCCCGGTAGGTATGATTGCATAATGATCTGTGATCTGCTTGTCATTGACATATCTGGTCTTTTCTATATTACGGTAAGAACCTTTTTCCAAAACCTCAGCTGCTGCATCTTTTAACAGCTCAAAGCCTTTCAGCCCACCGATATTTTTATGGATTTCCTTTGCAACTGCACTGGAAAGCACTCTGGCATCGGTTCTGGGATATGTGACCATCTTCTTTTCGTAAAGCTCCTGCACTACCTTTAAGGTTTCATCAGGACTGATCTTAAACATCTTGGAGCAATCATTCTGAAGCTCTGCAAGGTTATAAAGAAGAGGCGGATTCTTCGTTTCTTTTTTCTTTTCAATAGAAGCAACGGTTCCTTCCAGGGGCGTGAGAGAAGTCAGGATTGAAATCAGCTCTTCTGCATGCTTTCGCTCCTTAAAACCATTCTCCTTATAAAGGTAAGGGGACTCAAAATATTTAGACCCTGGAGCGCTTCTCCACTCACCTTCAAAGTCCAGCTCGTCCTTTAAAAATGTACCGACAACCCGGTAGAAGGGAGTTTTTACAAAGCTTCTGACTTCCCTTTCTTTACGGATTACCATTCCCATGACACAGGTCATGACACGGCCAACCGATATGACTGTATTTTTCCCACTTCGCATATAGTTGGAAATATGCTGTCCATACCTTAGTGTAAGCAATCGGGAAAAATTAATTCCCATGAGATAATCTTCTTTTGCCCGTAAATATGCGGAAGCTGAGAGATTGTCATATTCTGAAGAGTCCTTTGCCTCACGGATTCCTCTTAAAATCTCATCTTCTGTCTGGGAGTCGATCCATACCCTTTTTTGGCATTTGTCTTTGACTCCCGCCATCTGGGCAACCAGGCGGTATATGTATTCTCCCTCTCGTCCGGAGTCAGTACAGATATAAATGACATCTACATCCGAACGGTTCAGCAGGCTGCTTACAATCTTAAATTGTTTTTCAGCGCTGGGAATTACCTCGTATTTAAACTCTTTTGGAAGAAACGGAAGGGTAGATAAGCTCCACCGCTTAAACTTCGGATCATAGCTTTCCGGATAACTCATGGTCACCAGATGGCCTACGCACCAGGTAATAATTGCCTCATCAGACTCAATATAACCATCACTGCGCCTTCCCTTCACTTTCAGAGCATTGGCAAATTCCTGCGCTACACTTGGTTTTTCTGCAATGTATAACGATTTCGACATATAACTCCCTACTGCTCTTTTTTAGTAACCTGACTATTATACCATGTAAGCCTTGGAATAGCAAATATTTGACCGTTTAAAACTTATTATACCATTGAAAAAAAGGAATATCAATGGTACAATGGTTTACAATTTTATTAAAAGGAGTGTTGAACCATGTCAGTACAAAAGGTAAAAGAGTATTTAAAAGACTTTGGCAGAGACTGCCAGGTAAAGGAATTTCCGGTATCCAGTGCCACGGTCTTACTGGCCGCCAAAGCCCTTGATGTATCTCCCGCCCGCATTGCCAAAACCCTGTCCTTTCGTAAAGAAGGTTCAGACAGCTGCATTTTGGTGGTTACTGCGGGAGACACAAAAATTGATAACGCAAAGTTTAAAAAGACATTTGGCTACAAGGCAAAAATGCTGGCAGCTGAGGAGGTTTCCTTACTAACCGGCCATGAAATAGGCGGCGTCTGCCCCTTTGCTAACCCGGAACAGGTATCTACCTACTTAGATACCTCCATGCAAAGATTTGAAACCGTTTTCCCGGCAGCCGGAAGCTCCAATTCTGCCATTGAATTGACCTGTGAAGAGCTTTTCATGCTATCAGGTGCTTTGGAATGGATCGATGTGTGTAAAATAACAGATGCATCCTGATTTATCACACCGATCATGCTTTCTTCTTTCTCTGATATTCTGACAGAATTACAGAAGAGAACAATAAGATACATCCTGCCATGAGTTTAGGGGTTACCTCTTCTCCCAGGAATATGACTGAAAATACCAGGCCAAATACTGCTTCAAAGGACAGTATAATAGAAGTAGTATTTGGGCTTAGGTGCTTCTGTCCCACATTCTGAAGGAGAAAGCAGATCATGGTACTGAATATACCAAGATACAACAAACCAATGAGCATGGATCCATTAATAACGGTAAAATCCTGCGTTCCTTCCATGATCGGTGCCAGAACCCAGCTAAGAATTGCCGCTGCCACCATCTGAATCACGGTCAGCCTAACTGGGTCATGATGATCCGTATACCGGTCAACAAATACGATATGGAACGCAAAAAACAGACCACAGAAAAGTGTCAGTAAATCACCTATATTTATAGAAAGATCGCCTTCCAGTGAAATAAGGGCCAGTCCGAATACAGCGATGACGGCTGCGCCAATATTGTTCACAGAAGGCCTTTTTTTATTAAAGAACCAGTGCAGAAAAGGTACTATAATCACGTATAACGTGGTGATAAATGCATTTTTGCTGGCAGTGGTATACTTCACCCCATACGTCTGAAGCAGATAACTGACAAACAAAAACACGCCCAGAAGGCTGCCACATAGTATTTCTGTTTTATTTACCAGCTTAAGGCGCTTAAAAAATACTGCAACCAGTGCGATAGAAGCAATGGTAAAACGCAGAGCCAGTAAATAGGTGGGAGAAATAATATCGACTGAATTTTTCATCACCACAAACGCACTTCCCCATATTATGGTGGTCACTATAAGACCAAGGGCTGACAGTGCCTTAATTCCTTTTCCGTCCTGTATATTCATATGTATAGCAAAGTCCTTTCACATAAGTACAGGGGCGCAGCACCCTGCGTCCCTGGTTATTTTCTATGTATGATATTATTCTGCGATAGAAAATTTATAAATCGTTACGGTCTGATATTCCTCACCTGCTTTTAATAAAGGAGATGGAAACTCAGGCTTATTGATGGCATCGGGATAATACTGGGTCTCAAAACAGTAACAGCAGCGTTTTTCATAAACAGCCCCCCCTTTTCCTGTCATCCCGTCCTTTAAAAAATTAGCGGTGTAAAACTGCATTCCTGGTAAATCGGTGTATACCTCCATACGGATGCCTGTTTTATCAGATTCTGCTGCTGCACATAAGGAAACTTCCCCCTCTGGATGATTAAGCACCCAGTTGTGGTCAAAGCCGCCGCCAAAGATCAACGCTTCGTAATCCTCATTAATATCCTGCTCAATTGGCTTCATCTGGGTGAAATCCATTGGAGTTCCCTTTACAGGTGTAATCTCGCCGGTTGGAATGGAGCCTTCATCTGCTCTGGTATAAGAATCTGCATCGATCCAGACACGCTGTTTCATTGCATTTTTGCCATCATGACCATCAAGGTTAAAATAGCTGTGGTTGGTAAAGTTAGCTACTGTATCCTGGTCACATACCATATGATAGGAAAGAATCAGGCTGTTATCCTGAGTCAGAGTATATGCTGCTGTAATGGTCGCATTTCCAGGAAATCCCTGATCTCCGTCAGGTGAGAAAAGAGAAAAGCTGATTTTAGTCCCCTCCTCTGCTTCCTCAACTTCAGCCTCCCACAGCCGGGAGTGATAAAGATCAGAACCGCTATGTAGATTGTTGACACCATTATTGGCTTCCAATTGATACTCTTTGCCATTGATTTCAAATGCTGCATTTGCGATCCGGTTGGCATTTCTACCAATGGGTGCTCCAAAATGAGGGGGATTTTCCAGGTACTGGGCTACGGTATCATACCCTAACACCACATCCTTCTTATTCCCTTCCCGGTCCGGCACCAACATACTGACCCACACGGCTCCTAAATCTGTAAATGAAGCTGAAACTCCATTTCCATTTTCCAGTGTATACAAATACACTTCTTTGCCATCCGGCATGTTTCCCCAAAGTTCTTTTTTGTATGCCATTTTGCTTCCTCCATATACCTTTTCCTAAAGCCCCTTATAAAAGGGGCTTCATGGTTTTATTATTTCCCAGCCGATATATATCCCTTGGCTGTTAAAAGCTCTGCACAAAGAACGGCTCCGCCTGCTGCTCCACGGACGGTGTTGTGGGACATTCCCACAAATTTATAATCGTAAACCGTATCTTCACGTAAACGGCCCACGGAAATTCCCATGCCGTTTTCATAATCCACATCAAGTGTAATCTGTGGACGGTTATCTTCTTCCATATATTGAATGAACTGCTTTGGCGCGCTTGGAAGCTTAAGCTCCTGTGGAAGGCCACTGAACTGGCGGATGCGGTCAATCAGTTCTTCTTTGGTTGGCTTTTTACGGAATTTAACAAACACAGCAGCTGTATGTCCATTTAAAACGGGAATACGGATACACTGACATGTAATAGCCGGTTCACTGGCTTTTACGATCTGTCCGTCTACGATCTCACCCCAGAGGCGCAGAGGCTCCTGCTCGCTTTTTTCTTCCTCGCCGCCGATAAATGGAATCACATTACCTACCATCTCCGGCCAATCCTTAAAGTTCTTACCTGCACCGGAAATCGCCTGATAAGTGGTAGCCACTACTTCATAAGGCTCAAACTCTCTCCATGCGGTAAGTACGGGAGCATAGCTTTGAATGGAACAGTTTGGTTTCACTGCAATAAAGCCTTTTTTAGTGCCCAGACGGTTTCTCTGATCCTTGATCACTTCAAAATGCTCTGGATTGATCTCAGGAATTACCATCGGTACATCCGGAGTCCATCTATGGGCACTGTTGTTGGATACAACAGGTACTTCTGCTTTTGCATAAGCTTCTTCAATGGCTTTAATCTCGTCTTTTGACATATCTACTGCGCTGAATACAAAATCAACGCCTGCAGCCACTGCTTCCACTTCGTTCACATTCATGACCGTTAACCTTTTCACAGATTCTGGCATCGGTGATGTCATTTTCCAACGGTCACCTACCGCTTCCTCATATGTTTTTCCGGCAGAGCGTGGACTTGCTGCTACTGTCACTACCTCAAACCAGGGATGATTTTCAAGCAGAGAAATGAATCTCTGTCCTACCATACCGGTTGCTCCCAAGATGCCAACTTGCAATTTCTTTTCCATCGCTTTCTCCTCACTTCTTTCCAAATTGTAATATCCTAATACGCTAAATTCTTAACTATCCTATAACAAAGTGAAAGAAAAATCAATATTTATTCGCGATAAAAATACATTTGTTCGTGTCACAAAGACATTTCTTTAAAATGTATTTCGTGGTAACGTACTAAAGGCGAACTTTGCTGCCTTTTCCATCTCGCTTACCTGCTTTCAGCCGGTTTAAGTGAACCTCTTTTTCTTTGTAACGAATCACTGGATCTTCTCCCAGAAGATAAACAGCTTCCAGTTCCTCTCCCTGAGACAGCTTAATCCCCCGGACACCCCTGGCATTCTTTTTCATCTCAGATATTTCTTCCACACGGAAGCGCAGGAAAATTCCTGCTGATGTCTGGAGCACCACATCCTGCTGTTCATTTAACAGCTGAATGCTGATAACGGAATCGTCGTCCTGAAGCTTTGTTGCAGCCACCATTCGATTATTGGTCTCAAACTCTTCTCCCGGAACCAGCTTAATAAGAGCCTGTTTCGTTGCAAACAGGAATTTGTGCCCTTTTAATCCTTCCGCATGACATAAGTATATGATTTGTTCCCTTGTCCCGTCAAACTTGCTTAGATTCTCAATGGGAGTTCCTTTATCCCTCAGCTTTCCAGCCGGTATATCAAGAACTTTCACCTGATGTAAGTTTCCTGTGTTGGTGAAAATACAGATCTTATCCGTATTGAAACAGTTTACCACATACTGACTCTCGGTTTCAATGGTTTCTTTATTCCTGTCATAGGTATTCTTTTCTAATATTTTGCAATAGCCAAACCGGTCCATAACAAAGGTCACTTCTGAAACAGCGATGGCAGATTCGTCGTAAACCGCTTCCTTGCCGTCCTCAATCACAGTTCTTCTTGGAGTCGCATACTCTTCCTTAATGGCTTTTAAATCATCTTTGATTACTTCATCCATATTTTTTCTGCTGGAAAGAATTTTTTCATATAAAGCAATTTTTTCAAGAGTTTCCTTAAATTCCTTCTCCAACTGAAGAATCTCCAGTCCGATCAGCTTATAAAGACGCATTTCCAAAATAGCACTGGCCTGCTTTTCCGTAAAGCAAAGCTTTTTCGCATCTTCTTCAAATCCACTGACCCGGAATTTAATATTGGACACATCTCCGGTCATAAGGCAGTTTTTTGCATCCTTTAGGTTCTTGGAACCTCTTAAAACTGCAATGATAAGGTCAATGATATCACAGGCCTTAATAAGACCTTCCTTGATTTCTTTTTTCTCCAGCTCCTTGTCTAACAGTGCCTGGTATTTCTTCGTGGCATTTTCATACTGGAAGTCCAGGAAATTCTTTAATATCCCTTTTAAATTCAGAGTTTCCGGTCTGCCGCCAGCTATGGCCAGCATATTAACTCCAAAGGTGTCTTCCAGCTTTGTTTTCTTATATAATATGTTGCGGATTTTCTCTACATCAGCATCCTTACGAAGTTCGAGAACGATACGGATCCCGTCTTTATTGGACTGATTGGAGATATCCACTACATCTGTAAGCTTTTTGCTTTCCACAAGGTCTACGATATCAACCAGGAATTTATTAATTCCCGCACCTATCATGGTATATGGAATTTCAGTAATCAGCAGCTTGTCCTTATCTGCCTTTCTTTTTCCAAGCTCCACTTCAATGCGGCCGCGAAGCTTGATTTTACCTACACCGGTTTCATAAATGGCAGGCAGATCGCTTTTATTTGCAATAATACCCCCAGTCGGAAAATCTGGCCCTGGCATATATTCCATCAGCTCCTGAATGGAAATGTCTGAATTATCAATGTAAGCCATGACAGCATCAATGACTTCTCCCAGGTTGTGCGAAGGGATGCTGGTGCTCATTCCAACGGCAATACCTTCGGCACCGTTAATTAAAAGATTAGGCACTCTTACCGGAAGTACTTCCGGCTCCTTTTCCGTCTCATCATAGTTAGGAACAAAATTAACCGTTTTATCTAAATCCTTTAAATAAACTTCCTCAGCAAATTTCTCAAGTCTGGCTTCCGTATAACGCATCGCCGCTGCGCCATCCCCTTCAATGGAACCAAAGTTTCCATGTCCATTGACCAAAGGCATCCCTTTTTTAAATATCTGGGACATCACTACCAGAGTCTCATAAATGGAGCTGTCACCATGGGGATGGTATTTACCCATGGTATCACCTACGATACGCGCCGATTTTCTGTGTGGCTTATCGTGGTTTAGACGCAACTCGCTCATATCATATAAAACACGCCGTTGTACCGGCTTTAATCCATCTCTTGCATCCGGGATTGCTCTGGCTGTGATTACACTCATGGAGTAATTCATGTAGCTTTTCTGCATTTCCTCGGAATACTCTGTTCTAATTATCTTTTCTGCCATGTTTCCTCTCTTTTCGTCCATCATTTCAGGACATCTAGGTATCCCTGATAGGGACCTCCAACTATTTATGCATCAATCTCCGCTTCATCCGCATGCTCATAAATAAACTGCCGTCTTGGAGCTACTTCGCTTCCCATAAGCATTTCTGTGATTTCAGAAGCCATACGGGCATCCTCAATTTCCACCAGTTTAAGCACACGCCGCTCCGGGTCAAGTGTTGTTTCCCAAAGCTGTTCTGCATCCATTTCTCCAAGACCTTTATAACGCTGGAGTGTAAAATCACCGGAATGGTTCCTGCGGTAACGCTCCAGCTCTTTCTCATCATAGAGATACTGTTCCGCACCACGCTTTGGAATAACTTTAAACAAAGGAGGCATAGCGATATATACATGTCCATCATAAATAAGTTCCGGCATAAACCGGTATAAAAAGGTCAAAAGGAGGGTATCAATATGACTTCCATCCACATCGGCATCGGTCATCAGAATGATTTTATCATAACGCAGCTTTGTAATATCAAAATCATTGCCATAGCCTTCAGAAAAGCCACACCCAAAGGTATTGATCATTGTCTTAATTTCTGCATTGGCTAAAACCTTGTCAATAGAAGCCTTTTCCACATTTAAAATTTTACCTCGGATAGGTAAAATGGCTTGATACTGACGATTACGGGCTGTTTTCGCAGAACCACCCGCAGAATCTCCCTCTACGATGAAGATTTCGCACTTTTCGGCATCTCTGCTCTCACAGTTTGCAAGCTTTCCATTGCTGTCAAAGGAAAACTTGGATTTGGACAGCATGTTGGTCTTTGCCTTTTCCTCGGCTTTTCGTATCTTAGCAGACTTTTCCGCACAGCTTATGACTGCCTTTAAAACTTCCAGGTTACGGTCAAAATAACGTTCCAGCTCATCTCCCGCCACAGTAAATACAGCTTTTGTGGCATCCGCGCTGGCAAGTTTAGTCTTTGTCTGTCCTTCAAAAATGGGGTCTGGATGCTTTACTGCAACCACGGCCGTCAGACCATTTCTCGTATCTGCTCCCGTAAAGTTGGTATCCTTTTCTTTTAAGATTCCAAGCTCTCTCGCATAGCTGTTAATCATCTGGGTAAAACGAGTCTTAAAGCCAGCTAAATGGGTGCCGCCTTCCTGAGTGAAAATATTATTACAAAATCCAAGAATATTCTCCTCAAAGGTATCCACGAACTGAATGGCTGCTTCCACTTCAACTTTATCAACGACCCCTTTAAAATAGATAGGGTCGTGCATCTTTTCTTTCCCTGCATTTAATTCTTTTACATAGGCAACGATTCCTTCCGGTTCATGGTAAATCACCGTTTCCTCTTCGCCCTGTCTTTTATTCATATAAGTAATTCTCAGGTTTGGATTTAAATAGGCTGTTTCATGGAGACGGCTTCTCAGCCAATCTGCCTTAAAACGTATCTTTTCAAAAATCTCCACATCCGGAAGAAAGTTAATCTCAGTACCTGTCTCTTTTGTCTTTCCCAACGTAGGAAGCAGGCCATCCATCAGTTCTACCGTTGGTATGCCCCGCTCATATGCGTCGTAATGAATCAGACCGTTCTTATATATTTTAATTTTCATGTGGGCAGACAGCGCATTGACGACTGAGGAACCTACTCCATGAAGACCGCCGCTGGTTTTATAGGCATCATTATCAAATTTACCGCCTGCATGAAGGGTAGATAGAACCACTCGTTCTGCTGAAACACCTTTTTTGTGCATCTCTACCGGGATTCCTCGGCCTGAATCCTTTACGGTACAGGAACCATCCGATTCCAGCGTCACCCATATCTGATCACAATAACCAGCCAGATGCTCGTCCACCGCGTTATCTACAATCTCGTAAATTAAATGATTTAATCCCTTTGTCCCTACACTTCCAATGTACATTCCAGGACGTTTTCGTACCGCCTCAAGGCCTTCCAATACGGTAATACTATCCGCATTATACTGCGTTTTTGCCATGATACTCCTCCACATTTCGTATAATCAGCTTTCATTATACAATGCTTTTTCCATTTTTGGCAAGTTACTAAGATTCTTTTTCCATTTTTTGTAAAAATGGATTGAATTCCACTAACCGGGTGTGATATAATATTTATTAGTTAAAATCAGTAAGCAGATATAGTTCATCGGTAGAATATCAGCTTCCCAAGCTGAGGAGGCGGGTTCGATTCCCGTTATCTGCTGTTTAAAAACCCTAGTATATGCAAGAGTTCCTTGTAAACACTAGGGTTTTTCATTGTTTGCTTTCATAACACCTACTGATAAATTGTCAATTTTTATATTAATTTATAAAGAAATACAACACGCTATACAACACGTTTTTAGGGTTCATTCGAGGCCGATAAATCGTACTATTTCCATAGCAATTTTGAACTCTCCTGTAACAAAAAACTACCAGTTCAGTATACTGATAGCTGGTAGTTTTATTTTCGTATTTACATTTATCGGGCTAATACTATGATTATTACCGGTTAGATTAATACCCCAATTCCTGATCCACAAAGATAATTTCGCACTTCATACCCAATGGTACACGTTCAATGATCGAAATAATACGACAAATCCGGCTCGGACTGTTACAATCATAACATTTATCTCCCCTAACCGCACATGGCGTCTTTGCTCCTAAACGTTTTGCATTCAAGGGGGCGGCTACATTTTTACACCGGGAATAAGCTTCGCTAATATTAGCTGTAATTTTATTTCTGCCTATAATGTAATAATAGGATTGAGGTCCAAAAGCAGTCATTGCAACACGATTTCCTGTTGCGTCAATGTTTACAATCTCTCCCGTCTCAGTTATTGCGTTTGCACTGGATATATAAACATTTGCACAATTAGCAAGTTTACGCACTTCCATGCCCGGAATCTTATTGTGCCATACAACAGCATTTTTTTGTTGTAGAGCTTCAAACAATCCCATTTCCTTTAAAGTTTCACTTCCACCAAATCCGATCGTTTGATTTTGTAACATATCGGTAAGGTAACAACAGGCATCTTCCTTTGTGGAAAAAACTTGTGTTGTAAATCCATGTCCCTCAAAATTCTTTTTTATCTGCGAATAATCCATAAACTCATCTCCAAATCCTATTTCATTTTTAAATATAATATAACTTTTTATTCAGCTAAATCTATTCATATTTATGAAAAGGATATCATCAAACCTACTAACAATCAATATTAAATTTAAATATACACTAATACGTTAAATTCTATTTTTATATGTAACGTATTTTCTTGTTATTGTATATTCATTATGTGAGAATGATTCGCTTTTGCTGAAAGGAGCTTCCTATGTTTAAAAAAAGGTTCTATATTGATTTGGAAGATTCATTAACATATCCATGCGTAAACGTAATTTGTTCGTACATAGAAGATTATGCACAATCCTCTGGTGAAAAGTTGGAGTTAATTAGTACTCAAATGCCTATTACTTTTCGCTTAGATAGTATGCTTTATATTGCTGAAATTTCTATGCTGCGCGGAGGTTACTCTATTCACTGTAAAGAAAGTTAGTAGTACTTTTAATCAATGGAATATTATAAGCCATTTTGATTGCTTTCAACACGATATGACACACGGCGCCCAATAAATCATATATGAAGACTGCTGCCTTTTACATGCGATGGCCTTTTACCTGGAATGGAATCAATAGATAATAATAATTTTTTATGCAGTATCTTGATATCAGCGCCCTGCAAAACACATATATTATTATAAAATGCGAGAAATGGTGACGAAACAAATGTCAGATTTGTACGACTTAAATGTAACCCCAGTTACAGATGCACTCCCGACTTTCCCCTATGATTTTGGACCCAACCCTTTTGTGATTGATTTAAACAAAGCTGCGCAGCAAAATGGAAATTACCGTTCAACTCTATGGACAGGGTCCCAGTTACAGGCTGTACTTATGGATATTCCAGTCCATGAGCTTATCGGTATGGAGGTACATCCGGATAACGACCAGATGATTCGGATCGAGGATGGAGTAGGACTCATTCAGTTTGGAGCAGATAAATTTTCGTTTTATGATCAATATCTGGCTTTCCCAAACTATGTAATCTTCGTACCTGCGGGAACATGGCATAATATTATTAACATAGGTGATAAGCCACTTAAAATATCATCGATCTATACTCCGCCAAATTATCCATGGAATACCGTTCAGGAGACAAAAATGTCAGAGCCAGTATCAGCTAACAATTAATTATGTTTTACTTATATCAGAAAAGCCGGAAGGATATTAACCTTTCCGGCTTTTCTGGCGCTTGATGGTAAGACTACTTTATTATGCATTGTCTCCTTACCTGATATGAAATCCATTCTCCTCTATTACTGAAATAAGCTCCCATTGCATGTCCTTAATTACAATAAATCGGTCATTGTTTATTTCCTGCAATAATCTCTCTATTCCGCTATCCGTCCCCTGAAGCTCCATTTCCACTCGGCCATCACCCAGGTTCTTTACCAGGCCCGTAATACCAAATCCAGGAGCAAGATACTTCACCTTGTATCGAAAACCTACGCCCTGCACTCTTCCGTCCACGTAAATTCGTTTTCGGATGATATCATCCATGATCTGCACCGCCTATTCTCCTGCATCTGCAGGTACCAGATATACATTTTCCTTTTCATGCAGCATTAATTCAAATGCCTCAACACTCATGGCTTTGGCAAACACGTAGCCCTGAATCACATCGCATCCGGCAGCCTTTAAGAATTCAACTGTTTCTACATATTCTACACCTTCTGCAATGGTCTTAATCTTTAGCTCTTTTGCCATATTTATAATATTTGAAATAACAATACGCTCCCGGCTGATATCGTTGCTCTTTCTAAAGAACATGATATCCAGTTTCAAAACATCAATTTTTAGATTCTTTAACAGATTAAGTGAAGAGTAGCCGGAGCCAAAATCATCAAGAGAGCAGATAAATCCTTTTTCATTCAGTCTTGTCACCAAACGGTTAAACATAGCGTCATCATTAAGAAGAACTGTTTCTGTAAATTCAAGTTCCAAAAGCCCGTCTGGTATTTGATATTTATTCTTGACTTCTCCATAGAAATCTACAAAATCTTCCCTCAGCATTCCTATTTTAGATACATTAACAGCAATACTGACTGGAGGTCTTCCTGATTTTATATAATTGCTAAGCCATTCACATGATTTTTCAAACATATAACGGTCAAGAAGCACGATCTTGCCATCACGCTCCATGAGAGGAATGAACTGTCCCGGTGGTATGGTTCCTTTTCTGGGATTCTCCCACCTTACAAGGACCTCTCCCCCCACAATCTGATTTCCAGTCTGAATTGATATCTTTGGCTGAACAAATATCTTAAATTCCTGGCTTCGAAGGGCAAGGTCTATTTCTGATTCCAGTTCAGATTCAAATAAGACGCGGTTTCTGATTTCCTTGTTATAGAATCCAAATGGATTTCCTGGCAGACCCTTTATGTTTTTTTGTGCAATATTCGCCCGGTCCACAATTTGGTCAATGGAAAGCTGTTCTACATCCGTTTCTTCAATACAATAGACTCCCATACTTATTTCCATGGGAATTTTCTTGTTAAATGGCAGATAGCGGCTTTGAAACACGTCAACCAGCTTCTGGAACCACTCCTCCATGTCTTCTCTTGTTTTATATTTGTAGAGCCCCGCAAAATTATCGGCTGATATCCTGCAATAGAGTGTATCCGGACCACCATAATCACGAAACAGATTGGCCAGGGAAATCAAAACTCTGTCCCCTTCCTCATAGCCCAATATATCATTCATGAATTTGAACTTTTTTATATCACAATACCAGACTGCATACGTTTCTTTTTTCTCTTTACGCAGCCGTTTTTCCATCTCCTGCTTAAAGGAAGCATAATTTCTGGTTCCTGTAATGCTGTCTCGATATGCCAGTTTAGCCAGAGTCTCCTGATTTTTATTAATGGTCAAAAATTGCCGGTACAAATAGCAAAGGAACAGGCCGCAGGATATTAATATCATGATTCCTGCCCCAATGGCCATCTCCAGATATCTGGTGTGTAAATTAGGCTCCGGCAAAACATTAAGAAGATACCAGCCATTGATCCCAAGAGGCGTCATTACCACCATCTGATTCTTATTCTGTGTCTTAATTTGAAAGCAAGTTTCCTCTCTGGTACTTATAGCTTGTGACACCTGAGCTCTTAACTTTGTCTCACCTTCAACCAATTCATAGATGTGCTGTGAACCACCAATCTTTTTTCCGGTATGATCAAATATTACATAAAGGCCCTCAGCCAGTGCCATGGTGCTGGTAATGTTACTAAGTATCTCATTGTAATTATTCGCATATAAGGTTCCAATGGGTTCGTTGTTATGATCTCGCACCGTTACTTTAAAATAATCTTCCAGGCTCTTAGTGGCACTCTTACCAGCCACACCTATGAAACCTATGTCCATGGAGGGATCTTCCCTGTTGATAGTATGGATGATTTGATTGATACGCTCCTCACTGTATATTCCACCAGAGCCAAAACTCACAGCGAGTCCGTTTAGAATCGTAAGCTCCTCTTCCAGCCTGCCCTTCATGATCAACTGATTCTGCTTTGCCGCACTAAAAAAATAGGCAACTTTCTCCTGTTCATTTTTTCCCATCATGTATATCAGGATTGAAAAACAACCAATGATAAATGACAGGCAGAGAAGTACCGGAATAAGCATATTTTTCTGTTTTCTATCCCATTCTTCCATCTTTTGCATGTATGCTGACTCCTCAAATTAAACAACCGTCTCGCAAATCTCTAGTTTCATTATAGCTTTTTATGGCAGTTTTGGCAATCGCTATGTAATTTTACTTTTTTTAGGAGAAAGGGTTGATTTTTCAATGATTTATTGTTATAATATCAAAGGTTTTGATGCAGTATTTAATAGCCGTATTGCTTCCGTAGCGCAGTTGGTAGCGCAACGCATTCGTAATGCGTGGGTCGGGGGTTCGAGTCCCCCCGGAAGCTTTTATCATTTATAATCTATACGTAGGAAAAGGTCCCTTTCGAATGAAATCGAATGGGGCCTTTTCCTATGTTTCAGTAAACTTATAATCTCAATAAAATCAGGTATTGACAATGGGAAAAAATAATTGTATCATTGTATTAAACCACTAATACAATAATATAAAAAGGAGGCTGCATTATGAACTGGAAACTGACAGAAGACCGACCAATTTGGATACAGCTTGTTGAACAGCTCACCACGCTCATTGTATCCGGCATATATGCATCCGGCTCAGCGGTGCCTGCAGTTCGTACCCTTGCAACCGAAGCAGGCGTGAACCCAAATACCATGCAGCGTGCACTTGCTGAACTGGAAAACCGCGGGCTTGTTGAGACACGCCGCACCTCGGGCCGGGTCGTTACAGAGGATTTAACACTCATACAAGGGGTCCGAAGACAGTTAGCCTATCAGCGTATGGACGAATTTTTTGAATCCATGCATTCACTGGGCTATACAGAAGAACAAACACGAGAGTTGCTTGCGGCTTGGAATAAAAAGGAGGAATCAGTATGAATCAGGAACTTATTACCGCAAATAGCCTGACAAAGAGCTACGGTACAAAAATTGCACTGGACCACATTGACTTATCTGTCGGACACGGCCGCATTGTTGGCCTTTTAGGACCCAATGGTTCCGGAAAGACTACTTTTATCAAGCTTCTTTGTGGACTTTTACACCCTACTTCTGGTACGCTTAAGATTGAGGGCCTCGCTCCAGGTATAGAAACAAAAGCAGTCATATCTTACCTGCCTGACCGCATGTATTTTGCTGACTGGATGAGAACCTCAGATCTGGCGGATTTCTTCACAGACTTTTATACCGATTTTGATCGAGCAAAAGCCCTGGAGATGTTTAAAGCTCTTGGAATCAGTCAAAACGAGCGTATTAAGACCATGTCAAAGGGAACAAAGGAAAAGGCTCAGCTGGCACTGATCATGAGCCGGAAGGCACAGCTCTATCTTCTTGATGAGCCTATTGGAGGCGTAGATCCTGCTGCCAGGGATTTTATCTTAAACACCATTTTAACCAACTATAATGAGAATGGAACAGTCATGCTCTCTACCCACCTGATTTCTGATATTGAGCGGGTGTTAGATGAGGCCATTTTCCTGCAAAATGGTAAGGTTGTCCGTCATGATACTGTAGATAACATACGTGAAAAGGAAGGCAAGTCCGTAGACCAGCTCTTCCGCGAAATATTCACATATAGCCGCTAAGGAAAGGGGGCGAAATAATATGTTTCTTAAACTTTGTAAATACGAATTCAAGTCGATTGCTCGTACACTGCTGCCCATATATCTGGCCGTAATTGCTGTTTCTTTTATCAACATGTTTATGGGAATAGGCTCACTGACAAACGGCTACTATGAAAATATTATGCGAAACATAAGCTTTGGTCAGGATATCCTTAAACTATTTCAGACTGTCTCTATGCTTGCTTATTTTGGAGTAATGGTTGCTATGAGCGTTCTGACATTCATTATCATTATCCAAAGATTTTATAAGGGATTGCTTTGTGATGAAGGATATCTTATGTTTACCCTTCCGGTTAAGCCCTGGCTGCTGATCGCTGCCAAAGGAACAACTGCTCTTGTAATGTCACTTGCCAGCAGTCTGGCTGCAGGAATCTCCATATTAATCTTAATTGTGGGTGCATTTGGCCCTGTTAAATTTATGGCTGCAGTGACCTCTCCAGAGATATGGGCGAAAATATTCCAAATTTTTAATGAAGTCCCATCCTGGCCTCTTTTATTAGTGGAGTTTATTGTTTTAATCATACTCAGCGGTTTTTCAAAGCTTTTCCACTTGTACTTCTCCATGGCACTTGGTCATTTGGCTAACAAACATCGTATCCTGATGTCAGTGGTTGCATATATCGCAATTTCCATGATCCTCAGCTTTGCCAGCGGATTTGTTATGATTGTGGCAGGAAATGTACCTTTCTTTCAAACATTGGTCGATTCCATCGATTTTATGCCAGGGCTTAGAGGTATTAGTACTTTTATGAACTATATGTTTCTCTTTTCAATTATGATCAGTATCGTTCAAATAGGCGTATTCTTCTTTGGTACAGAACGCATTCTATCCGAACATCTTAATCTGGAGTAAACTAAAACCTGGTTGCTTAGTTAATTAAGATTTTTGAATCAACCATAAAAGGGCATCTTTAAACATTTGTATCTGTTTAAAGATGCCCTTTTTATTATGCCCCCGCTCGTCTCCCGCCAACACTGACAGGAATGGTTATCATTCTTTGAACTGGTTTCCATACCATACAGGCAATGGAGAAATCAATCATGCTGTGAATTATGGTTCCCATTCCTACCAGCAAAATAACAGAAGTCAGATACCCCTTATCATAATATACGCTTGACATATGATTTCCCCAATAGAACAGGGTAACTACCGTCACTTCACTGATGGAATGAATTACAGCCATCAAAAGACCGAACAGTACAGATCCTTTCATGGTACTTAGCAATTTAGGATTCCTTTTAAGCATAAAGGAACCTATAACAACAAATACGATGTGAGACAGAGCTCTAAGTACAACAGCAATCGGATAGATACCGGCCAGTAAAAAACCCAAAGCAGATATGAGTGCAACAGATATTGCCACATAAGGAGATATAAACATAGCAATAAATACAGGTACATGGCTTGCAAGCGTATAGGAAGCAGGCTCTAGGATTAATTTAGGGGCAAACATGGGTATCACGATTCCTATTGCTGACAGCGCCGCCGCTATCGTCATTTTTTGAATTGAATTCTTACTGTTCATCTGATTTCCTCCCTGCTATCTCTTTGAGCATCGTACATTGACACACCACATGTATTATCAACTGTCTTGTCAGTCATTTAAGATGTATTATATAGAACTTCAGATGCAATGTCAAGTGAGTGGGACAAAAAAAGCATCACCAAACCATGAGCAGTTTGATGATGCTTTTATCTTGATTGATTACTTTGTTTATGATTCTTCCTCATACTCCTTAATGGGTGCATTAATGCCAATGGCTTTGTTGACCGGCATTACAAAGCAGACTCCATGAAGCGGGGATTTCCAGCCAGCTTTTTCCTTGATCTGGCACATAATTTTCTTAGCTGTTGCTGCGTCTACGAGAGTCAGTATGATCTCTTTTTCTGAATCAATGGTTATCCCCATAAAGGATTCATGATTCACGCCTTCTCCTCGTGCATTTATAACCGTAGCACCGCCTGCCCCTTCTGCCCTTACAATATCCATAATTGTATCGGTATAACCGGCATTCACCACAATAAAAAGGGCTTTGATTTGGTCGGAACATTCCATTTGATTTATTTTCCTCCTAAAAATTTAAAATGACATTCCCGAAATAGGCATCGTAAAGGCGATTCCAGTATTGGGGTTTCCAAAATCAAATTCATTTAACAACATATCAAAAATAACTTCAGTTTTTTCTTTCGGTAATACCGAAGTTAATATAACTTTATTCTCTTCCGGAACCAGCCCAAGCATGTCTAACAGATAATTGGATTTAATCGTTCCTTTTCCATAAATGGTATTGACAATCCGATTATCAATGCTGCACATTCGGCTTAATAAGGCATCTTTTTGCTTTCTTCCGGTAATTATAAATAAATATTCAATATTATCCACTGGCACCCTCCTCTAAGTCAACAATCGGTTCCATCTCATATTCAGTTTCCTTAAGTGTATCCTGGGAAGAGAGCTCCATAGAACTGGATTCCTCTTCCTCCAGCTGTGCCGCATAAAAGGACAATTCCTCGTATTTTTCCTGCTCGAATTTTTCGTTCAGTTCCTGAGCCTGCTTTAACTTCCGATTATACAAAAGCCCCAGAGACTGTACGGCAATCAAAGGCGTTACAGAAATAAATGCGATAATACCGAACCCATTGGTAAGAACGGATTGGGCTTCACTACCCGCTGACAAAGCGACTGCCTGTGCTGTTCCAAGAGTCAGCGGTGTTAAGAAAGCAGAAGTCAATGCTCCCCCAGTTACGCCGCCGGAATCAAAAGCCAGGCCTACAAACAAAGAAGACGTCTTTGTCATCATAATAAGTGATATGGCATAAAGCGGTACAAGAAACCAAAGTATATTAATCTGGGTCAAAATCTTAAGCATGGAAAAAAGAGAGGCAAAGCCAATCCCAATAGCCAGGGTCATTCGTATAGTCATCTTCTGAATATGACCGTTTGTTATCTCTTCCAGCTGCTCTCCTAACACCGTAACAGCTGGTTCAGACAGCGTAATTGCTGCACCCAGAACAAACCCCAAAGGCAGAAGAATCCATTTAAACCACTGTGGCCGGCCGGCGCTTAAAAACACTTCCCCTATATACTTTCCAGCAAATGCAAAACCATAATCAATACCCGAAAGGAATATAAGCAATCCCAGATACACCGGTACAACACCAAGTATTGTCCTGATAAACTGTTTTCTGGGAAGCTTTACCAAACGGAACTGAAATGGTAAAAACACGATAATAATAGGAAATAACGCAAGGGCAACCCCTGTTATATTCGAAACAATAATCCCAAGAAAGCTTTCGGCTCCGCCTGGATCATAAATACCGGCAGGCGGCAGATTTCCACCGTAACTGATTTTTAAAATGATACCGTAAAGGAACACTGCGATAATTGGACCAACCGATGCGATTCCTATAATACCAAAGGTATCATCATTTGTTTTACGCTTTGACATGGTGGCAGAAATACCCATGCCCAGTGCGAGTATAAAGGGAACCGAGATATCACCCGTAGTCGCACCACTTCCATCAAAGGCTAGTGCCACAAATTCATCCGGTACAAAAATCACAATGAAAAAAGTCATGATATAAAGAATCAAAAATACAATCTTTATGTTCATATCCTTAATGACCCGGTACAAGGCTAAACCTACGAATATACCTACACCAGAACTTAATATCCATACAAAAACAGTTTCATTGACCTCATTCATCGTCATGTGGGTCTGCCTTGCAAGTACTGCAAGAGCTGGCTCCGCCACGGTTGCCAGAATCCCAAACAAAATTCCGAACAAGATAATAAAGATACTTTTATTGAACTTTATCAAAGAACTTCCAACCATTTTTCCAATGGGCAGAATGCTGGAATCTAATCCCACCAAAAAGAATGCCTGCCCAAAAACAACGCTTAGGTAACCAATGACCAGTTTAACATAATCAGATGATTTTTCCATAGGCGCCATAAAGACACAAACAGTGATTATTATAAAAACAAGCGGAAGTGAAGATAAAAAAACCTCTTTTAAAGTACGTAATGTTTTCATATTTTAATTATATAAGAAATAAATAAAAATGCAACTTTAATTTCCCGTCCTGGTAATTTATTTATGACTTATATACCTTTCCCTTTGTTATGATCCATAGTGGTATTTGCGTTTCTTTGCCAGATACATTTCTTTGTCTGCTTCCCTAATGAGTTCTGTTGCCGTTATGGGAGTATCCTCCATAGTCCGGATACCGAATGTAAGGGAAAGCCTGATGTTTTCTTTGTCTGTACTGATTCCGATCTTTCCAACATCATTTTGTATTTTCAGCATGATCTGTTCCGCTTTATCTGCCCTCATTCCGCCAAGGCAGATTAGAAATTCGTCTCCTCCATACCTGGCTGCCCAGGTCTTTCTTCCATCTATATAGTTAAGAATTACTTCCCCTACTGATCTGATGGCTTGATCTCCAGCTTCATGTCCATAGGAATCATTAATAGCTTTAAAATTATCAAGATCTACGAAAGAGACGGATAAGGGGTTGCCGGTAAGGGTAGCTTCCACAATATCAGCAGGAAGCCGTTCATTAATATACCTGCGGTTAAAAAGCAGTGTCAGGGGATCTTTAATGATTGCATTATTGATTTCTCTGGCATACTTTGTAAGCATCTCATTTTTGGTATAATCTCCATCGCCTACGAACATCGTATCCGTCACATTTTTAAATAACTCCAGTACAGCCGGTAATTCAACATTGGTAATAGGAATTGCAGTCACCAAAATAATTGATTCTTTAAACTTTTCCATTTTTACCAGACTTCTGTCTTCCTGATACGACCGAATGGAGATGCAATTGTCACAGATTCTATTATCCCCCCAGTAGTCATAACATATTACTTTCGTTGAAATCATACCAGAATCCCGATATTCCAATACTTTCTTATGCAGAGGATCAATGAGACGTACAGCATCAAACATTTTATGGAAAAAATCTAATTTTTCTTTTATCTCATTAAGAGTAATTCGGTCCATGTATCCTCCTAAAACTTTTACTAATGAATCAAAAAATACCAATTATAAAAACAGAATGCAAAACTTTTTTCTATATTACCATATATTATCTTAATTTAACAACAAGAAATTCCATTTTGTTTAAATAAACAATTTATTAGATGTGTAGTAAGTTTGGTATCAATGCTTTTATTTTTCACACTAAATTAACATAAGAGAATTTTCATAACACAAAAAAGCCTCCAGGTTTTATCCTGAAGGCTGATTATTATGACCTATCCGAGAATCGAACTCGGGTTTCCGCCGTGAGAGGGCGGCGTCTTGACCGCTTGACCAATAGGCCATTACTAAGGAAGTACTGAATCGAGGCGACAAGATTCGAACTTGCGACCTCTGCGTCCCGAACGCAGCGCTCTACCAAACTGAGCCACGCCTCGATTACGTTAGGTAGTATAATATAAATCCCAACGTATGTCAACCTTATTTTCAAAATATTTTAATTTTTTAAAAATACTGGAAAAATAGATTCAAAATTCTTACACTCTCCCATTGAGGCAGAAACGAACTGTACCAATGAGAGAATGTTTTAAGCTTATCTGTTATGCCAAATCGAATAAAGAAAGCTGGTTTGATTCCGGAAGTTCCCCTAAAAGGCCTAAGTCTCCCATGAGGTCACATACGGTCTTGCTGACCTTTGTACGGTTTCTGAAATCTTCCCGTGACAGGAATTTACCATCCTTGACGGCATCCACCACTGCATCGGCAGCCTTCTCTCCCAATCCGTCAATACTGCTTAAGGATGGCATCAGCTTTCCGTCAATAATCTGGAAGTGTCTGGCTTTCGCCCGGTAAATATCAATGGGCATAAACTCATAGCCCCTGGCATACATCTCCTGAACGATTCTCATATCCCTCAGGGTATCCAGCTCTTTCTTTGACAGGGTATCCATTCTCTTTCTATAATCTGCCAGGAAATGCTCCAGTTTATCTCTTCCCTGACACATCAGCTCATAGCTGAAGCCATTGGCACGAATGCTGAAAAAGGAAGCATAGTAAGCAAGAGGATAAAACACTTTACAGTAGGCAATACGCCACGCCATCATTACATAGGCCGCCGCATGTGCCTTTGGGAACATATATTTGATCTTTTTACAGGACCATATGTACCAGTCGGGTACTCCGTGGGCTATCATCTCTGTTTCCCAGTCAGGCTTTAAGCCTTTCCCCTTACGAACGCTCTCCATAATGGAGAAAGAGAGTCCTTCTTCTATCCCCATAGAAATAAGATAGATCATAATATCATCTCGGGTACAGATAGCAGTCTGAATGGTCGCCTTCCCTTCCTGAATGAGAGCCTGAGCATTCCCAAGCCAAACATCAGTACCATGGGCAAGTCCTGCGATACGGACCAGATCGGAGAAATATTTTGGCTTTGTATCAATTAACATCTGCATGGCGAAATCCGTACCGAACTCAGGTACACCCAAAGCTCCAAGCTTACAGCCACCGATATCTTCCGGCAAAATTCCAAGGGCTGAAGTATCCTGAAACAGGGACATGACCTCTGGACTGTCAAGGGGAATATCCTTAACCGGATCAAAACCGATTAAATCCTGGAGCATTCGTATCATGGTAGGATCGTCGTGTCCCAGTATATCGAGTTTTAACAGATTGTGGTCAATGGAATGGTAGTCAAAATGAGTGGTCACCGTCATAGTCGTCATATCATTGGCAGGACGCTGCACCGGCGTAAAGGAATAAATCTCCTCTCCATGAGGCAATACAATAATACCGCCTGGATGCTGCCCTGTCGTCCTTCTGACCCCTACGCACCCCTGAACGATCCGGTTAATCTCACAGTTACGTTTTCTTACGCCATGCTCTTCATAATAATTTTTCACATATCCAAAGGCGGTTTTATCCGCCAGCGTACCAATGGTACCCGCACGGTAGGTCTGCCCTTTTCCGAAAATCACTTCGGTATAGTCATGGGCCTTACTTTGATATTCTCCGGAGAAATTAAGATCGATATCCGGTTCCTTATCTCCTTTAAATCCAAGGAATGTCTCAAAAGGAATATCAAATCCGTCCTTTTCCAAAGGGTGCCCACAAACAGGACACACCTTATCAGGCATATCACATCCTGCCATACCGGAGAATTTTTTTACTTCTTCTGAATCGAAATCATAATAATGGCATTCTGTACAATAGTAATGCGGACTTAGAGAATTTACCTCTGTAATACCTGACATATAGGCCACAAAGGAGGAACCTACAGACCCACGGGATCCAACCAGATACCCGTCCTCATTGGATTTCCAAACCAGCTTCTGGGCGATAATGTACATTACTGCAAATCCATTGGATATAATGGAGTTCAGTTCTCGCTCCAGACGCTCTGTAACGATTGTAGGGAGATTTTCCCCATAAATGGCATGTGCCTTATCATAACAGATCGTTCTTAAATCTTCATCAGAGTTTTCGATTACAGGAGCGCATTTATCCGGGCGGACCGGAGAGATCTTTTCGCACATGTCAGCGATTTTTCTGGTGTTTTTAATGACTACCTCTTCTGCTTTATTGGGACCAAGATACTCAAATTCCTTAAGCATCTCTTCTGTTGTCCGTAAATACAGGGGCGCCTGTTCATCAGAATCCTTAAAGCCCTGGCCTGCCATGATGATTCTTCGGTAAACCTCATCCTCGGGGTCAAGAAAATGTACATCGCAGGTAGCACAGACCGGCTTTCCAAACTGTTCCCCCAGAGATACGATTTTTTTATTAATATCAATTAAGTCCTGCTCTGTTTTTACCACGCTTTTTTCATCCCTAAGCATAAAACCATTGTTGCCTAGGGGCTGTATTTCCAGGTAATCGTAATAATTCACAAGCTTTGTAATATCAGCGTCAGATGCGCCTCGTAAAAGTGCCTGATACAGCTCACCGGCTTCGCAGGCGGAACCTATGATCAGTCCTTCCCTGTTTTCATTCAGAACACTTTTGGGAATTCTAGGCCTTCTGGCATAAAAATCAATATGTGACCTGGAAATGAGCCGGTATAAGTTCACCCGGCCCACATCATTGGCAGCCAGGATAATTACGTGGTGAGTAGGAAGCTTCTTAATCATATCTGCCGTCATGGTGCTTAACTGGTTAAGGCTATCCAAATCTTCCACGCCCCGGTCTCTAAGCATCTTTACAAATGCCACAAATATAAGTGCCGTACAGCCTGCATCATCCACCGCACGGTGATGATTCTGTAAAGAGATATTGAGAGCCTTTGCAACGGTATCCAGCTTGTAGCGGTTAAGACTTGGCAACAGAAGCCTTGCCAGGGCCACGGTATCAATCACCGTGGGACTGAACTCAATTCCAAGACGATTGGCATTGTAAGCAATAAAACTGATATCAAAAGAAGCATTGTGAGCCACCAGCACTGAATCCGAACAAAATTCCAGAAACTGTGGGAGAATTTCATCAATCTTTGGATATGGAAGAACCATATTGTCATTGATTCCCGTCAGCTTCTCTATTTCAAATGGAATGGGTACTTCTGGATTAACAAAAGAACTATAACGGTCAATCACCACACCATCCTGTACTTTGACTGCACCGATTTCTATAATCCGGTTTTTTGAAGAACTGAATCCGGTGGTCTCAATATCAAATACAACATAAGTATCAGATAACCTTTGGTTTCTGGAATTTCCCACAAGCTCCTTTAGGTCATCCACCAGGTATCCTTCCACTCCATAGATTATTTTAAAGTCATCTCCCTTATCCAGGGCATGGTTGGCGTCCGGGAAGGATTGGACACATCCGTGGTCCGTGATTGCGATGGCAGGCATTCCCCACTTTTTCGCACGTTTCACAATATCTTTTACTTCGGATACTCCATCCATATCGCTCATCTTTGTATGACAATGAAGTTCCACTCTCTTTTGCAGGCTGTTGTCGCTTCTTTTTCCGGTAAAATCTTCTGATTTCTTAATTCCCACAACAGAACCAAGGGTGAGCTCACCATCAAATTTATCAATGGTTGTGACACCTTTAATCCGGATAAAGCTTCCTTTCACCACTGCAGCATTCAGGTCTTCCAGCTGCTCTTCCTTCGCAAACATCTTTACCGTAAGGGTATCTGTAAAATCAGTCACATCAAAGATCATAATGGTTTTACCACTACGTAACTCTCTGCTGTCTACGTTTAAAATCTTTCCACGTATGGTTATTTCACCGATTTCACCATCAATCTTCTCGATTTCAATGATTTCGCCTTCAAAATCACGGCCATAGAGTACATCCGGGTTGTCGGACCTTTTTACATAAGAGTTTCCGCTCTTCTTATAGTCCTTCCATTCCTTCTTAGCTGTATCTTTTTTATTTGATTCAGCTCCGCCGGTTTTTCCGCCTTCCTTGTTACCACCCATACGAAGCGCTGGAGTCTGTCCATCCTGTTGGAAAGGTACTTCCTGCATATATGCATTGGCCATAGCCTCAAGATTCCCCCCATCCGCCATGGAAGGAGGGGCTTCATCCATGCCCTCTGACATACGCACAGATGCGAGAGACGTACGGCTTACAATCTCTTCCACCTCACGCTGCATCTGTAATTCTTTTTGCTTTGCCAGTTCATTGACTTTAGGAGCTACATATTCATACTGCACCTCTACCGGCAGGCCGCATCGCTCGAAAAATATTTTTTCCAGAACTCGTTTCAGTTCCCCTGCCTTTTCCCTGGAAACAATGGTATCTTCCACAGTCAACGTTAAAAGATCTTGTTTGGGAAAATCAAATTTTGCTTTTCGGAACATGTTATATTCAATAATACTGTAATTTTTCAGTTCCATTAAAAGGCTGTCCCGATAAGCCTTTAAAAGCTTTTGTGGCGTATATTGCTCCGAAAGCTTAAACCGTTCAATAATTTTCACACTAAGCTGCTTTGACGGAAAAAGCTGTTCTTTTATTCCCTTTTCCAAGCCATAAATATTCTGCTTGTGTATCAATCTCTGACTCATCAGATAAACACGAATAGAGCTTCTATCCCTGGTGGAAGTGACCTTTTCCACTTCCACCAGGTTTAAAAGCTCTCGCAGTTCTTCTGTGATATGTAAATTTGGAAATACATCCAAAAATTTTTTCGCCATTCTATCACCTATTACATGTTCATAAGTTCTTCCTGAAGTGCCATAAGCAGCTGATCCTCGGGAACCTTACGGATCACTTCTCCTTTTTTAATAAGAAGTCCTTCCCCAATGCCTCCTGCAATTCCTATATCAGCCTCTCTCGCCTCTCCCGGCCCATTGACAACACAGCCCATGACAGCCACTTTCACATCAAGGTGGTCAAATTTAGATACCATCTCCTCCACCTGATTCGCCAGGGAAATAAGATCGATCCGGGTCCTACCACAGGTAGGGCAGGATACCACTTCAACTCCGCCTCTTCTCAAACCAAGTGATTTTAAAATTAGTCTGGCAGCCTTTATTTCCTCTAACGGATCTCCTGTCAGGGAAACACGAATGGTATCGCCGATTCCTTCATAGAGAATCACACCTAATCCTACGGATGACTTAATGGTACCAGATACCAGCGTTCCTGATTCTGTAATTCCCACATGAAGAGGGTAATCGGTTTGCTCTGATATTAACTCATGCGCTTTGATACACATCATCACATTAGAGGACTTAATGCTGATCACAAGATTGTCATAACCTAATTCTTCAATCATGCGAACTTTGTCAAGGGCACTGTCTACTATTCCCTGGGCTGTTACGCCACCATATGTTTCAATCAGGTTTTTCTCCAGAGAACCGCTGTTCACTCCCACACGAATGGGAATATTATATTCCTTCGCTTTTTCCACAACTGCCCGGACCCTGTCTTCGGATCCGATATTGCCTGGATTGATTCGTATTTTATCCGCTCCCGCTTCAATGGAAGCTATGGCAAGACGATAATCAAAATGAATGTCTGCCACAAGTGGAATGGTAATTTGCTTTTTTATTTCCTTTAATGCTTTCGCTGCCTCCATATCAGGAACAGCGACCCGTATAATATCGCAGCCAGCAATTGTGAGAGCTTTAATCTGAGCAACGGTTGCTTCTATATCCTGGGTCTTGGTATTGCACATGGACTGGATCAGGACCGGGTTACCACCTCCGATTACCCGGTCACCGATTCTGATTACTCTTGTATGCTCACGATTCATGTCTTCCTCCAATCTGAGTCCATACCCGCTTACGTAAATCGGTTAATATCGTTAAACACCACAAAGATCATAAGAGCAAATAAGGCAGCCATACTGATCATATTTACCAGACCTTCTTTGTTGGGGTCCATACGTTTGCCTCTGATTGCTTCAATAATCAGAAACAGAAGACGGCCTCCATCAAGGGCTGGAATGGGAAGAAGGTTCATAACTCCCAAGTTTGCACTGAGTAGAATACACATGCTGAGTACATTCATAAACGCAGCTGCCAGACTAACTGTCAGGCCTGCCTTTACAGAATCATCAATCATAACAACAATTCCCACGGGACCACTTAAGTCATTGACGCTTGCTTTGCCGGAAAAAAGCATACCAAGGCTTTTCACTGTCAGTTTCACATCATATTCCATTTCCTTATAACCGTATTTCACCAGCTCCCCAACAGAAGCTACTTTTATATTTTGTGGTGCTATGGTAATTCCAATTAAATATTTACCAGTTTCCTTGGATAGCTCAGGAGTGACAGAAGCTGTTTTAATGCTGCTTTCTCCTGTGCTTGAATCCACTCTTAAAAATTCCACCTGATTCATCTTCTCATCCGGCTTTAAGAGTTTGTAAAGAATGTATTCCCGGTACATGGATACACTTTCTCCATTGATCTTAAGAAGCTTATCACCGGGCTGCATCCCCGCTGCATATGCAGGGGAATCTTTTGTTACTTCTTTTACATATGTCGTATCGTATCCACTCATCCCCACTAAAATAAGGGAAAGAAGAAATGCAAGAATAAAGTTAAAAATAGGACCTGCCGCAATGACAGACATACGGGCTGGAATGGATTTATTCTGGAATGCACCTTCATCTGCATTCTCTTCATCCTCACCCAGCATCATACAGGAACCACCTAGAGGCAATGCCTTAATGGAATAAATCGTTTCTCCCTTTTTGAAATGCACCAGTCTTGGTCCCATACCAATGGAAAATTCTACTACTGTGATCCCATTCTTTTTTGCGAACAAAAAGTGACCCAGTTCATGAATTAATACAATCAGTCCGAATACCAGAATTGCTACGATAACACTGGACAATCTACCACCTGCTTTCTATATATTCATAAGCCGCATTTTCTGCTTCAAGAATCTCTTCCACTGTTGGATTCTCTTTTACAGTATGCCCGTTCATAGCTCCCTCTATCATATCTGTAATGGAAAGATATGAAATTTCTCTGTTTAAAAATTTTTCAACGGCGCGCTCATTGGCTGCGTTGAATACAGTAGGAAGGGTTCCGCCTCTTCTTCCGGCCTGGTATGCCAGGGAAAGCCCCGGGAAATTTACCATATCCGGTTTTTCAAAAACAATCTCTTTAAGGCTCCAAAAATCAAGACGTTCACCGGGAAGGAATCTTCTCTCCGGATAATAAAGGGCATACTGAATGGGGAGTTTCATATCTGGCGTACCAAGCTGTGCCATAACTGCCCCATCTTCAAATTCTACCATAGAATGAATAATACTTTTAGGCTGTACCACTACTTCAACCTGATCCATGGAAACATCAAACAGCCATTTTGCCTCCATGACCTCTAGTCCTTTGTTTACCATCGTTGAGGAATCAATGGTAATTTTTCTGCCCATAGACCAATTGGGATGCTTTAAGGCATCCTCTACCTGAACCGCCTTTAATTCTTCTCTGGTTTTTCCACGGAAAGGGCCACCAGAGGCTGTCAGCAAGACCTTATGTATGGTTTTCTTATTTTCACCGTTTAGACATTGAAAAATTGCACTGTGTTCGCTGTCAACCGGAAGAATGTTAACTCCACATTTTTTTGCCAGCGGCATGATGATGTGACCAGCAGTCACTAAAGTTTCCTTATTTGCAAGAGCAATATCTTTTCCAGCCTCCATGGCTGCTATGGTTGGACGTATTCCTATCATTCCTACCACTGCGGTCACTACAATGTCAGCGGAAGGTTCTGTAGCGACTTCAATCAGCCCTTCCATACCGGAAACAACACGAACCGGCAGGTCTCCCACCAAAACAGCCAGTTCTTTTGCTTTTTCCTCATTCCAAACGCACACAAGTTTAGGCATGAACTTTCTGATCTGTTCTTCTAATAGTCTGATATTGTTCCCCGCGGCCAATGCGGTAACTTCCATATCCCCTTGGTTTTCAACCACCTCCAGGGTTTGAGTTCCGATGGAACCTGTAGAACCCAGAATTGCTATTTTCTTCATCTTATGCTGCTAACTCCTTTTCTTTTACAAAATTCCAGTCATCAATCATGCTAACGTAAAAAAGTAATTGCCAAATAAATAGCAGGTGCTGTAAAAAGCATGCTGTCGAAACGATCTAAAATTCCCCCATGACCTGGAATCAGCTTTCCATAATCCTTCACTTGATGGTTTCTCTTGATTGCAGATGCAGCCAGGTCACCGATCTGTGAAATAAGGGCTGCCACAGCACAAGCCAGCATACAGGTGAATATCGGAGTACTAAGCCCTATCATGGATTCGCCAAAGACACCGGCATACAAGGAGCCTAATAGTGCAGCTCCCACCACGCCTCCGATAGCGCCCTCAATGGATTTATGAGGACTGAGGACCGGGGCTAAACGGTGTTTTCCAATCAAACTTCCTACACAGTAAGCACAGGTATCACTCCCCCAAGAGCTTAAAAATACCAGCCACACCAGGTACTTTCCATCTTCCATAGATCTGACCTGATATAAATAAGAAAGCATCACAGCGACATAGAATAAACCTAAAAAAGCTACCGACACCTCTTCCAGCTGAAATTTAGGGAAAGCAAACACATAGATGCTCATAAGAATCATCAAAAATCCTACTGATAATAAAAGCATCTTGTCTTCCATATGAAACCACAGCAATCCATAATAAGCGATTACTGCCAAATATCCCATATACCCCAATAAGTTTCGTTGTATCTTCATCACGCGATACAATTCAAACAAACCGATGAGAGAAATGGAAACGGTCGTTACAAACAGCAAAATCCCTCCGCTGCCCACTGTTAAAAGAGCAATCAGCACAAGTATTATACCGCTTATGAGTCTGATCGTAAACATCGCGTTACCTCCCCCTGAATCACTTTACTCCCCCGAATCTTCGTTCCCTGTTATTGTACGCCGCAATTGCCTTTTTCATTTCTTCCATATTAAAATCAGGCCAATAGCAATCAGTAACATAGAGCTCCGTATAGGCAAGCTGCCATAACAGATAATTAGACAGCCTTAATTCCCCGCTGGTACGAATTAACAAATCAGGATCTGGTACCTCAGCGGTATCCAGATAAGACTGAAACAGCTTCTCATCCATATCTTCCGGCAATATCTTTCCATCTCTCACATCTTTCATAGCTTTTTTAGCTGCGCGGACGATCTCATCACGGCCGCCGTAATTTACTGCTATCACAAAAGTCAGGCCAGTATTGTCTTTTGTCTCCCTCTCCAGCTTGTTAAGACCTTCCACAATATCCTGATCAAATCGTTCCCGATCACCAATCATCTTAACACGAACATTATTGGATTTTGCAACCTTTAACAGTCTCACCATGTAGTATCGAAAAAGCTGCATCAGCGCTCCCACCTCGTCAGAAGAACGCTTCCAGTTCTCAGTGGAAAAACCATATACCGTTAAATATTTAATTCCAAGTCTGGCTGCATCCTCAACTGTTTTCTCTACAGTCACACAGCCTTCTTTATGTCCCAAACTTCTGGGAAGTCCTCTTTTCTTGGCCCACCTGCCATTCCCATCTAATATGATAGCAACATGCTCTGGTATCACCATTCCCTGTATCTTATCTTCCATTTTAAATCGCTCCTTATAAAACACAAAACAGGACAGGCAAAAAGCCTGCCCCCCTGTTCAAAATTTTATACCGTAAGAAGATCTTTAGACTTCTCATCAATCGCTTTATCGATCTGCGCGATCATCTTATCTGTTAACTTCTGGATCTTATCTTCTGCATCAGCCTGCTCGTCCTCAGATATCTCCTCTGCCTTTAACTGCTTCTTAAACGCATCATTGGCATCGCGGCGGATATTGCGGATAGCGATCTTTGCATTCTCGCCCTTCTTTTTCACATCCTTCACCAGCTCTTTTCTGCGTTCCTCTGTAAGCTCTGGGAATACAAGACGAATTACGTTTCCGTCATTTGTTGGATTAATGCCTAAATCAGAAGTAAGAATCGCTTTCTCAATGGCCTTTAACAAGCTCTTTTCCCATGGCTGGATTATAATCATACGTGCTTCTGGAATGGTAACATTACCAACCTGCTGAAGGGGAGTTGGCGTACCGTAGTAATCAACTCTTATTCTGTCCAACACATGAGGATTGGCACGTCCAGCACGAATGGCCATAAAATCATTCTCCAGTGCTTTTAATGTCTTATTCATCTTCTCGTCGTAAACCTGTAAAATTTCCTGCATATCGTCCTCCTGGTTATGCGGTAACAATCGTACCGTTTATTTTTCCCTGCATGGCATTGGCAATGCCATCTTTTTCATTCAAGCTGAATACCGCAAGCGGCATCTTATTTTCCATACACATAATGGAAGCAGTCAGATCAATCACTCCAAGCTGCTTATCTATTACTTCCTGAATTGTAATCTTATCATACTTTACAGCATTGGGATTGATCTTAGGATCGCTGTCATATACACCATCTATGGCCTTAGCCAGAAGAATACAGTCTGCTTCCATCTCAATCGCACGCAGTGCAATTCCAGTATCCGTAGAGAAATAAGGATGACCGGTTCCGCCGGCAAAGAATACTACCTTACCCTCTGCAAAATACTTATTGGCTCTGTCTTTGGAAAAAAGCTCTGTCATGGAACCACATGAAAAAGGTGTCAAGATCTCAGCGCCCATCCCCTCATTCCGGAAAATCTCCGAAACATAAATACAGTTCATGATAGTAGCCAGCATTCCGATCTGGTCCGCCTTCGTTCTGTCAATGGCATTACTGGTTCTTCCTCTCCAGAAGTTCCCTCCGCCGATAACAATGCCCACCTGGACGCCTGCATCAACGGATATCTTAACCTGCCGTGCAACTTCTTTCACCGTAGACTCATCATAGCCGGTCTTCTCTGCTCCGGCAAGAGCCTCACCGCTGAGTTTTAATAATACACGTCTTGGATTCATAACCTTAACTCTCCTGTACTTTTGTATTGTCTTAAAAGATTATAGCATACTTTTAGAAGGTTGGAAAGAGGTATTTCCCCGCAAAAAACCCGGGAAATAAATTCCCGGGCATCTCATATCAATTTTTTCTCTTATTCCATGGTAGCATACTGGAAGAACCAGTAACCAAATGGGGAATACCATGTTCCTTTTAACTTTGTATTCTGTAACCAGAATTCATTTCTATAGTTAAGCGGAGCAATCGCTGCATCTTCAAGAATCATATTTTCTGCTTCATGAAGTTTTGCATAATGCTCTTTTACATCGAGAGTAGCATTGGCTTCATCAAGCAGTTTATCAAGTTCTGGGTTCTTATACTGAGCACTATTATTACCACTTGTTGATTTCAATAAGTTCAGCAGATTGGAAGGATCATCATAATCAAGACTCCATGCATCCCGTGCTGTGAGATAATCTCCTGCACGGCGGGTTGGTGCAAAGGTTCCCCATTCCACGATTTTAATGTCCATGTTAACGCCAAGTTCCTTCCAGCAGTTCTGTAAATACTCTGCCACTGCCTTATTATGACCTGCATCATTGGTCATATATTCAACTACCGGAAATCCCTTTCCATCAGGATATCCAGCTTTTGCAAGAAGCTCCTTAGCCTTTTTTAAATCTTCTTCATGATTTTTAATATTAAAGAAATCTCCGCCGTTATTTTTCCTGGTCACATCCTCAAAATAAGTTCCGCTTTCCGCATCACTGACACCTTGAGGTACAAAGTTTCCTGCAGGAGCGCCGATTCCCTGCATGACTGTATTTGATACATAATCCCGGTCAATGGCCAGACTCAGAGCTTTACGGACATCCGGATTAGTAAAAGGCTCTTTCTGATTATTAAAATCTAAATAAGAAACTCCAACGTTAGGTGCTACATGAAATTCCTCATTGCCCTGAAGAGAAGGAATTTCCTCTGTAGGAACATCCTTAATCATAGCCACTTCTCCAGTCCGGTATGCACTGTAAGCTGCGTTAGCATCTTCCATTAAAACAAATTTCAAAGTATTAATAGTAACTTTATCTGCGTTCCAGTAATTATCGTTCTTAGCAAAAGTGACATGAGAACCTGGAACCCACTCAATCATCTTTAAGGGACCATTAGAAATATAAGTTTCAGGCTTTAAACTCCACTGCTCCCCGTTAGCCTCTACAGACGTCTTCTGTACAGGAACCATGGTTGCATGAGTTACAATCTTTATAAAATACACGCAGGGAACAGATAACTCTACTACAAAGGTTTTATCATCCGGCGCGGAAACGCCAAGAGCGTCGATATTTCCAGCTGCGGCCTCCTGATACCCCTTTACATATCCTAACATATCTTCTCCATATGGAGCTGCAACATTAGGATCTGAAAGCCGTTTCCATGAGAAAACGAAGTCGTTTGCAGTTAAGGGAGTACCATCACTCCACTTTAAACCATCACGCAAATGAAAGGTATAAGTAAGCCCGTCATCTGACACCTCATAAGATTCTGCTTGTCCCGGTACAATCTTATTATCCTTGTCTACAATCAACAGTGTTTCAAAGGCATGCATAATCATGTTGGCACTGTCAGCTGCACTGTTTAAGGCAGGATCAATGGTTTCAGGGTCTGGTCCAACCTGTACTGCGAGATCAAGACCTGCAGTTCCGCCCTTCGGAGCAGTTGTTTCCCCGTTTGCTGCTGAAGTTGCGCCCTTTGATGGTTCAGCCGCTTTATTCCCACCGCAAGCAGAAAGAATAAGGCTGGATACCATTACCGCAACTAAAAAAAGTGACTTCTTTTTCATAGCTCATCCTCCTATAAATATCATAATATTGGCATCCCATGATATTGCTAAATGTTTTACCAATTTTTTACAGGATATCATATAAGAACAATTAAATCAATAAAATATAGATTTAATTGTTCAATTATTACTAAAGTATCATTTAATCCTGAGATTTGAGACACAAAAAAACAGCCAGGAAATACTTCCTGACTGTTCTTTGTAAGACTTTTATTCTTAGTCCATAGTAGCATACTGGAAGAACCAGTAGCCGTATGGAGAATGCCATGTTCCTTTTAATTTCGGATTCTGTAACCAGAAATCAGTGTAATAAGCAACTGGAGCAATTGCCGCATCTTTCAGAATCATATTCTCAGCTTCGTGAAGCTTTGAGTAATGTTCTTTTTCATCTGCAGTTGTGTTTGCTTCGTCTAACAGCTTATCAAGTTCTGGATTGCTGTACTTCGCATTGTTGTTACCGCTTGAAGCCATCATTAAGTTCAGCATGTTGGAAGGATCATCATAATCGTAAACCCAACCATCACGAGCTACCTGATAATCACCAGCACGACGGGTTGGTGTAAAGGTTGCCCACTCAACAACTTTGATATCTACATTAATGTTAAGTACTTCTTTCCAGCAGCTCTGTAAATACTCAGCAACTGGTTTGTGGTAACCGGAATCATTAATCATATATTCAATTGTCGGGAAGCCCTGACCATCTGGATAACCAGCTTTTGCAAGAAGTTCTTTTGCTTTTGCTACATCTGCATCATGATTCTTTAAATCAAAGAAATCTTTGCCGTTAAGCTTTCTTGTTTCATCTTCAAAGAAGCTTCCTGGCTCTACATCAGAAATACCAGGTCCAACAAAGTTAGTAGCAGGCATATAAGTTCCCTGCATTACTGTGTTAGCAACGTAATCTCTATCGATTGCAAGGCTTAATGCCATACGAACATCAGGATTGTTAAATGGCTCTTTCTGGTTCTGGAAATCAAGGTAGTAGGTACCCATGATAGGTTCTACATGGAAATCTTCTTTTCCTTTCAGACCTGGAACTTCTTCTGTAGGAACAGTCTTGATCATGGAAACTTCACCTGTCTGGTAAGCACTGTAAGCAGCATTTCCGTCTTCCATAAGAATGAACTTAAGAGTATTTAAGGTTACCTTATCTGCATCCCAGTAATTTTCATTCTTAGCGAATGTAATGTGAGATCCTGGAACCCACTCGATCATCTTTAAAGGACCATTAGATACATAAGTTTCTGGCTTTAAAGTCCACTGATCACCATTAGCTTCTACAGTAGCCTTTTCAACAGGAACCATGGAGCCATGTGTTACAAGTTTAGAGAAATAAACACAAGGAGCAGATAATTCTACTACAAATGTATTTTCATCCGGTGCGGAAAGACCAAGAGCATCAAGATTTCCAGCTGCTGCTTCATCGTATCCCTTTACATATCCAAGCATATCTCCTGCATATGGTGCTGCTGTCTTAGGATCAGCCAGTCTCTTCCATGAGTAAACAAAATCATTTGCTGTTAAAGGTGTGCCATCGCTCCACTTTAACCCTTTGCGAAGGTGGAAGGTATAAGTTAATCCGTCTTCAGATACATCAAAAGACTCTGCCTGACCTGGTACGATCTTGTTCTCAGAATCTACAGACAGCAATGTCTCGAATGCATGAAGAATCATGTTTCCACCATCAACCGCACTATTTAAAGCAGGATCGATTGTCTCCGGATCTGGTCCAATCTGAACTGCAAGATCAAGCCCTTTGGAATTCCCTTCTGCTGGTGCGGTCGTTTCTCCGTTTGCTGCGCTGGTAGCTGCACCAGTTGTTGGCTGAGTAGATTTACTTCCGCCGCAAGCGGTAAGAATCATGCCTGTTGCCATAACGGCAGCCAATACAAGTGACATTTTTTTCATAGTTTTTCCTCCTATAAAAGTATTCATTATCAGCGCAGTAACACTTTACTCGGCTACTGCGCTGATTTATGTTCTAGCATATCATAACTATGGGAAAATAGCAATGAATTTTTAGTTCACTTTATCTAAATGATGACAAGCCGCATAATGACCGGATGTAACCTCTTTCCACTCTGGTTCCTGAGCAGCACAGAGTTCATCTGCATAAGGGCAGCGTGTTCTGAATCGACATCCAGATGGCGGATTTACAGGGCTTGGCACATCTCCTTCCAATACAATTCGATTGGATTTTCTGCTGAGCTCAGGGTCGGCAATGGGAATCGCAGAAATTAAGCTCTTTGTATACGGATGAAGGCTGTGGAATGTAAGCTCATAGCTGTCCGCAAGCTCTACCATCTTTCCAAGATACATAACACCGATCCGGTTAGAGATATGCTTAACGATAGAAAGATCATGGGCAATGAATAAATAAGTAAGTCCACGCTCCTCCTGAAGCTGTTCAAACATGTTAACAACCTGAGCCTGAATGGAAACATCCAAAGCTGATACAGGCTCATCACAGACGATAAACTGAGGATCTACTGCCAGGGCTCTTGCAATACCAACACGCTGACGCTGTCCGCCGGAAAACTCGTGGGGATAACGATTCGCATGCTCTGAGTTAAGGCCTACGGTAGATAGAACAGAGATAATCTGCTCCTGACGGTCTTTTTTATTGGCAGCCAGACGATGAATATCAATGGCTTCACCAATAATATCACCTACTGTCATACGGGGATCCAGACTGGCATAAGGATCCTGGAAAACGATCTGCATCTTCCGGCGGTAAGGAAGCATATTTACTTTTGTTATGTCCTTTCCGTCAAAAAGGATCTTTCCGGATGTCGGCTCATGAAGACGAAGCAGAGTACGGCCAGTAGTGGTCTTACCACAACCAGACTCACCTACAAGTCCAAGTGTTTCTCCCTTTTTAATTCCAAAGGATACGTTATCAACAGCTTTTACAACTTTTTTCTCAAACATTTTGCCACCGGCAACCGGGAAATACTGCTGTAAATTCTGAACTTCTACAAGATACTTATTGTCCATCATGCATCTCCCTTCTGAGCCTGTTGTTTTTCAAACTCCTGTTTCTGCAGAAGCCAGCAGGCACTGTAATGTATATCTGAAACATCCGTATATGGCGGCATCTCACGCAGACAGATCTTCATACAAGCTCTGCATCTTGGCGCGAAAGGACAGCCAGCAGGAGGATTTAACATATCCACAGGGCTTCCTTCAATTGGCACAAGCTTGTTGTGCTCTTTTTCTGTCAGCTTAGGAATGCTTCGAATCAGACCTTTTGTATATTCGTGGCTTGGATTATAGAAAATATCGTTGGCATCGCCATACTCTATTACTTTTCCAGCATACATAACCGCAATACGGTCGCACATATTAGCAACCACACCAAGGTCATGAGTAATCATAATGATAGCCATACCAAGCTTTTCTTTTAATTCCATCATCAATTCCAGAATCTGAGCCTGAATGGTTACGTCAAGAGCAGTTGTCGGCTCATCAGCAATCAAAAGCTTTGGTTCACAAGCCAAGGCAATGGCAATCATAACACGCTGACGCATACCACCGGATAATTCGTGAGGATACTGCTTTAAACGTTTTTCCGGTTCATTGATGCCAACCAGAGTCAATAATTCTTTTGCACGCTCATTGGCCTGAGTTTTATTCTTATCTGTATGAAGCATGATTACTTCACAGATCTGATTTCCTATAGTGTATACAGGATTTAAGCTGGTCATCGGATCCTGGAAAATGATAGAGATCTCATTACCTCTGATTTTTCTCATTTCCTTCTCTGTCATCTGATCAATCTGATGACCGTTAAACTGAAGAGATCCTCCAATCAGACGTCCTGGATAAGCAGTAAGTCCCATTAAGCTATATGCGGTTACAGATTTACCAGAACCTGACTCACCTACGATGCCAAGAACTTCTCCTTCACGTAAATGAAGGGACACATTATTTAAAGCCTTAACTTCCCCTGCCGGAGTAAAGAAAGAAAGACGTTCATTTTCAATATTAACTAAATACTCACTCATCAGTTCTCTCCTCCTTTAATCTTTCAGTTTCGGGTCAAATGCATCACGAAGGCCATCACCTAAGAGATTGAAACTTAAAATAATGACTGAAATCATGATTGCTGGCGCAAATAAGCGGTGAGGATAGCTCTGAAGACCGTTTAAAGCGGCACTTGCAAGACTTCCCAGAGATGGCATAGGTGCAGCAACGCCAAGACCAAGGAAACTTAAAAAGCTTTCCGTAAAAATAGAAGACGGAATCTGCAGAGTTGTTGTAACGATCAAAGTACCGATACAGTTGGTAAGAAGGTGCTTTTTAATGATATGACCGCTGGAAGCTCCGAGAGCTCTTGCTGCCGTTACATACTCCTGCTCCTTTAAAATAAGAATCTGGCTTCTTACAATACGTGCCATACCTACCCAGTAAAGAAGTGCGAAAACCACAAAGATACTGATTAAGTTTACACCAATGACCTGAATCCACTGAAATCCCGGTTTTTGTGCCAAAGCCTTTAAGGGTTGGTCAAAGGCAACCGATAGAAGTACAATGATTAATATATCTGGTACTGTATAAATCATATCAACAATACGCATCATAATCATATCCACCCAGCCTCCAAAGAAACCGGCGATGGAGCCGTAAAGAGATCCAATCAAAAGGATAATACAGGAAGCAACCAAACCTACAATCAGAGAAACACGGCTCCCCATCATAACGCGGACCGCATAATCTCTACCAAGATTATCGGTTCCCAAAATGTGAGGGAATACACTTTCTCCTGCATCGATTGCCTGTAATTCTTTCTGGGAATACTGCATAGGGGCAAGATTCTCACTTCCCCTTATCTGCTGCTCATAGCTGTATGGATAAAACTGTGGTACAGCAAATGACAGGATAAATACTAATAGAATAACAAAAACACTGACCATAGCGATTTTATTCTTTTTTAAACGTCTGATTCCATCCTTCCAGAATCCGACACTTTTCCGCATGACTGTTAAGCTTTCTTTTTCCGCATCGCTTGCAGGGAGAAAGTCTTCCACATTAAGCTGTAATGACATTTTATTCTTTGGCATCCTCTTTCTCCTTTCTCTTATTTCAGATTGATACGTGGGTCAATGAATTTATAAGCAACGTCGACTAGCACGTTCATGATAACCATCAAAGTAGCAAGGAAAATAGTGGTACCCATAATAAGAGGATAATCACGACCAGTAATCGAACCAATAAACTCAGATCCTAAGCCAGGGATGGTAAATATTTTCTCAACAATGAAACTTCCTGTTACGGTATAGGCCAAAAGTGGTCCTAAATATGTAACAACCGGAAGAATCGCATTACGAAGTGCATGCTTAAAGATGCTGACCAGCTGGGAAAGACCTTTTGCACGGGCAGTTCTCATATAATCCTGTCCCATAACATCAAGCATGGAGGAACGCATGAGGCGCGCAATATAGGATGACGGATAAAAGGACAGAGCCATTACCGGCATGATATAGTTTTTCCACGAGGTCAATCCAAACGTGGGCAAGAGCCCCAGTTTTAAACTTAATACATACATGAGAACGGTACAAACCACGAAGCTAGGAACGGCAATGCCGCAGGTACTGAATATAATGATTACATTATCGACAGGAGTTCCACGCTTAAAAGCTGCAATACTTCCAAGAGGAACACCAATAAGAACAGCGGTCAGAATAGCCATACCGCCAATTTTAGCAGATACCGGGAACTTTGTTGCGATGATCATATTAACAGTACGTCCACGCTGCTTTACGCTTAATCCCAAATCTCCATGCAGAAGATCTGACATATAAGTGATATACTGTTCACTTAACGGTTTATCAAGGCCATATTTTTCATTTAATGCGGCCTGAGCCTGTGGGCTGATTGCTTTCTCAGACATGAAGGGACCGCCTGGGACCATATTCATGACAAAGAATGTAACCGTTGCAACTGCAAAGATTGTTACAATCGCCATAGCGATTCGCTTAATAATATACTTAGCCACTTTCGTCAACTCCTTTGGTATTGTGATGTCCGTACAATATGGAAACATTTGTTAATGGTAAACGGACACTGTTTTAATAGAAAAATCCCATGGATACCCATGGGATTCCCCCCTGAATCCTGTTAAGGTTACTGCATCTGTCTCGCAACTTCTTCAGCGAAATTGTCTTCTTTCTTTTCAAGACCCTCACCAGTTTCAAAACGTACGAACTTCTTCACATCTACCTTGCCGCCAACTTCTTTAGAAACCTGCTCTAAATATTTAGCAACAGTTAAATCTCCATCTTTTACATAAGCCTGATCAACCAGACAGAACTCTTTTAATTCTTTATTCAGACGTCCAACAATCATCTTATCAATAATGCTGTCTGGCTTGTCTGGATTTTCATTCTTAGCCTGAACTTTTAAAATTTCAGTTTCATGATCGATGAATTCCTGTGAAATCTCATCTCTTCTAACATACTTTGGAGTTAATGCTGCAATCTGCATTGCAATATTCTTTAAAGCTTCTTTTACGGTATCGTTAACAACTTCTGCACTTGCCTCGATTAAAACGCCGATTCTTCCGCCGCCATGGATATAATCAACAACAACGCCATCCGTTGTGATTTTCTCAAATCTTCTGATGTTCATGTTCTCGCCGATAACTGCGATCTGGCTGGATAACATCTGCTCTACTGTTAAAGAAGTATCTTTTGCCCATGTTTCAGCAAGGAATGCTTCCATATCTTTGGATTCAGAAGCCAGTGCCTGTGCTGCAACATCAGCAACATATGTCTGGAACTGAGCATTCTTAGCAACGAAGTCTGTCTCGCTGTTTACTTCAACGATTGCTGCAGATTTTCCATCTTCACTTACAATCGTAGCAACGATACCTTCTGCTGCAATTCTGCCAGCTTTCTTAGAAGCTGCTGCAAGTCCTTTTTCTCTTAAGAACTCAACTGCCTTGTCCATGTTGCCATCAGTTTCTGCAAGAGCCTTCTTGCAATCCATCATACCTGCACCGGTCATCTCTCTTAATTCTTTTACCATTCCAGCTGTAATTGCTGCCATTTATTCGCCCTCCATATATATATCAATATATCATTTCATGATTAATAGTCCACATTAAATTACTGGGTTTTTTTCCAGTAAAAAATGCTCCGACCCGCTTCTCAAAGCAGGTCGAAGCATTCAATCGCCTGAATTATTAAGCTTCCACAGTCTCTTCCATATCCTGAGCCGCTTCTGCTTCCTCAGCTACTGCCTCGCCCTGGTTTGCTTCGATTACTGCGTCAGCCATCTTAGACACAATTAACTTAACAGCTCTGATCGCATCATCGTTACCTGGGATCACGAAATCGAGTTCCTCAGGATCACAGTTTGTATCAGCGATACCGATTAATGGAATACCCAGTGTATGAGCTTCCTGTACGCAGATTCTTTCCTTCTTAGGATCAACGACAAAAATCGCATCCGGAATCTTCTTCATGTCTTTGATTCCGCCTAAGTTCTTCTCTAATTTCTCCCACTCTTTCTTAAGAGCGATAACTTCTTTCTTAGGAAGTACTTCAAATGTACCGTCCTGAGACATAGTCTCAATTTCTTTTAATCTGGCAACTCTGGACTGAATTGTCTTGAAGTTTGTCAGCATACCGCCAAGCCATCTCTCGTTAACAAAGTACATTCCGCAACGCTCTGCCTCAGATTTGATTGCATCCTGAGCCTGCTTCTTTGTACCAACGAAAAGAATCTTACCGCCTTCGTTAGCAATATCAGAGATTGCTTTGTAAGCTTCGTCTACTTTAACTACAGATTTCTGTAAGTCGATAATGTAGATACCATTTCTCTCTGTGTAAATGTAAGGAGCCATCTTAGGGTTCCATCTTCTGGTCTGATGACCAAAGTGTACGCCAGCTTCTAAAAGCTGCTTCATTGAAATAACGCTCATGTTATTACCTCCATTGGTTTTACTTCCGTCCGTTTCTCATGCTCCCTGGGAGACCCTTATCAGGCACCTTCCACAGAAATCCGCAGACGTGTTTTTTATTAAGCTTAGCCAGTATAGCATAATTTTCTACACGATGCAAGTAGTTTTTTGTACTTAACGCCTGAAAAAGAGAGCTGTGCTGGCTAATTCAGAAAAAAAGAGCAGATTTTTGTCCGCTCCTTTTTTCTAAATATTTTTATAAATCTTTTAATTCTCTGCGCTCTGTCATACTCTTAACGGTTCCTGCTTTAATCGCTCTTAGCTCTTCAAAAACCACGTCATTTAAAACTTTGATGTAAGTTCCCTTCATACCAGATGATCTGGATTCAATAACGCCGGCACTTTCAAACTTGCGAAGGGCATTAACGATAACGGAACGGGTAATTCCTACACGGTCAGCAATTTTACTTGCAACAAGTATTCCTTCGTTCCCATCCAATTCCTCAAAAATATGGGTAATTGCTTCCAGTTCAGAAAAGGATAATGTACTGATAGCAGATTTTACAATCTGTACTTTTCTGGTCTCTTCTGCATTTTCTTCATTGACGGACCGCATCATCTCAAGGCCTACCACCGTAGTGCCGTACTCACTTAAAATGATATCATCAATGTCATACTGAGAATCCTTTTTGTAAATGAAAAGAGTTCCAAGTCTTTCACCTGCAATATCAATCGGTGTTATAATCGCCTGATATTTTCTAATATTATCGCCAGTAAATCCCAGCGTCTCCAAATTAACATTTTCTTTTGTTGACAGAATGCTGAGAAGGCGCTCATTCAGCATAATATCTACATAACCGCCGACCTGATCTGCAATCAGTTCCTGAATCTCATCGATGTCCGGTGACAGGCCTACGCCAAGCACCTTTCCCTTCTTGCTGATTACAAGAATATTCGAATTCAGGATCTCGGTCAGCACTTCACAGATATCGTTAAATACTACCTTATGCGAATTGTTGTTATGCAATAATTTGTTAATTTTTCTAGTTTTGTCCAACAACTGTACGCTCATAGCCGAAAACCTCCTTATGAATTTGTGTGAAAATCCAAAATATATCTCTAATGTATAAATATTAACATTATTATGCTCAAATAACAATAGTTTTTTGAAGATTTTCGATTTTCTTAATAATTTTCCATTTTTGCTATTTATCCGTGCTAAATCCACACTGCTCATTGGAACAAAGCAATTTATTTCCTTTTTCAACCATGTAAGCTCCACACTTTGGACATTTCTGCGTGGAAGGTTTTTGCCATGACATGAAATCACAATCGGGATTGGCTTCACAGCCATAGAAGACTCTGCCTTTTTTCGTCTTCTTGATTACGACTTCCTTACCGCATTTAGGGCATGGAACTCCAACCTTCTCCAGATATGGCTTAGTGTTCTTACACTCCGGAAATCCAGGACAGGCAAGGAACTTACCATGAGGACCGTATTTGATGACCATATTACGGCCGCACAGCTCACAAATTTCCTCTGTCACTTCATCTGCAATGGTCACAGATTCCAGCTCCACAAGAGCTTTGTCTACCGCTTCCTTTAAATCCGGATAAAAATTCTTTACAACCGTCTTCCACTGGACCGAACCATCTCCCACTTTATCAAGGAGATATTCCAGATTCGCGGTGAATGTAATATCTACAATACTGGGGAAACTTTGCTTCATCATACTATTAACAACTTCCCCTAACTCTGTTACATAAAGATTCTTATTCTCCTTAGCCACATACCGTCTCGCAATGATTGTGGTGATGGTAGGTGCATAGGTACTTGGACGGCCTATTCCCTGTTCTTCCATTGCCTTTACTAAAGAAGCCTCAGTAAAATGCGCAGGCGGCTGGGTAAAATGCTGTCCATGCTCAAGATTTTCAAGCTTTAAAATACTTCCCTTTTCCAGATTCCCTAATAAGACATTGGCATCCTCTTTATCATCTTCCTGTACATACACAGACATGAATCCATCAAAAGAAAGCTTGGATGCAGAAAGTGTAAACAAATACTCTCCGGCTCCTACTTTCACAGAAGTTGTCTGGTAAACAGCCGGCTGCATACGGCTGGCCGCAAAGCGCTTCCAGATCAGCTGGTAAAGCCGGAACAAGTCTCTCTGCAACGATTCCTTTACCATAACTGGTGTAAGTGCAATGTCAGTTGGACGGATTGCCTCGTGAGCATCCTGGATCTTTGCGTTTGTTTTCTTGCTCTGCTCTCCCTGTGCCACATACTGGCTGCCATACTGCTTTTCAATGTACTCTCTTGCTGCTGTATCCGCTTCTTCTGCGATTCTGGTAGAATCTGTTCGAAGATAAGTAATAAGACCTACGGTTCCATGACCAGCTATCTCAACACCTTCATAAAGCTGCTGTGCAAGACGCATGGTTTTTTGAGTAGAAAAATTAAGTACCTTGGAAGCTTCCTGCTGAAGCGTACTGGTTGTAAAGGGAATGGGAGCTTTTTTAACTCTTTCTCCATTCTTTACCTCTTCCACTTCATAGGTCTGATTCTCAAGTCCCTTAAGAATCACATCCAATTCCTTTTTATTACGAATGGGAAGCTTTCCGCTCTTATCGCCGTAAAATTTCGCAGTCAGCATCTTCTTGCTTCCGTCCTGCTTTAACTGGGCATCCAGATTCCAATACTCTTCGGGAATAAATGCATTGATTTCTTCCTCCCGGTCACAGATGAGCCGCAGTGCCACGGACTGTACACGACCGGCACTTAAGCCTCTCTTAACCTTTGCCCATAATAAGGGGCTTATCATATATCCA